>DATDRS010000159.1:0-3741 GCA_035291605.1 Anaerolineales bacterium | reverse complement strand
CTCGACGCGATGTTCGCCTCGCACGAAATCGCGGCCGGTCCAAAGCCGCCCGGAGAATACCGCGTCGTCCTCATCGGCGACTCCTCCGCCTGGGGCTTCCGGCTCAAAGCCGATGAGACGCTCACCGCCCAGATCAACGCGGCGGGCTACACAACGCGCGACGGACGGCGCGTGCGCGCCTACAACCTCGGCTATCCCATCATGTCCCTCGCCAAAGACCTGTTGATCCTGGACTGGGCCGTGCGCTATCAACCCGACCTGATCGTGTGGATGGTCACGCTCGAGTCGTTTCCCTACGACAAACAATTGTTCCCGCCTCTGCTCCAGCACAATCCGACGCCCATTCAATCTCTAATTACCACTTACCAATTACATCTCAACCCGAACGACCCCAGTTTCATTCATCCCTCCCTCTGGGATCGCACCCTCGTCGGCCAGCGCCGCGCCCTCGCCGATCTCCTGCGCCTGCAGCTGTACGGCGTGATGTGGGCGGCGACGGGCATTGATCAGGACATCCCCGAAAAGTTCACGCCCCGCATGGAAGATCTGCCCGCCGACCAGGCGTTTCACAATCTGCAGCCACCCACGCTCGCCGAGCAGGATTTGGTCTTTGATGTCCTCAACGCCGGGGTGCAACGGGCAGGCGACCTACCCGTGTGGATCGTCAACGAGCCGATGTTCGTCAGCCAGGGCCAAAACAGCGACATCCGGTACAATTTCTTTTACCCGCGCTGGGCGTACGACCAGTACCGCGCGCTGCTCGCCGCGCAGAGCCAGAAGAATGGCTGGCGGTATCTTGATCTGTGGGACACCATCCCCTCGACCGAATTCACCGACAGCGCCGTGCACCTGACGCCATCTGGGACGGCGCAGTTGGCGGCCAGGGTCGGCGCGGCGATGCTCGAAGCGGTTGACGCCGGCCACTGAGCCATAGCAGGGACGCGGCCCTGGGTGAGGGCAGGGACGCAGCCCTGCCCCTACGGCGCCCGATATGTTGAACAGGAGACACGATGACGACCGACATCCAGGCCGCGTTGGCGCAGTACATCGCCGCGCAAATTCTCAAGCAACCTAACCGGACCGTCCAGCCCGACGAGCCGATCATTTCGAGCGGGTTGATTGATTCGTTTCACCTGGTTGACCTGGCCCTCTTCGTGGAGGACCAGTTTGGCGTGCGGCTGGACGATGCAGAACTCAACCGGGAGGCATTCGACTCGATTGCGCAGCTCGCCGAGGTCATTCGCCAGCGCCAGGGGTGAGGCCGATCCATGCCAACTTTCTCTCACATCCTGCGCCAGGCCTACGCCGAAGCGCCTGAGCGCGTCGCCGTTCACCTTTTGCAGAACCGCCAGCCCGATCTACCGGTGACCTACCGGCGGCTGCTGGGCGGGGCGGCAGGTTATGCGCGCGCGCTCGAGGGGGCGGGCGTCGGGCCGGGCGAGGTCGTCATCCTCATTCTCCAGCACGGCGAGCCGCTGTTGCATGCCTTCTTCGGCGCCATCCTGCGCGGCGCAATCCCCTCCATCATGCCGTTTCTCACCGAGAAATTGACGCCTGAAAAATACCGTCAAGACCTCGCCGCGCTCGTCGAGGTGATCCAGCCTGCCGCGGTTGTGACTTATCCCGAGTTCGCCGCCGAAGTCCGGACGGCCCTGCAAGGCAGTGCAAAGGACTCTGTGCGCGCGGTGCTCGTTTCGACGGCTGTCCGCGAGGCCGAGCCGGATTTTGCCGCTTTCCCCGGCTTGAGCCGGGCCGAGACGGACGTCGTCCTGCTGCAGCATTCCTCGGGCACGACCGGCTTGCAGAAAGGGGTGGCGCTCTCCCACCGCGCCGTGTTCAACCAACTGGAGGACTACGCGCAGGCCATTCGCCTCACGCCGCAGGATGTGATCGTCAGTTGGCTCCCCCTCTACCACGACATGGGCCTGATCGCCGGGTTCATCCTGCCCATCTTAAGCCGCGCGCCCCTCGTGCTCATGTCCCCGTTCGAGTGGGTGCGCGCTCCCTACAAATTGATGCAGGCCGTCTCGCGCTATCGCGGGACGCTCACCTGGCTGCCCAACTTCGCCTACAACTTCTGCGCCCAGAAGATTCGTGACCGTGACCTGGAAGGCGTGGACCTGTCGAGCTGGCGGGCGGTCGTCAACTGCTCCGAGCCGATGCACTGGAAGAGCCATCAACTGTTCCTCCAGCGTTTCGCTCTTTATGGCCTGCGTCCCGACTCGCTGGCGACCTGCTACGCCATGGCCGAAAATGTCTTCGCCGTGACGCAGGGCGGGGTTGATGCGCCGGTCGTCGTGGACGAGGTGGACGAGCGCGCGCTGCTCGCCGAGCGCATCGCCGTCCCCCTCTCGCTGGCAGGGCGCCCCCCCATGGCGGGGGGCGGGTGGGCAGGGGGTGAGGGCCGGCGGGAGGATCACGCGCGCCCCACGCTCAGGCTCCTCTCGGCGGGCCGCCCCATGCCCAACACCCGCGTGCGCGTGCTGGACAGCCAGCAGCGCGACCTGCCCGAGCGCCGAATCGGCGAGATCGCGCTGCAGAGCCATTGCATGTTGACCGGCTACTTCCGGCGCGACGACCTCACCGCGCAGGCCTTTCACGAGGACTGGTATCTCACCGGCGACCTCGGCTACCTGGCCGACGGCGAGCTTTACGTGACCGGGCGCAAGAAAGACTTGATCATCGTCGGCGGCAGGAACATCTACCCGCAGGACCTGGAGTGGTTAGCGAGCGAGGTCCCCGGCGTCCATCCGGGCCGCGTTGTGGCGTTTGGCGTGTTTGACGAGGAGGCCGGGACCGAGGAAGTGGTCGTCGTGGCCGAGGTGGAGACTGACGACGAGGCCGGGCGCGCCCGGATGGCCGAGGCGATCCGTGAGCGCGTCACGCGCGGCGCCGACGTCACGCTGCGCCTCGTGCGCCTCGTCGGCCCGCGCTGGCTGCTGAAGACGAGCAGCGGCAAGATCGCCCGGCTGGCGAACCGAGACAAATACCTCGCGGAGTTGAACGGGGCCGGCTGACCTGAGAGCAGCTACCGATTTCTCTCCGTGCTCTCAGTGACTCCGTGGTTCAGCGGCTTAAGTCCTGAGCAGTCTGGCCGTCGCCGCCCAATCCCCCTCTTCCCCGGCGACTTTTGCGACCCGCCTCGCCTTCCGCTTTTTCACCAGCAGGTCAACCGCCTTCCTGACCTCGTCCGGCTTCCAGCGAAAGAGCTGCGCCGCCTGGTTTTCGGTCGCCGCGCCGACGGATCTCAGGTACAGGTTGAGGAGGTGAGAGCGGGCCTCGCTCCGGCCCAGGGGCCTGGCCCGTTCGGCCAGGTCGGGGAAGAAGCGATCCACGAGGTCGTAGATGAACGCGTAGCGCCACGCGCCGGCCTCGGCCACGCCGACCGGCGAAATCTTCAACCCGGTCTGCAGCTCGGCCAGCGCGCGCTCGAAACGGGCGCTGCTCCCCTCGCCCGTCATCCGCGCCTCGCGCCGCAACGCCACGGTGTCGAGCGGGCCTTTTTGCAGCAGCGCCTCGAAGATGGCTTTGGCCTCCTGCGTCATCCGGCCTTCTTCGTACTGGAGGAGGTAGTCATTCTGCAGGTCGCCGTAGTTCTCGCTCAGCGCGTAAAAGTACGGCAGGGCCTGGAGCGAGACCATCGTCGCCTTCCCGCGCAGGAGCTTGGCGTAGAACCACTTTCTCGCGCCGAGCAGCGCGTCCTTCCAGCGCCAGGTGACGTGGCCGGGGTCGTCGTGCGCG
>DATDRS010000158.1:0-7008 GCA_035291605.1 Anaerolineales bacterium | reverse complement strand
TGGGCGGCATTCGGGTGAGCGGGATAACGAAATGACGGATGCCGACCATCCGTCAGCCGCCATGCGACCCGCCCAACTCACTCTCACGGCCCTCCCCGGCCTCCCACTCGTCAGGCCGGGCGACGACCTCGGCGCGCTCATCCTTGCCGGGCTTAAGGAGGCGGATATTGCTTTGGCCGCCGGCGATGTGATCGCCATCGCGCAAAAAATTGTTTCAAAGGCCGAAGGCCGCCTGGTGAGGCTCTCGGACGTGACGCCTTCGGCCCGCGCGCGCGAACTCGCGGAGGCCGCGCAGAAAGACCCGCGCTTTGTCGAAGTTGTGTTATCTGAGTCAAAGGAAGTTCTGCGGACGCGGTTCAACACGCTCATCGTCGAGCATCGGCTGGGATTCGTCTGCGCGAATGCGGGCGTGGACCGCTCCAATGTCGCGCCCCACGGCGAGGGACACGAGGAGTATCTGCTCTGCCTCCCCGGCGACCCGGATGGAACCTGCCGGCAACTGCGCGAGCGGTTTCGCGCGGAAACCGGCGTGGACGTGGCCGTGATCATCAACGACTCGCACGGGCGGGCGTGGCGCACCGGCACGGTGGGCGTCGCCATCGGCGCGGCGGGCTTCCCTTCCCTGCTCGACATGCGCGGCCACCGCGACCTATTCGACTACACGCTGCAGGTGACCCAGATCGGGCTGGCCGACGAACTGGCGGCGGCAGCCTCGCTCCTCATGGGCCAGGCCGACGAAGGCCGCCCGGTTGTCCACATTCGCGGCGTGCCTTATCCGTTCCGCGAGGGCAGCGCGCAGGAACTCATCCGGCCCAAAGAGATGGATTTGTTCAGGTAGTCCCCGGGTGGAACCGCTTGCATAGATGAAAGCAGAAAACCCGTTCTATCCGTTCAATCCGTTAAGCTGGAGAAGCTAAATGGTTTCAATACCCGAACGACTTCAGTACCTCCTCAAGTGGGAGACCAAAGCCTTTGCCTTCCTCGCCCTCACGCTCAAAGATGGCTCGCCGCAAGTGTCGCCGGTCTGGTTCGACTGGGACGGCGTGCACATCACGATCAATACGGCGCGCGGGCGGGTGAAGGATAAGGTGATGAAGCGGAGAGCTCGAGTCGCGCTGGCGATCCCTGACCCCGCCGATCCGTACAAGTACCTTCTCATTCGAGGGACGGCGATCTCGGAGACCGAAGAAGGAGGCTACCCTATGATCTGCAAACTCAACGAGAAGTATCACGGCGACCGGAACTACCCCAAACGACCCGGTGAAGTTCGCGTGACCTACACCATCCGACCCGAGCAGGTCTTTCCGAAGAAGTAAGTGGAACTGCTGGAGGCCATTCACGCGCGGCGCTCAGTCCGCCGTTATGCCGGCCGCACGGTTTCGGCTGAGGTCGTCGAGCGGTTATTGACGGCGGCCACGTGGGCCCCCTCGGCGCACAACCGCCAACCGTGGCGTTTCGTGGTTTTGGAAGATGCCGCAGTTAAGGAGCGTTTAGCGCGGGCGATGGGCGACAAACTCCGTTTCGACCGTTTGGCTGACGGCGATCCGGCCCACGTGGTGGAGACAGACGCGCGCCGCTCCTACGCCCGAATGACCGGCGCGCCTGTGATCGTCGCCGTGTGCCTGACGATGGCGGACATGGACAAATATCCCGATCCCCGCCGCAAGAAAGCCGAATACCTGATGGCCGTGCAGAGCGCGGCGATGGCCGTGCAGAACCTTTTGCTCGCCGCGCATGCCGAAGGCCTCGGCGCGTGCTGGATGTGCGCGCCGCTCTTCTGTCCGGAAGTCGTGCGCGAAGCCTTATCTCTCCCCGACGACTGGGAGGCTCAGGCCCTCCTCACACTCGGCTACCCGGCGAACTCCAGCACGCTGCGCGCCGCCTCACGCCATGCGCTTGGCGCCGTGGTTGTACGCCGGTGAATGTGGTTGCCCTGGCCGGCGGGGTGGGGGGCGCGAAACTCGCCCACGGCCTTGCCCAACGCCTCACGCCCGAAGAACTCACGCTCGTCGTCAACACCGGCGACGATTTCGAGCATCTCGGCCTGCACATCTCGCCTGACCTCGACACGGTGATGTATACCCTCGCGGGCCTAGCCAACCTGGAGACGGGCTGGGGCCTCGCGGGCGAGACGTGGAATTTCCTTGAAGCATTGGACCGGTTGGGCGGCGCCACCTGGTTTCGCCTCGGCGACCGCGATCTGGCCACACACGTCGAGCGCTCGCGCCGCCTGTGGTCAGGCCAATCGCTCACTGAAGTCACTGCCGCGCTATGCCAGGCCCTTGGCGTACGGACGCGTCTCCTGCCGATGACCGACGACATCGTCAGCACGATGGTGCAGACGGACGAGGGCGAGTTGGAGTTTCAGGAGTACTTCGTGCATCGCCAGTGCCGCCCGCGCGTGAGCGGCTTCCGGTTCGATGGACTGAGCAGCGCCTTCCCAACGGACGAGGTGCTGGCCGCCCTCGATGCGGCAGACGCGATCATCTTCTGTCCGTCCAATCCCTTCGTCAGCCTTGACCCGATCTTGAGCCTGCCCGGCCTCCGCGAGCGGGTGAGGCACACCGGCGCGGTGGCTATCTCACCCATCGTGGGTGGGCAGGCGCTCAAGGGGCCGGCCGCCAAGATGTTCGCAGAACTCGGCTGGGAGCCGTCTGCCGCGGCGGTCGCAGAACACTACGCCGGGCTGCTGCGCGGCTTTGTCCTCGACGTGGTGGACTCGGAACTGAAAGAGAAGGTGGAGAACGAGCAGGTGAAAGTGTTGGCGACGAACACGATCATGAAAACGGAAGCCGAGCGCGTCCGGCTGGCCCGCGAAGTCCTCGACTTCGCCCTTGCCGATCGCTAATCTCCAATCTCTATACCTGGTTGCAACTCACCGCCGATAATTTGTAACGGATGGCTGGTGACTGATCACTGGCAGCTCTCATGACCATCTGGGCTATCGTTCCGGTCAAACCCTTTTTGCGCTCGAAGAGCCGGTTGGCGCGGGTGCTCTCGCCGCAGGAGCGCGCCGGATTGAGCCGCGAGTTTCTAGGGCACGCGCTCGACGTGCTGGCGCAGGTCCCGGCGATCACGCAAACGCTGGTGATCAGCCGCGACTCTGAGGCGCTGGCCCTGGCGCGGGAATACAGGGCCTATACCGTCACCGAATCCGGCGCGCCGGACCTGAACCAGGCGCTGCGCCGGGCGACCGAAGCGGCGCGGGGGCTTGGGGCGGACGCGGTGCTGATCCTGCCGACGGACTTGCCGTTTCTCTCCGCGAGCGACGTGCAGCAACTCATCGCCGACGAGGGCGCGGAACCCACGGTGGTCATCGCTCCCGACCGGCGCGAGTCCGGGACGAATGCGCTGTTCGTGCGCCCGCCGGGGTGGATGGATTATGCCTTCGGTCGAGGCAGTTTTCGCCGGCATCTCGACCTGGCGGCGAAAGCCGGGGCGCAGGTCCGGCTCTGCCGCCTGCCCGGCGCCGCACTGGACGTGGATGTGCCGGAAGATTTGGCCGTTTATCAGGCGGCTAAGGAGCGATAAGTTCCCCATCGCCAGCCTGGTCACATTGAGCGCAGTAACGACACAAGGAGGCCCCTATGACTGCATCGCGAGTGGCGCTTTATCTGCAGGACGCGCATTCCCTGCAAGACGGCATCAAGTTCGCGCAGTACGCCGAGAGCAAAGGCTTCGAGGCCGTGTGGCAGGCCGAGAGCCGTCTGGTGCGCGACGCCATCGTCCCGATGGCGGCTTACGCGGCGACGACCACGCGCCTCAAGGTCGGGTCGGGCGTGATCAACAACTGGACGCGCAACATCGGGCTGCTCGCCGCGACGTTTCTGACCCTGGACGACCTCGCGCCGGACCGCATCATCTGCGGCATCGGCGCATGGTGGGACCCGCTGGCGAAGAACGTCGGCATTGAGCGCCGCAAGCCGTTGCTCGCCATGCGCGAGACGATTGACGTGATGCGCCGCCTGCTGCGGATGGAGCGCGTCACCTTTCACGGCGAGTTCCACCACGTCACGGGCATCGAACTGGACGTGGTGCATGGCCGCCGCGAGCCGCGCCACGTCCCCATCTACCTGGGCGCGACGGGCGATCAGATGATGGAGCTGACCGGCGAGATTGCCGACGGCGCAGTGCTCAACTACTGCGTGCCGCCGGAGTACAACGACAAGGCGATGGAGTTGCTGGATAAAGGCGCGAAAAAAGCCGGCCGCCGCGTCGAGGACCTCGACCGCCCACAGTTGGTCGTCTGCTCGGTGGATCACGACCGCAAGAAAGCCGTCGAGGCCGCGAAAGCGCTGCTCACCCAATATCTCGCCCAACAGCCGCACATCGCCAAGGCCTCCGGCGTGAGCGACGACGTCGTGAAGAAAGTCCACTCCATCCTCGGCTGGCCCGCCACCAAAGAGCAGGTCCACGAGGCCATGCAGTACGTCCCGGACGAATTCGTCCTGCGCATATCGGCGACCGGCACGCCGGAGGAAGCCCGCGCCAAAGTGCAGGAATACATCAGGCGCGGCTGCACCTGCCCCATCCTGTACCCGATGAGCGATCCCCATCTGATGATAGACACGTTCGCGCCGACGTGAGTCTTTTTGAAGCTAGTGAATGACGGGGATGTCCGGCAGATGGAACCGCTGATCCGGTGAGTCCGCGCCGCTGAGCGGCAGCCGTTCGAGCGTGGTCCAGGCATACATTCCGACGGCCACGGTAGCGACACGCGTGCCAAAGTCTGCAGGCACTGTAAGGATGTGCTTGTCCACAATCGTTTCGCCGGGCGCCCAGCGTGTCGTGCCATAGGTGTCGTTGCAAGGGGGAGAGTCGTGCTGCGCGGCTGGCTCTGCCTGGCCGGAGGCGTGGAGGTGGGCAAACGCGATATAGTGCTCCCTTGGCTGTTGGATGGCTTGCCAATACAAGGTCACGGTCAACGTGTCGCCAGGGCGGATCTCCGGCGGCGTGATGGAGTATCCGGTCAGCCGGATCGTGTCGCCGAGCGTGACCGAGGCTGTGTGCGGCGGCGCAATGGCGCTGGCTCCGGCAGGAACATCGAAAACGGCGAACAGCGGCCAGGCGGGAGGGGGTTGCTGCAATATAAGTTCGCTCCGCCGTCCGGTTGGGAACGTCCGATACAGGTTGTCCATCGTCCCATGATCTAACAGAAGGTCCACGACGTAGGTCAGGGGACGATCCGGTTGATCGAGGTAAACCAGACAATCCGGGCCAGGGAAGGCGCGCGCGCGGGAGTGGCCGTCAAGCATCAAGTTAAAGGTCGGCCTGGAATAGTCGTCTAGCAGCTCTGGCGTGAGATAGACGAAGCCAGTCCCGACGCGTTCTCGCGCGATCAGGCCGGCCTGCCAATTGCCAATTTGAAAGGCGTCGAAGAGGAGCGGATCATTCGCCCAGCGGACAAAATAATCGTAGAGGCTTGCGCCTAAACTGAAAACCAGACCGGCGGCGAGGACGACGGGCGCCAGACGCGCGCGGCGGACCCGGATCAACTCAAATAGCGCCACGCCTCCCAGACCGCAGATGCCCGCCAAGGCGGGCAGCACCCCATGCATGCGTGTGAAGTGCGGGGAACGAGAGAAGGCGACAATTACAGGCGCGAGCATGCTTGCGCTCCACGCGCTGAGCATCGCTGCCCGGCGGGTTCGCAGTTGGGTGAGCATCACGGCGACGCCCAGCCAGAAGAGCAGAGAAAGGAAAGCGTCGAAAACGGGGTGGCCCGCGATATTGTGTCGCGTAATCAGATCGCCGAAACCGGGCAGGGAAAGACCGGCGAGGGTATAGAGCGTGTTGGACAGGATGATCCCTGGGAGAGCGGCTGGACCCTGGCTGAAAGTCTGTGAGCTCGTGGTCGCCGCCCGGGCAAAAAACATCTGAGGGTTTTGGAGAAAAAACAGCCCGAGAGGCGCAAAAACAATGAACGAAGTCGCGACAATCTGGGCAAAACCGCGGAGCAGTTGACGCCGTTCGGCGCGCGGCGAGAGGCGCATCACCCAGAGCCAGGCTGCGGTGATGGCGACCGGCAAGAGCCGGGCCGAGTAATAAGTGTAGAGGGATGCGCCCAGCGCAAGCCCGGAGAGCACGTAATAGCGGCGCCGACCTGTGCGCAAAGCCTGAGCCAGTCCGAGAAAGGCCAACGCGCCGGCCAGGGCCGGAAACATGACCTCGAAGCCGAGGCGGTTGATAAGGATGTTCGGAAACATGATGGCAAAGACGCCTGTGCCCATCAGGGCCTCGGCCAGGCTGCGTTCGGAAGGCGTGTCATCGAGGCGGAAGATGGCATGCAAAGCCAGGAAGACAATCGGGATGCTCACGACCCCCAGGGCGGCGACGCCGAAACGGATCGCCAGGAAATGATTTCCCGTGAGCCAGCGGGCCAGCATGGTCATGTAGACAATCACCGGGTGAAAGCCGCCGTAACCGGCTGGGAAGTAAATCGGGAAATCTTGGTGAGCGACGGCGTCCCGCGCCAACAGCGTGACGAGGATCTCGTCTCCGGAGAGCGCTGGAGGGAGTGTATTGATCCGGTAGAAACGCAGCCACGCGCCGACGAATATGATCAGGCCCAGCCAAAGCCAGGCTTGGGGGACGCGCTTGATTGGCGCAGGAATCATGGTGGAATGGCGAAGAAGGTTGAATCACTCACCGCGATTTTTCCCCGCTTTATCACCGTCTCGACGGCATTGTTCCCCAGCCGATATATCACATCCTCGACGGTGGGGATGTCCCATATCTGAATGTCCGCGAGTTGGCCGGGGGCGAGGGCGCCGCGGTCGGTCAGCCCCAACGCTTTGGCGCCGTTCACGGTGGCGGCGAGCAGGGCCTCCTCCGGCGAGAGGCGATGCTGGCGGCAGGCGAACTGCATGACCAACGGCATGGACTCGACCCAGCACGCCGGGCACAGGTCGGTGGCGAGCGCGAGGGTCAGCCCTTCTTCGATCATCGCGCGCGCGTCGAAGGGGCGCGGGTGCCTGACGGCGAAGTCGAGCACGGGCGTGACCACGC
>DATDRS010000157.1:0-2591 GCA_035291605.1 Anaerolineales bacterium | reverse complement strand
GTCACTTGCTTAACATCTACCGTCTCCAGGCTGTCCCGGAGGAACCCGGCTTGTTCCAACGCCCGCAGGGCCGCCTCGACATCCTGCTCGGAATCAAACAGCCGGACCACCAGGCGCTTGCCTGACCGCCCCCGCAAGAGGTCCACCTGCTCGTGCGTCTCTTTGACCTGCTGGTACTGGCGTTCCAGCAACGCCCGCGTCTCGGCCGGCAAAATTGTCGCCATGGCGCCCTGATAGGCGTTTACGGCTGCCTTCTCGCCGAGGAGGGCTTCACCGAGAACCACATTCTCGACGTTTTGGGCGCCAATCGTCAGGGTAGCGAAAATATCTATCCGGCCCCGGTGGATCACCCCCAGCAGCAGCAGAATCCCCTGCTCCGACACTGCGCCGCCCAGGCGCTGAATTTCACCTTTCAATTCGTCAGCGAACCGGGCGCGTTGTTGAGCGCAGGTCTTGAGGATCAGCTTCAGGCCGCGATTAGCGACGTTGGCGGCCACGACTCCAAAGCCGCGTTCCCCGGCTTTGCAGATCTGGTACAAGTAATTAAGCTTGCGAAGCGCTTTCTGATTGGCTGAGGTCATCTTAATTCCTCCTGGCGACTGCTTGTCTTGCAAACAGTCGCCCAGCTTCCATCCAAGACCGGCTGGCGCTTACTCTGTGTCCGTCTTGACGTCAGCCGCCATGCCCTTGAAATAACCAAATGCGCCCTGGCTTTGTGCTTCCCACAGTTCACGGACTTTCTTCAGCATCTCGTCGGCGATCTCGTAATGGATCGCCGAATGCCCGGCCTGGCGAGCCAGGCTCTCGACCATCTCGCGCACCATCGGTCGCTCGAACTTGGGCACGCGCTCCAGCCGGGTCAAGGCTTCGTCCGTCCAGGGCATGGACGGCTGCGCCTGCACACCGTTCCCCTGAAGGGGATCTTCGACATCGCCCGCGTACCCCAACCGCTGGGCGACCGCGATGGTCACCTCCAGCGTCACCTCGGACAAGTGTTTTTCGCGCGCATAACGCTCCATCGCCAGCATCGCAATCGGGCGGACGAAGGCCGGGACACGGCGATTGACCCGGTCGAGGGCCTCCGGCGTCCAGGGGAAGGCTCGCTCGTGCGGGACGTATTCTTCGATGGGCGAACGGGCAGATTTGCGCGCTTCGGCGATCTTGCGATCTTCCGCCTCAAGGCCCATCAAATGTTTGGCCGAGGGCGGGAGGATGCCCATTAACGCGCCGTGCAGCAAGTCGAGTGTGATGCGCGTGTAGCCCTCCTTGCGGGCGTATTCCTCCACCGAGGCCTTGGCCATCGCCTGCGCGAACGGCGGCGCGCGCAGGATGAGCTTGAGCGCGTCGTCGTCCCATTCGAGCGGCTCTTCCTCGTACTCTTCGAGTGTGGGAATGTCGTAGGGCCTGGCGTCCGCCGCGCCGACGACGAGCAAGTTGTGCTCACCCTGCCGCAGCAGGTTCTCGGTGTTCGAACCCATGTCCGCGCCCTCGACGTGGTGCGCGCCCCACCGGCCGATCACGACCAGGTCAGGATTCTCCTTCTCGCACCATTCGAGAATCTTGTTGAACGGCTTGCCGACCAGGACTTCGGCGGTGATCGTGGCCCCTTCCTCCTTGGCGACTTTCTCGGCCCGCATCAGGTTGGCCTCGCACACCTTACGCAGGCCCCGGTCAATGATGTTGTTGTGCAATTCCTCCTGCTCCTCGAACTTAAACACTTTTCCGGCCTGATAGGACAGGACGTAGCGGATGTTGTTGAACGCGGCATAGTGATAAAAAGGGTCGAACGCGCCGACGGCGTGGACGCTGGCCCCGAAAGTTTTCGCCAGCTGCAGGGCCTTGCGCAGCGCGACAAAGCAGTAGGCCGACGAGTCCACGCAGACCAGAATTTTGCCGTTGCGCAATGACCGGTCTTTTTGCTTCATCACCAGCATATCCGTGGTGATCAGCCGGGCGACTCGGCTGGTGACCGAGCCGAGCTGCGAGCGTTTCACCTGCCCGATGCCGTGCCCGCCCATCACAACCAAATCATAGTCGCCGGAGTTGATGTCCTTGGCCAGCTGCTCGAAATGAATCCCCTCCATCAGCTTCCGCTCGATCTTCAGGTTGTTGTCCTCGCCCCGTTTGTTGAGCACGTCGAGAAACGAATCCGAGATCAGGATCAGGCCCTGCTCGATCAGTTTGTCGTGAATCTTGCGCTGGCGGGTGATCTCCTCGTCGGTCTGGAAACGCGCCGGGAGGCCGATCTCCAACTGGCGGAAGCGGTCGTCGTGCAGACGCGCGGCGTACACGTGATTGCCGACGAGCGTCGCCTCCCACGTGCGGGCGAACTCGATCGCCCAATCAATTCCGGCGTGACACAGCTCGGAGTTGTCGGTGGGGATGAGCACCTTGCGATAGAGCGAGCCAGTTTGCCAGGCGCGCTTCGGTTGGGCTTCTGTCGTTTCGGTGGGAACAGCGACTTGGTCGGTCACGAGTTTCTCCTTGTACACAGGTTGAGAACTTGACGCTTGAGTAAGTGACATTTTCAAAACGGCTTGAACACCATCAAATACACGTTGACGAGCGGCAGGAGCGTCGCGACAATCCCG
>DATDRS010000156.1:0-5972 GCA_035291605.1 Anaerolineales bacterium | reverse complement strand
GTCCTGCGGAGCCTCCATCCAGGCGTCAAGCACTTCACACTCGCTGGTGAAGCCCAGCGGAAGCGCCGAGGCCAGTTGCAGCCTGGGTTGGGGGTTGAAGCCTTGAGAGTATGCCAGCGGCAGGCGGGCGCGGCGGAGGGTGCGCTCCCACGTCTTGTGCAGATCGAGATGGCCGCTGAATTTCATGGCGGCGGTCTTGGCGAAGGTGAGGCGGAGGCGCTGCACGAGCAAAGTATAGCACGCGCCGCCGCGCTGTATCAGCTTCCGCGTGTGAATGCGCTCAAACTCAGTCTGGCGCTGGATAGGCTAGAATAGGGCAGAAGGATGAAGGCGGGTGATGACCGTGATGGATATGAAGCGCAGCCCTTGAAGCTCATCGCCCTGCCTTCTTGACTCTGATTTATGACCCAACCGCCCACCGACACCCAAAACGAGACCGGCATCATTCATCGGGTCACCCGCTACAAGCCGCACCGCTCGTGGCGCACGTGGCTCATTGGCCACCCCATGACCACCGCCGATGCTCCGCATCAGACCGTTAGTAAGGTGGTCGGACTGGCGGTGTTTGGAGCCGATGCGCTCTCGTCTATTGCCTATGCCCCGCAAGAGATGCTCGTCATTCTGGCCACGGGCGGAACGCGCGCCTTCGGGTATGCCTTCCCTATTTCACTCGTCATCGTCGCCCTGCTTGCCATTGTCGCTATTTCGTACCAACAGACCATTCACGCCTACCCCAACGGCGGCGGGGCGTATACCGTGGCCCGCGACAATCTGGGCGTGCTGGCCGCGCAGGCGGCGGGCGCGGCCCTGCTCACGGACTATATCCTGCTGGCCGCCGTCGCCGTCTCATCGGGGGTGGCGCAAATTGTCTCGGCCTATCCGGCTTTGTTCCCCTATCGCGTGCTGTTAGCCGTTGGGCTGTTGGTGCTCATCGCCATCGCCAACCTGCGCGGGGTGAAAGAGTCGGGCGCCACCTTCTCCGCGCCCACCTATTTCTTTTTAGTGATGACGCTCCTCGTCGTGGGTGTGGGTTTCTTCCGCTACCTGGCGGGGACCCTCGGCGGGGTGGTCGCCCCACCGCCCATGAACGTCGCCCACGGCGAGCAACCGGTGACGCTCTTTCTCCTCTTGCGCGCGTTCTCTAATGGCACCACGGCCCTGACCGGCGTGGAGTGCATCTCCAACGGGGTCACGGCCTTCAAAGAGCCGCGGACACGCAATGCGGCGCAGACGCTGCTCTGGATGTCGGCGATTCTGGGCGTGTCGTTCCTCGGCATCACCTACCTGCTCGGCGTGATCGGCGCTGTCCCATCCGAAGAAGAGACGGTCATCTCGCAACTTGCGCGCACGGCTTTCGGGAGCCGCGGCCTGCTTTACCTGGGCACGATAGCGGCCACCACCATCATCTTGATTCTGGCGACCAACACGGCCTTTGCCGGTTTTCCGAACTTGGGCGCAGTGATGGCTCAAGATGGCTTTATACCCCGGCAGTTCGCCTACCGGGGCAGCCGGTTGGTGTTCTCCTACGGCATCATCGCCCTCACGGCCATTGCCAGTTTGCTCATTACCATCTTCCGCGCCAGCGTCACCGCGCTGATTCCGCTGTGGGCGGTGGGCGTGTTTCTCTCGTTCACCCTCTCGCAGGCCGGAATGGCGCGGCATTGGTGGAGAGCCGGCCGCGCGGCGCGCGCCTCGGGGACGAGGGGCGAACCGGGCTGGCGCTGGAAACTTGTCGTGAATGGCGTGGGCGCCGTCTGCACCGCCATCGTGACGCTGGTGTTTGCGATCACCAAATTCCGTGATGGGGCATGGATCATCACGCTGCTTCTGCCAGCGCTGGTGGCCGGGTTCTTCGCTGTTCATTACCATTATCTAAACCTGGCGCACGATTTGTCGCTGGAGAATTACGGCTCACCCCCGCGTGCGCGGCGGCATCGCGTCATTATGCCGGTCAGCGGGATTCACCGGGGCACGCTCGAAGCGCTCGATTACGCCCGTTCGCTGTCGCCCGATGTGACCGCCGTGCATATTTCCATTGATCCAGCGCAGGCCGAGGAGGTGCGCCGTGTCTGGACAGAGTGGGGCGATGGCGTGCGGCTGGTGATTGTCGAATCGCCCTATCGCGCTTTTCTGGAGCCGTTTCTGGAGTATGTGGACGGCGTGTGCGCCCAGTGTCAGGCCAACGAGCGAGTGACGATTGTGGTGCCACAGTTCGTACCGCAGCGCTGGTGGCACAGTCTGCTGCATACGCAAACGGCTTTCTGGCTGCGTTTCGCGCTGTTATTTCACAGGGGGCTTGTGATCACCGAAGTGCCTTACCAGGTGGATTGATGAAGCTCCATCGCCCCGACCCCGACCAACGCCTCGCCGCCGTGCAGATAGAACGCGCCTTAGGCTGGCGCAAACAGCCGCCTCAAAGCCGGGAGCGAAGCATTGTCCACCACCGCCAGCACTTCGTCCCCCATTTCAAAGCGCATGTGGCCGCGCGGCACCAGCACCTTGCCGCGCCGGATCACGGCGGCGATGACACACGTCTCCGGCAGGGGCAGCTTCATCAGCGGCGCGTCTAGCATTTGCGAGCCGGGCGGCAATTTCTCCTCCACCAGCACGTATTCGCCCCGGCGCAGTTTGAGCAGCGTCATCATGTCGCCGAGCGACATTTCCTCGGCGATGAGCTTGGCCAGGATGTCGGCCTGGTTGAGGGCGACATCCACGCCCATGTCGGCGTTGAACATCCAGGCGTTCTTGGGGTTGTTCACGCGGGCGATCACGCGCGGAACGTTGAACTCAAAGCGCCCCAACGACGTGATGACCAGATTGGCCTCGTCTTCCGCAGTGACGGCGGCTAATACATTGGCGCGATCAATGCCCGCCGCTTCCAAGACACTGGGCGAACTCCCGTCCCCGGCAATCACCGCCCCTTGGGGAAGTTCCTCTCGCAATCGCTCCAATACGTCCGGGCGATCATCAATGAGCTTGACTTCGTGGCCCTCATTCAACAAGAGCAGGGCCAGGTGTGAGCCGACCTTCCCGCCGCCCACGATAATGACCAGCATCTCAGCCTCTTTCCCCCAGCCCCAGCCAGGACTCCAGCTGCCCCATCGCTCCGGCCAGCACCGCGAGATGCAGCACGTCGCCAGCACGGAACTGCGTGCCGAACAAAGGGATCAATGCCTTGCCCTCGCGGGTGATGGTCACCACGCTGATTTCGCCAGGGACGGTCAGGTCGTGCACGGTGCGGCCCACCAGCTGCGGCGGCGCCTCCACGGCAATGAGGCTCACCTCCCCGCTCCCGAACGTGAGTATCGGGTCCAGCTCCTGGTGCGTGAGCAGTTCGTGGATGCGCTCCGCGCCCCAGGTGGTGGACGAAATGGTGACCAGCCCCAGCCGGCGGTAAATCTCGGCGCGGCGCGGGTCGTACAACCGCGCGACGACTTTGGGGACGTGGAAGACGTTGCGGGCCAGGCGCGCCGCGACGATGTTGGCGTTGTCCGAGGAACTGGCCGCCGCAAACGCATCGGCCTGCTCGATGCCCGCTTCGACGAGCGCGTTCCGGTCGAAGCCCACGCCTTTGACCTTGCGGCCCTTGAAGTCCGGGCCGAGGCGGGCCAAAGCCGTCGCGTCGTAGTCAACGACCACGACCTCATGTCCTTCGTCGGCCAGCAGGCGGCTGACGGCTTCGCCCACCCGGCCACAGCCCATGATGATGACATTCATTGTGTTGCTGCTCCTTGGGTTGCCCGCGCCTGCCAACGCTCCACGCGCCGCGCCGCGCTTTTGCGAATCCGATCCAGGCCGTAGAGCGCCAGCGGAAACAGGCCCAACCCGGCCCAATACTCAACGGGGATAGGAAGATGCTCGAACAGGTCTGCCAGAGGGCGGGAGTAAATCAACAGCAAGATCAGCGCGACTTCTACGGCGATCCCCAGCAGCAAAAAGCGATTGCTGAAGAATCCCAGGCGATGCACTTTCTCCTTCTCGGTCCGGCAGGTGAAAGCGTTGCCGATCTGCGCCGCGACCACGCCCGCGTGAAAGACCGTGGTGGCCAGAATATACACCTGGCCTTCCGGGGTTGCCAGGCGCTCGACGAAGGGGAGTAAATCCACGCGCGGCAGGTTGAGAAAATCGTCATAACCATTCACGGTATAGACGTAGAAAAAACCGGCATAGCACAGAGCGGCTTCGATGAGACCCAGCCAGGGAAGGGCGCGTAGGAACAACCCGGCATCCAGCCAGGGTTGATCACGGCGACGCGGCGGTCGGCGCATGATGTTCGGTTCGGGCTTCTCTATGCCGAGAGCCAGGGCCGGGAGCAGGTCCGTGCCCAAGTCAATGGCCAGGATTTGGGTGACGGTAAGGGCCAGAGGAACGCGGAACAGCCCGGTGAGGATGAACGGCAGCACTTCGGGTACGTTGCTGGCGAAGATGTAGGTGATGAACTTGCGCAGGTTGTCATACACCGCGCGGCCTTCCTCAATGGCGCTGACGATGGCGGCGAAGTGGTCATCCGTCAGGACCACGTCGGCGGCTTCTTTGGCCACATCCGTGCCGGTCACGCCCATGGCGATGCCAATGTCGGCTTTGCGCAGGGCGGGCGCGTCGTTCACCCCGTCGCCGGTCACGGCCACCACATCGCCGCGCGCCTGAAAGGCCGCCACGAGCCGCAGTTTGTGCTCGGGCGCCATGCGGGCGAAGATCGCCTCGTCGTCGAGCGCCTTTTGCAGTTCGGCGTCGTTCAATGCTTCCACTTCTGCGCCGGTGAGGATACGGGGTGTGGGCATGGTCAGCATCCCCACGCGCCGCGCCAGCGACTCGGCGGTGAGGCCGTAATCGCCCGTGATCATCACCAGCCGGATGCCGGCCTTGCGGCAGGTCTTTACCGCCGCGGCCACTTCGGGGCGCGGCGGGTCCATCATCGCAGCCAATCCCAGAAACGTCAGGCCTTGCTCAATCCGCTCCGGCGTGTACGCGCCTGTGCGCGGGGGCAATTCGCGGCGGGCGAGCGCCAGCACGCGCAGGGCGCTCCGCGCATACGCGTCATTGACGGCCATGATCTCGGCGCGCGCGGCGTTGTCCAGCGGTCGCGCTTCTCCGTGGACGAGGCGATGGGTGCAGAGCGCCAGCACTTCTTTGGGCGCGCCTTTGACGAAAGCCATTTCGCCGGAGGCCGGAGAGGGGAGACTCTGATCCCCGGAGCGAAGCCGAGCGGGGTCAGAGATTCTGTGAATCGTCGCCATGCGCTTACGGCGCGCGTCGAAGGGCAACTCGTGGACGCGCGGAAGGGCCGCGGTGAGCGTGTCCTCGTCCACGCCGCCTTTGAGCGCCAGCACGCGCAGAGCCGCCTCGGTCTGATCCCCCAGGCACGACCACTGCGGGCGCTCCGGCGAGGGCGGCGTCAGGCGCGCATTGTTGCACAGGAGCGCTGCGGTGAGCAATGGATGCAAGTCGCTTTCCAACCCCCACCCCCCGTCCCCTGCGCGCGCTTTTTGCGGACGGGGGAGGGGTTGGGTGGGAGTCAAAAAGAACTCACCTTTCGGCTCGTAGCCCAGTCCAGAGACGTGCAATTGCTTTCCCCCCACCCACACCTGGCGCACCGTCATTTGATTTTGAGTCAGGGTCCCGCTTTTATCGGTGCAGATCACCGAGGTCGTGCCCAGCGTCTCCAGCACTGCCAGTTTTTTCACCAGCACCCCACGCCGCGCCAGGCGTTGCACAGCCATCGCCAGAGACAATGTCACCGTCGGGCGCAGGCCCTCCGGGATGACGGCCACGATCATGCCAATCGCCAGGATGAAGGCTTCGAGGCC
Source organism: Anaerolineales bacterium (assembly GCA_035291605.1). Taxonomy (GTDB): domain Bacteria; phylum Chloroflexota; class Anaerolineae; order Anaerolineales; family UBA6663; genus DATDRS01. Next base: position 165 of record DATDRS010000156.1, on the reverse strand, counting down.
GGAGAGGCCGACATCAAACACCGCATCGAAAAAAACCACCGCACCCAGCCCCAACCCGACAAACGAGATCACCCTGGTCATGCGCGCCATGCTATGCTGTAAGGGGCTGGGTGCGTCGGGCACGGCTTCGGTGAGGTTGGCAATCCGCCCGAATTGGCTGAGCAT
>DATDRS010000155.1:0-18409 GCA_035291605.1 Anaerolineales bacterium | reverse complement strand
TGGAGCACGCGGCGCAGGTCAATCGGCGTGCCGATGAGGACGAGGTCAGCCGGGGTGTTGGCGATGGTGGCTTCGAGTTCTTTGATCTGCTGCGCGCCGTAGCCCATCGCGGGCAGCACGTTCCCCGTCGTCGGGTATTTCTTGTAGGTCTCGACGATGGAGCCGACGGCGTAGGGACGCGGGTCGAGGATTTCGGAGGCGCCGAAGCGGCGCGCGGCGACCCACGCCGCGCCGTAGGCCATTCCGCCGTGTGTGAGCGTCGGGCCGTCTTCGATGACGAGGACTTTCTTGCCTTTGATCGCCGCCGGGTCTTCGACGGTGAGCGGGGAGGCGGCCTCGACGACCGTCGCGCGGGGATTCAGCTCTCGCAGGGCCTCGCGGACGGCGACAACGTTGGCGTAATCGGCCGTGTCCACCTTGTTGAGGACGAGGACGTCGGCCATGCGGGCGTTGGTCTCGCCGGGATGGTAGGTGGATTCGTGGCTGGGGCGGTGCGGGTCGGCGACGACGATGTGCAGATCGGATTTGTAGAAGGGCAGATCGTTGTTGCCGCCGTCCCACAGCACGATGTCCACTTCTTTCTCGGCTTCCCGCAAGATTTTCTCATAGTCCACGCCGGCGAACACGACCACGCCGCGGTCGAGGTGCGGCTCGTATTCCTCGCGCTCCTCGATGGTGCACTCGTATTCGTCGAGGTCGTCGTAGTCGGCGAAGCGCTGGACGTTCTGCGCGATCAGGTTGCCGTAGGGCATGGGGTGGCGGATGGCGGCGACATGGTAACCGAGCGCGCGCAGGATGTCGGCCACGCGGCGGGTGGTCTGCGACTTGCCGGCGCCAGTGCGCACCGCGCCGATGGAGACGACCGGCTTGGTGGATTTGATTTGGGTGTCCCTGGGGCCGAGCAGTTTGAAGTTCGCGCCCACCGCCAGTATTTTGGAGGCCTGATTCATCACGTAAACGTGCGGGACGTCGCTGTACGAAAAAACCACCTCATCTACGGTCAAATCATGGATGAGGTGGATGAGTTCGCTTTCGGGGTAAATCTTGATCCCCTGCGGGTAGAGGCTCCCCGCGAGTTCCGCGGGGTAAACCCGGCCCTCGATGTTTGGAATCTGCGTAGCGGTGAAGGCGACGACTTCAAAGGCGTCGTTGTCACGGTAGACGGTGTTGAAATTGTGGAAGTCGCGCCCGGCGGCGCCCATGATGAGAATGCGGGTACGTGTCACTGGTTTGTTCTCCTTATATGAGAGTCTGCGTGGCAGGATGACGTATTGCGTATTCCGTTGGCGGCGTGAAGGATACGGAATACGCAACACGGAATACGTTACATGACATCTGGCGCCTGTATATCCAGCAGCCTCAGCGCATTCGCCAGCGTCTGCCGCACGGCGGCGACGAGGCGCAGGCGGGCATGCTTGACCGCCTCGCTTTCCGCCTGAAGCACGGGGACGACGTGGTAGAAGGCGTGGAAGGTTTTGGCGAGTTCGTAGGCGAAGCTCGCCATGTGCAGGGGCTTGTATTCGAGCGCGGATTGCTGGACGGTCGCCGGGAAGCGCGAGATCAGGTCAATCAGTTCGACCTCCAGCGGGTCGAGGGCGTAATCAAAGACGGCCTCGGTCGGGAGGCTGCCCGCTTTCTTGAGGATGCTGTTCGCGCGGACGTGCGCGTTTTGGATGTACGGCGCGGATTTGCCGTCGAAACTGAGCGCGGTTTCCCAGTCGAAGACAATGTCCTTGGTGGTGTCTACCGAAATCATGGTGTAGACCATCGCGCCCAGTCCGATCTGGCGCGCGACCGCCTTGCGCGCCTCTTCCGGCAGTTCCGGGTTCTTCTCGGCGATGATGTCCAGCACGCGGCGGTGGGCCTCCTCCAGCACGTCCATGAAGTAAATGACATTGCCCTTGCGCGAGGACATCGCGCCTTCTGGCAGGCTCACCGTCCCATAGGCGAGGTGATAGCACTTGGCCGCCTGCGGGAAGCCCCACAGCTCGAGAATCTTGAACGCCTGCTGCAAGTGCAGGCTTTGCCGCACGTCCACCACGTAGATTGAGCGGTCCACGTGGTAGGTCTCGAACTTCACCTTGGCGAGCGCCAGGTCTTTGGTCAGGTAGAGCGTCGTGCCGTCGCTCCGCAGGATGACGTTGGCGCGGTACTTTTCCTTCTTCAGCCCCAGTTTCTCGTCAATCTTCACGATGATCGCGCCGCCGGTAGGCCGCTCGTCGTCGGCGATGCCTTTGGCGAGGAGCTCGTCCACGATGACTTTCGCAGGTTTGTCCACCTCGCTCTCGTAGAAGAACACGTCAATCTTGATGTCGAGCAGGCGCAGGATGTCGGCGAGTTCGTCGAGGCTCCACTGGCGGGTCATGCGCCACAGTGCGCGCACTTCGGGGTCGCCCGCGTCCCAGCGACGGTTCCATTCGCGCCGCTCGGCGTCGTACGCTTCGCGGCGCGCTGTCTCCTCCGGCGTCTCGTTTTCTTTGGGCGTGACGAGTTTATGCGCTTCGTGGTAAACCTTCGCGATCCACCGCCCGCGCTCGTGAATGCCCTCCGGCTCCTGCCCCTTGTAGAACTTGTCGTAGGCCCACACGCAGGTAATTACGGTCAGGCCCATGTCGCCGGGATACGAGGCGCGAACGGCGTCAAACCCCGCGAACTCGACGAGCCGCGCCAGCACCTCGCCCAGGATCGCGTTGCGTGCGTGGCCGATGTGGAACGAGTGATGCGTGTTCGGCTGCGCGTATTCGACCATCACCCGCTCGCCTTTGGGCGCGCCCCGCCCGAAGTCGGCGCCGCTGTCAGTGGTCTCGCCGATCACGCGGGCCGCGTAGGTGGGGGTGTCAAAATAAACGTTGAGATAAGCCTTGTCGGCTTCGAGACGCGCGAACCCGGACGGCGTCCCCAGTTTCCCGGCGATGAGCTGTGCGAGTTCCTGCGCCCGCGCGGGCACGTTCACCCGTTTGCCCGACCGCGCTTCGGCAGCGGCCGCCTGAAAACAAACGTTGGTGCCAAGACCCCACTGGCCGGCGAAAGGCGTGGGTTGCCACTTGATTTCGCCGCCGTCCGGCGCGCCCAACTCGGCGAGCGCGGCCGAGATGCGTCCGGCGATGACGGCGAGTTCTTTGTCGAACATGATGCCTCCGTTACGGGAGGCAATTGTAACACGGGACGGTACGCGATTCTTGACAGCCCCATGCCCGTCGGGTACAATGCCATCCACCTGCGGGCCTGTGGCTCAGCTGGGAGAGCGCCTCAATCGCACTGAGGAGGTCAAGGGTTCAAATCCCTTCAGGTCCACCTGGGCAGGCATAAGGCCTGTCTCTACCAGGGCCCATAGCGCAGTTGGGAGCGCGTCTCAATGGCATTGAGAAGGTCGAGGGTTCAAATCCCTCTGGGTCCACTGATAGGGCGTGGAAACCGCGCCCATACCATATTTAGAAGCGTCAAGCCGGAGTAGTAGGCCGTCCGCCAGCGAGCAGGGAGAGAGAGGTGTAAGCCCCGCGCGGCGTCTGCGGAACGCCCGATAAGGCCGAACTCGCCGGGGAGGTCTGGCAGGGTGTGGCGATCACACCTGTAAGGGCGCGGTCATCGCGCCTCAACGGACCGCGCTCTGTGGGTGAACGTGTAAGGGCGGGGCGACCCCGCCCCGACGCCCAGCCTACAGCGGGTGCGCCCGATAACGCGCCAATGAGTGTGGCAATGGTTGGTAGCCGCTGCGCGTGCAGTGGAGAGGTGGTCATTGCCAAACCAGGGTGGTACCACGGAGCGCCCCTTCGTCCCTGAGTTGGATGGAGGGGTATTTTATTTACCCGCACCTCACCTACTATCTCTCCATTCGCCCTCGGCGTATAGAGAGGGGGAAAGTGGCGCGAAGCGCCGGGTGGGAGTGAGGCCGGAGGTTGAAATGAGCACAAGAGGCAGGCGCATCTCAGGGGTGGTGACGGTGATAGCGCGTGTGCGCAAGTTGCTTGAGCGACTTGGGAGGCTCGGCCCATTGCTTACGCCGGGCCAGCTTCAACCTGCCTCAATTCCGGTTCTTGATAAGAAGCGATAACCCTATGGAGTAACGATCATGGCTGCTAAGAAATCGGTCAGGAAGAGCGGCGCGGCTGCAAAGGCGACCCGGGGTGGCCGCCCGAAGGCTGCGCCGAAAGGCAAGAGCAAGATCACAGCTAAAGCCAGGACTGCGAGGACGACTAAAATCGCCACGACGCGCAGGGCCACGAAAGGCGCAACCCGAGGCCTGGTGAAGGCCGTCAAACAACCGGGTATGCTGGCGCGCCAGCGCGTCGGAAAATACGACCCGAAGAAGATCGAGCCGAAGTGGCAGAAGAAGTGGGAAGCCGATCAGCTGTATCGGGCGGTCGTTGACCCGAACCGGAAGAAGTTCTACGCGCTGACGATGCTGCCGTACACCAGCGGCAATCTGCACATCGGCCACTGGTACGCGATGGCGCCTTCGGACGCGCGCGCGCGCTGGATGCGGATGCGCGGATTTAATGTGATGTTCCCCATCGGGTTCGACGCCTTCGGCCTGCCGGCCGAGAACGCGGCGATCGAGCGCGGCATCCATCCGAAGAAGTGGACGTACAAGAACATCGTCAACATGCGCAAGCAGCTGCGCTCGATGGGCGCCATGTGGGACTGGGGGCGCGAGGCGGTGTCGGCTGATCCCGAATATTATCGGTGGACGCAGTGGTTCTTCAGCCAGTTGTTCAAGCACGGACTGGCGTACAAGAAGATGTCGCCGGTAGACTGGTGCCCGAACTGCCAGACGACGCTGGCGCGGGAGCAGGTGTGGGGCGAAGACCGCCACTGCGAGCGGTGCGGGACGCCCGTGATCAAGAAGAACCTGGAGCAGTGGTATTTCCGCACGACGAAGTACGCCGAAGAACTGCTGCGGTTCGACGGGATTGACTGGCCGGAGCGCGTGCGCGAGATGCAGGCCAACTGGATCGGACGCAGTGAGGGCGCGGAGGTGACGTTCAGGACTGAGATGGGCGACCCCATCGCCGTATTCACCACCCGGCCCGACACGCTGTGGGGCGCGACGTTCATGGTGCTGGCCCCGGAGCATCCGTTGGTCCAGAAACTGACGACGCCCGACTGCAAGGCCGAGGTCGAGGCGTACGTGGCGCAGACGACGCGCATGACGGATATTGACCGCGAGTCCATCGAAAAGGAGAAGACGGGCGTATTCGTCGGCGCGTACGCAATCAACCCGGTGAACAATGCGCGCACCCCGATCTGGATCGCAGACTATGTGCTGATGACGTATGGCACGGGCGCGATCATGGCCGTCCCAGCGCACGACGCGCGCGACTTTGCATTTGCGACAAAATACAGTTTGCCGATCCCGGTCGTCATTGCCCCGCCCGATTGGGATGGGCAGCCGTTGAAGCAGGCGTATTCAGGGCCGGGCCAGATGGTGAATTCCGGCGAGTTCGACGGGACGCCCGTGCCGGAGGGTGTGAGCAAGGTCATCCGGTGGCTGGAGCAGAAGGGCATCGGCAAAAGCGCGGTGACGTACCGCCTGCGCGACTGGCTGATCTCCCGCCAGCGTTACTGGGGTGCGCCAATCCCGATTGTCTACTGCCCCGAACACGGGATGGTTCCCGTGCCGGACGAGCGACTGCCGGTGATGTTGCCCGAGGATGTCGAGTGGCTGCCCACCGGCCAGAGTCCGCTGAAACTGCATCCCACCTGGGCGCACACCACCTGCCCAGAGTGCGGTAAGCCCGCGCTGCGCGACACCGATACGATGGATACCTTCATGTGCTCGTCGTGGTATCACCTGCGTTACCTGAGCCCGCACTACGACCTGGGGCCGTTTGATCCGGAGGAGTACAACTACTGGATGCCGGTGGACACGTACACTGGCGGCGCAGAGCACGCGACCATGCACCTGATCTATACGCGCTTCTTCCACAAGGCGCTGCGCGACATGGGCATCGCCGAGGGCCACGAGCCGATGATGCGGCTGCGGAACCAGGGGCAAATCCTGGGGCCGGACGGCCAGCGCATGAGCAAGAGCCGCGGGAATGTGGTTGACCCTGACGAGCAGGTGAAACTCTACGGCGCGGACACCGTGCGCGCCTACTTGATGTTCGGATACCAGTGGTCGGAGGGCGGGCCGTGGAGCACGAAGAACATTCAGGGCGTGGTGCGGTGGCTGAACCGGGTGTGGGCGATTGCCGGGAAGGACGGAAGACGGAAGGCCGAAGGCGGAAAGCCAAAGCCCACGCATCCATCAGGCATCACGCCTCACGAGGCCGAAGGACGCGCGTTGCGCCGTATCACCCATCAGACGATCGCGCGGGTGGCGGAGGACTTTGAGCAGTTTGAGTTTAATACCATCGTCTCCGCGCTCATGGAGATGACGAACGCGCTGTACAAGTATCGCGAGATGACCCGGGACACACCTGCGTGGGATGAGGCGGTCAAGACCATGCTGCTGCTGATGGCCCCGGTGACGCCGCACATCGCCGAGGAACTGTGGGCGCAGCGCGGCCAACCCTATTCCATCCATCAGCAAGTATGGCCCGCGTGGGACCCGGCTATTGCCGCCGAGGAGATGCTCACAATAGTTGTGCAGGTGAACGGCAAAGTACGCGACCGCTTCGACGCGCCCGCCGCCATCACCGAAGCCGAAGCCAAGCAAAAGGCGCTGGCGACCGAGGGCGCCAGGCGGAACATGGACGGGAAGGAGCCGAAGAAGGTGCTGTACGTGCCGGGGAGGCTGGTGAATATCGTGGTGTAGTGGCAACGGATAGGCAACAGATCAGGCAAAGCGCCGGGCATCTATCAGACGCCCGGCGCCTTTATTTCCATTCGGCGCCTGACCCTTCCGGGCATACACTCGACTGCCGCTGTCAGATAAACACTGACAATAGCTTCAGCCCATCTCCTACAGAAAAATCGGACTTCCGCCGATGGTGGTCGGCGGGCAGAAGGGATACCGTTATTAGGGACACAGCGCCCGACGACCACTGCACTGAGTCTGGCGGACAAGAAGTAACACCCATCAGGGCAACAACAGCACCTTCCCTTTCGTCTGCCGATCTCCAAGATAGCGATGCGCCTCGGCGGCGTCGGCGAGCGGGAAGGTCTTGTCAATCCGCACGCGCAGGTCCCCGGACTTCGTCCACTGGAGAATATCGTTCGCCCTCTGCCGCAACTCGGCGCGGTCGGCGGTGTAGTGCCCCAGCGTGGGGCGCGTGAGGTAGAGCGAGCCTTTGGCGTTCAGCGTCTGCGGGTCCATCGGCGGCACCGCGCCGGACGATTGGCCGTAGAGCACCATGTAACCGCGCCGCCGCAGGCAGTTCAGGCTCTTGTCAAAGGTCGTCTTGCCGACCGAGTCGTAGACCACGTCCACCCCCGCGCCATTCGTCAGGCGCTTGACCTCCACTTCGAAATCGGCTTGCGTGTAGAGGATGACCTCGTCCGCGCCGGATTCGCGCGCGCGCTGCGCCTTCTCTTCGGTCGAAGCCGTCGCGATGACGCGCGCGCCCAGGCGTTTGGCGATCTGGGTCAGCAGTTGCCCTGTGCCGCCTCCGGCCGCGTGCACCAGCGCCGTTTCTCCCGGCTTCAGCGGGTAGGTGCTGTGAGTCAGGTAGTGCGCCGTCATCCCCTGGATCATCACGGCGGCAGCGCGTTGCGCATCCACCTCGGCCGGTACGGGAATCAGTCTCCATGCTGGAGCAACGGCATATTCCGCATACGCCCCTGGTACCGACGCATAGGCCACGCGGTCTCCCGGCTTCACCTCGGTCACGCCCGGCCCTACGGCGTCCACAGCGCCTGCTGCTTCCTGGCCCAACGTGAGCGGCAGCGCCCCCTTGTACTGGCCCGTCCGAAAATAGATGTCAATAAAGTTGACGCCGATGGCCTCGACCTTCACGCGCGCCTCACCTGGGCCGGGTTCGGGCGCGGGGAGGTGCTCCAGTTTCAAAGCCTCGAGGCCGCCATACTGATGCACACGAATGGCTCGCATACTTGCTCTCCGTTGATGATCCGCTCCATGCGTTGACCTAAAACATCGCGTCCAGCATATCCCGCTCCCGCAGCATCCGCCGCCGCCAGTTGTTGATGAGCGGGACGACGAACGGCAGCAGGCGCAGGCTGTAATAGGGCGGCAGGACAGGCACGCCCAGCAGATCGCCGAAACTGATCAGCACGAACAAATGCTCGAGGCTTCCCCGCTGGCGGGCCAGAGTGCGCACCTGATCGTGGAGCGCGAGGCCGTACAGGATTTCGGCCAGGGTGCGGTTGATTCGCTCGATGACGGATGGCATTTGAGCAGTGAGGCGTGACACGTGATCCGTCAATGACGCCTTCACGCATCACCGATCACGCAAACAGCGCCTCCCCCATGCGGGCCATCGAGACCACGCCGCGCACCTCAGTCTCGTACAGCGGCACGGTCGCCCGCACCATCCCGTCGAACTTCTGCCAGATGTCGTCCATGTAGCGATCTTGCATCGCCACGCGGTTGCGGACAAATTCGGGCGAGTCCGGCTTGACCTGCGCCTTGTCAATCAGCATATTGACCACCACCCCCCCCACCGGGATGCCGAACTCGTGGAACCAGCCGATGAAGCGGGTGATGACGGCGATGGGCAGCGCCTCCGGCAGGGTGACGAAGAAAAAAGCCGTCTGCGCGGGGTTGGTGAGCAGCTCGCGGGCGTGCGACATCCGGTCGCGGAAGGAAAGCAGATAATCCATCAAAGGATCAGCTTCTTTTTTCTTGGTGAACGAGAGCAGCTCACGCAGAGTGCGCGCCTCCTCGCGGCTCTTGAGCATCTTGTTGACCCAGAGCGAGTAGACTTTGGACATCCCCAGCAAGCGGCGGGCGTTAGCCGTCGGCGCGGTGTCAAACACGTACGCGTCATATTCGGCCTTGAACATCAGATCAATCATGTTCTCGAACATGGCCGACTCCTCGAAGGCCGGGTTCATCGTCGCCGATTCGACGAAGGCGTCAGCCTTGGTGGAGATATCCGCAAACTTGAGAAACCACTGGATTTTTTCGCGGATTTCCACTTTGCTGCGCTCGATGGTGTCTTTGGTGTCAATTTCGTAGGCCCACAGGTTCGGCGCGCCGTTCACGGGCGTATGCTTCCCGAATACATCCTGCCCCAGCAGGCCCGACAGGCTGTGCACCGGGTTGGTGGAGGCGAGGAGCGTGCGTTTGCCCTGCCCGGCCAGCCATTGCGCCGTCACGCCTGCCGAGACGGTTTTGCCCACCCCGCCCTTGCCGCCGAAGAAAATGAATCTGAGATCTGGGTGCGTCTGAAGGTACTGAGGCATCGAAGTCTGGATGTGAGTCATCGTCAGCCTTTCATCTCTGAGAGGTTGTTACGCAAGCCTCCCGAGCGCCGTCTCGTCCCGCTCGACGGGGAAGTGCCGCGCCCCTTCGACGACGCTTTGCTCCGCTCAGGGCGCGCGGCGCAGAGTCGAAGCCTGCCCTGAGCAAGGTCGAAGGGGATGCGCGTGGTCGTGAGCTATGGATAGTCACTTTACGCGCCTCGCGCCGAACGGGCGAGCGTGGTCAACTTGCGGAGCAACGGCTGGAGCGTGTCTGGCGCGGCTGCATCCCCGACCTCGACCGTATGCCGGCGCTCAGCGGTTTCTACGTTCAGCCGGTATTGAAACTGGTCTGCGCCCGGCGTGGTGGCGGTGATGACGGCCGGGAGGTCGAAGAACTGCGCCGCCTCGATCAGCGCCTGCAGCTCGCGCGCCTCGTCCGGCGCGAGCGCGTCCGTGTCAATCGTCGCGGTCAGGCGCATCCCGGCGAAGCCGCCGCTGCGCTCGAATTGAATCCGCATGGGCGTGTACCTGGCTGCCTCCACTAGCCTCTTCGAGGCGACAGGCTCAGGAGCCGCAGGAGGGCCGGCAGGCATCCCTCCGGCTGCGGCTGGGGCGCTTCGACGTTCAAGCCCACTGCCGCCCAGCCGGTGCGGACGGCCTGCTGCTCGCGGCTCCCAGCCCCAAATAGCTCCCCCGCGGTCTGATAGGTCAGGCTCGCCGCCGCCTGAAAATCCGAGCGGACCTGGAGTTTGTCGCGCAGCGCGACGTACCAAATACGGCCGGCCTTTTCCCAGGCCAAGCCGCCGATCTCTCGCGCCGTGACGTAGAAGCCGTGGTTGGGAATGCCGGAGTTAATGTGAACGCCGCCGTTATCGTAAGGGACGTTCTTATAATCGCGCATGTGCGCCGGCTGCGGGTCCTTGCCGAGCACGGGATCGTCGTACGCCGTCCCCGGCGCTTTCATCGAACGGATGCCCTGGCCCTGGACGCGCGCGGTGAACAGCCCCTGCCCGATGATCCAGTCCGCCTGATCCGCCGTCTGGCCCAGCAAACGCTGCTTGACGAGCGCGCCGAAGACGTCGGACATGGACTCGTTGAGCGCGCCCGGCTGGTCGAAGTACATCAGTTTGGCTTCGTACTGCGTGACCCCATGGGTCAGCTCGTGCCCGATGATGTCCACGGCGATGGTGAAACGGTTGAACAGTCGCTCCGCTTCGGGCAGGTCTTCGTCGCCGTCGCCATACACCATCTGCTGGCCGTTCCAGAAGGCGTTGTCATAGCCCTTCTGGTAATGGACGGTAGAGTCCATGCGCAGCCCGTTCCCGTCAATCGAGTTGCGCGCGTAAGCCTGCTGATACAGGTCATAGGTCGCTCCGGCGCCATCGTAGGCCTCGTCCACCGCCTTGTCGCCGGTCGGAGGATCGCCCTCACCACGCGCCTGGCGGCCCGGCAGCGTCGAGCCATTCTGCGCATCATAAACGACCCGTTCCTTGCCGGCCGCGACCGGCGCGGCCAGCGCGGCGACGCCAAAGGAGGCCAGGCGCTGCCCGCGCAGCTGCTCCGACACCACCAGGGTCCGCAAGGCCCATTCGCGCTGGGCCGGGCTGCCTCGCGCCGCAATTTCCCGAAGCATATGCGGCGGCGTGATACAGTGAATGGGGTGAGATCTAAAAGTCATCCGTCTCTCTCCTAACTATCGAAGCGGCGCAGTCCGTATTGCTTACCCTTGAGCAAGGTCGCCTGCGCCCTCCGCTATCCCCCATACATGATCCCCGCCAGTTTCTCGATCATCGGCAGGCCGGTCACGTCGCGCTCCAGTTCGGGCACATAGGCCTGCACCTGTGTGTCGAGATCGCGCTTAATCTGGTTCAGATACTTCGCCTGCATCTCAATGCGGTTCTTGAGATAGGGCGGGATATCCTGCTCTAAAAGCTCGCGCGGCACCATGCGGTTCACCACGTACCCGGCGATGGGCACGTCGAAGGCGGCGAACAGCTTGGCCGCCTTCTGCGTATCTAAGATGATCATCTCCTCGGGCACGACGACGAAGAAGAAGGCCGTCTTCTCCCGGTCGGTGAGGATGCGGCTGGAGGCGTTGATGCGGTTTTTGATGTACGTCAGTTCGGTGAGGATCTGGTCTTCTTCCGTGTGCTTCTCTTGCTTGAGCCGCGAGACCATCTCTTCGTACTCGCGCATCTCCTCGCGCAGCTTGGTGATGCGGTTGATCCACTCGTCGTAGACCTTCGCCATGCTCAGGTAATAGAGCGCATGGCCCAGCGGCACCAGGTCGTAGATGTAGTAGTCGTAGGCGCCTTTCACCACGATGTCCACGACCGCGTCGAAGATCGCGCTCTCCTCCATCGCGGGTTCGGCGCTGGCTGCCTGGATGTACTGCTCAATCTCGTCCGGCACCTTGTCGAAGCCGTACATGTCGAGGATTTTCTGGCGGATCTCGCCCTGGTACTCCTTGATGTGGCTGTCGGCGTCAATTTCCTGCGCCCACAGGTTTTCTTTGATCTGCACGGCCCCTTTGCCGAAGATATCCCGCTGGAAAATATCGGAGAGGCTGGCCTGCGGGTCTACCGAGAAGACCAGCACTTTCTTCCCCTCTGAGGCGAGCCAGAAGGCCGTAGCCGCCGAAAAGGTGGTCTTGCCCAACCCGCCTTTGCCGCCGAACATCACGTACCGACGATCGGGGTTTTTGAGAAAGGTTTCTTTGAGAGACATGAAGGCTCCATTAGCCAGTGGCAGACGGCAGATAGCGTATGGCAAGCAGCCGCTTACGATCTGCTATCCGCTAAAACATCGCGTCTGACAAGTCCTTCTCCCGCAGCATGCGCCGCTTCCACGTGGCGATCTGCGGCACGACGTAGGGCAGGAGGCGCAGGCTGTAGTACGGCGGCAGGATCGGGACGCCCAGCAGGTCGCCCATGGTGATGAGGATGAATAAATGCTCCATGCTGGCGCGCGTGCGGATGGCGTAGCGGCTCATATCATGCGCCGCCATCCCATAGATGATTTCTTTCAGGTTTTGGAATAAACTCTTCTTAGGCTGGAATTCGTCAGACATGGTAACCTCGCACTTCGTCCTGCAGTCACATCGCTCCACACATTCGCGGCACAGACCATCGTACTCGGCTGGCCATAAGCCTCAAGTGTCGAATGTCACTTTACAAACCATGCAAGTGATACTCGTGCTCATCCGTGAACTCTTTCTCCCGCAACACACGCCGCTTCCACGTGGCGATCTGAGGCACGACGTAGGGCAGGAGGCGCAGGCTGTAGTACGGCGGCAGGATCGGCACGCCGATCATGTCCCCCACGGTCGCCAGCATGAAGAGGCTCTCCAGGCTGGCGCGCATCTCCAGGGCATGGTGCGACAGTTCATAGCCGATCATGCCGAACAGAAACTCGCGCACGGCGGCCAACCAGTTTTTGAGGAAAGGCGGTGCTTTAGAATCAGACATTGGCGCTCTCTGTGACTTGGCTCTAAAATGTAATACTGATTTTGGATTTCTGATGGCTGGTTGAGCCTTTCAATCACCCATCACCATTCGCCAATCCCTTATGGATCAACCTCAGACTGTCCTCTTCATCCTCGTCGCCATCGTCATGGGCTGGTTCGCTTTCGGCGTGATCTGGAATATCCGGCGCGGCAATGCGGTGCTGCGCTGGATGCAGGCCGGCCTGCCGCGTCTGGGCGAAAAAACGACCCTGCGCTGGCTTGGCTCGTCGGCCGTGGAGCTGGCCATCGCCAAAGCCCGACCGCCCTTTCGCCGCGTGGATTTGGTGCTCGTCCTGGAACCGCGCGACGTGCCGTGGTTCTGGCTGCTCGCGCGCTCACGCGGACGGCGCGACATGCTCATCGTACGCGGACAACTCGCGACCGCGCCTCACTACGAGTTTGACCTGCTGGCGCCGGGCAGTTGGAGCGAACGCGAAACCATCGGGCGGAGCCCGAGCCGGCAGTGGGAAACCGAAGACCTTGCGGGGTTCCGTTTCCGCGCGCCTGCGCCGACCCGCCCGCTCTCTCGCCAAAGCGCCCCCGCCGCGCTCGCCGCCGCCCAAAGCTTACATCCGAGCGTCTGGCGGCTTTCCGCCCGCCGGGAATTCCCCCAGATAGAACTCCACGTCCCGCTCCCCGATCCCCGGCAGGCTGACGCCATGCAATTCTTCAACGCGCTGCGCGCGCTGGGGGAGCAGATGGTGAGCCGTAAAACGTGATGCGTGACACGTGAATTTACGCATCACGCACCACGTGTCACGTTTCAGTCCCCCGCCGCCGCCGGCTTGACCGCTGGAGTCTCGCCGCGCGTATAGCGCTGATAAGCCTGCCAACCGTCGTAGCCGATCATGAGCGCGGCCACGATCAGCAGGATCGCCACGATGATCATCGCCCACGCGCCGGCCACCGGCAACGCGCCCAACTCGGGCCTGGTTGCGATGGTGACGTAGAGGTTGCGCGCCGTCACCAGCGTCGCCGCGAGGGTGGTGATGTACATGAACAGCATCGGCCAGAGCGCATAGGCCGGGTTGCGCTTTTCGCTCTTGAGCCACACGGTGACCAGCAGCAGGCTGAGCGCGGCCATCAGTTGATTCGACGCGCCAAACAACTGCCACAAGTATACCCACGTGCCGGTGAGCACCAGCGCCAGCGTCAGCACCATCGAGATGATGGTCGAGACGTGCATGTTCTTTACCGCCGGCACCGCCTCGCCCACCCACTCGGTGAGGGTCACGCGCATCACGCGGAAGACCAACTGCACGACGGTCAGCACAATCACCACAAACGCGCCGAAGCCGAGCGCAGTTCCGAGAACCTCCGGCAGGGCGCCAAAGGTCGCGGCATACAGCAACTTGCCCACACCTGCGGCAAACCGCCCGCCGCCGCCGCCCGCGCCCGCGATGGACACCGCCACCAGCGAGAGCAGGGCCAGCGTGTTCTCAGAGAACATCGCACCGCCGCCCACCGGGAGCGCGTCTGTCTCATACTCCAACTGCCTGGCCGTGCCCACCGAGCCGAAGAGCGCGTGCCAACCGGAGATCGCGCCGCAGGCGATGGTGACGAACAGCATCGGCCAGAGCGGCTGCCAGGCTTTCGCCGGGTCGAGGGTGAAGCCCAAATCCTTGGTCGCCTGCAGCGCAAATGTGCCAATGGCCGCGCCACTCGCATCCGTGATGCCGGTCAGCGGCGCGAGGATGGCGCCCACCGCGCTCAACACGATGGTGACGAGCGTGATCCAGAAGCCGATGTAGTTTACCGGCTGCGCAAAGCGCCAGATGGGCAGGTTCGCTCCGAGGTAGGAGAAGGCAAACAGGAACAGCGCCCACAAGAGATACGCAGGCATCGTCTTGATTAGGCCAGTTTCCGGGTCGTAGACGGCCGTCGCCGGCCGCTTGCCATCCGCGCCCGGGGCCGGGATGCGCGGGTCGGCGGCGGTCGGATCCGTAACCGTGTAGAGCTCTTTGCCGCCGGTGATGCCATTCATGGCGGTGTTGATGGCGACGACGGCCTGTCCCACCGGTCCCTCGACCGTCTTGCCTTCGACTGTCGCCCGGCCGACCGGGCCAAGGACCATCGCAATCAGCGTGACGCCGACCACGATCAACGTGACCACCGGCAGATTCATCTTCATCTTGTAAAGCATCTGGCTCGCCACCAGGCCCATGATGGCCAGTATGAGGATGCCGAAGGGCACATCTGGGCGGGCGGCCAGAATCGCCGCGAGGATGCCGACGAAGGCCCCGGCCACCAGCAGCAAGTAGAAGAAGATGAACACAAACAGGATCGTGCGCGTGCGCGGCGCGATCAGTTTGTGCGCGATGGCGCTCATGCTGTTGCCCTCGTTCCGCACCGAGAGCATGATGGCGGAGTAATCGCTCGCCCAGCCGATGAATGACACGCCGATGACCAGCCACAGGATGGCTGGCAGCCAGCCCCACAGGTTCGCAGCCGTGATCACGCCGACGATCGGCCCGGCGGCGGCGATGGACTTGAAGTGGTAGCCGTAGAGCACGTTCCGGCTGGCGGGCATGAAGTCCACGCCGTCCATGTACAGCTTCGCCGGGGTCGCCTTGCTGGCATTGGCCTGGATCACCGTCTGGTCAATGCGCTTGGCGTAGAAGTTGTATGCCAGGTAAATCACCACTGCCCCCACAATAACTACCCATAAAGTGTTCATACGCTCTCTCGCCTCCTTAGTAGGATGACTAAGCAGTGCCTGTCAATTGGGGACGCAGCTAGACCGTTTTCTGCCATTGACCTCCTTTCGCCTCAGGCCGCGCAATGTCTTGAAACCTCAAGCGGGCACGGCCCCCAACTGCCGGGCAATCTCCGCTTCAGCTGCGCTGAAGTCTACGCCCATAAACCGGCCCTGGCCTGCCACGATAATGGCCGGGTAGTATCTCAATCCATGCCGCATCGTCTTCCACACGCCTTCGATTGAGGCGGCGTCAATCACCTTGATAATGATTTCGTCACAGTGGCGCTTGAGCAGGCGGCGCACCCAATCCGAAACGGCCTGATAATCCTGCAGCAGATCAGGCGGCAAGGCGCTCCGCACTTGCTCTTCGTGGAGGCCCTCGCTGAAACCGCTTTCCTTCCAAATCACCTCGCAATGCGTGCAGTGGTAATAAGCCGTAGGCGCATACGCCACGATTTCTATCAACACCGGTTTCCTGACCTCAGTCATGGCGCAACTCCTTAAGCCTGGCAAAACAAAGAAGCGCGCCCCCACCAGCCAGTCTGGCTTTGCTGGTGTGTCACGCTTGCTGGAGTAATGCATTCTAGAATGGCTTCAGCCATAAGCCCTTCTGACCTATTGTGGCGGAATTCTACTGCTCCAATAGTACTACGGTACTTACCTGTATGGTATAGTATTTACTGTCAATATTGTCAAGTCTGAGTAAAGGCGGCCAAATAAGCCGTCTTCATAAGCACGCAGCGATAGGCATGCCTCACGCTTCACCCTCTGGCGCTTGTTTCCATAGCATTCAACCCCCCATTTCTGAAAAAGTTGCTTGTCATTCAGGTCAATAACAGGAGAACAACGTGCGTTTTCTGGCCCTGGGCGACTCGTATACTATCGGCGAAAGCGTGGCCGCCTGGGAACGGTGGCCAGTGCAACTCGCCGGATTATTGCGCGCGGAAGGATTCCCGGTTGACGACCCGACGATCATCGCGACCACCGGCTGGACGACAGACGAACTGTGGGCAGGCATTGACCGGGCGAATCCGTCGGGAGTTTATGACTTAGTTTCGCTCCTCATTGGGGTCAATAATCAATATCGCGGGCGTGGGCGGGATGAGTATCGCCGGCAATTCGCAGCGTTGCTCGAACGCGCCGTTGACTTTGCGGGGGAAAAATCCTCCTGCGTGCTTGTCCTCTCCATCCCCGATTGGGGAGTGACGCCGTTCGCCCAGGGGCGCGACCGCGCGGCCATCGCCGCCGAGATTGACGCCTTCAATGCGATCAACTGCGAGGAGGCCGGGCGGCGCGGCGCGCATTATATTGATGTGACTCCCCTCTCGCGAAAAGCCGCCGAAGATTTATCCCTCGTTGCGAGCGACGGCCTGCATCCGTCCGGCAAGATGTACGCCGCGTGGGCGCGCCTGGCATTGCCGTCGGCGCGTCAGGCCTGGACAGGCCAATGACTCCATCGGCGCCAGAGAACGGAGGCTCTCACTCTTGTTTCACGGTGACAAAGATCAAGTTGACGCGCTCGCCATCCGGGCATACACTGAGCCATCCGCTATTCGCTATCCGCCGTCTGCCATTTTCCGCTCGCCATGCCTTACCATCAACCCGGCTGGGCCTTATCCAACGGTCACGTCGTCCGCAGTCACATGGAAGCCGCGCTGTGTGACTACCTCACCAACGCCGTCGAGCCGCACGTGCACGGGAGTTTCGAAATCCTCAACTTCGACGTCCCCATCGGCCCGAAACAGCGGGCGCTCTACGTCCCCAGCATCATCCTGACGCATTCAAAAAAGGATGGCCGCACTATCCTGATCGAGCCGGTGGACTCGCCTCATCCCGGCGGTGGGGCGCGCCGGTTGAGCAGCTTCCGGCAGGAGTATGGCAAAGACTACTTCCTCGTCGTCGTCGCCCGCCGGTCTCTTCATCACGACATCCCGGAAGAGGCTTATGACTTGATCTTCCCGCTGGAGGACTTCGCCTCCCTCGAGAAATTCATCCAAGAACTCTGACATTTGTCATTCGTCATTCGACCCTTTGCCATTTCAAATGCCCTCTTACATCGAGTGGTTGCGCTCCCATATCGGCCAGCGTAAGACGATTCTCGTCTACGCCACCGCCGTCGTCCGGGACGAGCGGGGACGTATCCTGTTCCAGCGGCGGGCCGATTTCCGTGAAGCGTGGTGGGGTTTGCCCGGCGGAGTGCTGGAGATCGGCGAGACGTTAGCCGAGTGTGCTGTCCGCGAGGCTCGCGAGGAAACAGGGTTGAGCGTGGAGCCAATCCGGCTGGTGGGTGTCTACTCCGGGCCGCAATATGACGTGCACTACCCGAACGGCGACGAGGTGCAGCAGTGGACGGCCGCCTTTGAATGCCGAATCACGGGCGGCCAGGCTCGCGCCGACGGCGAGGAAATCAGCGCGATAGGATACTTTGACTCCGATGCAGTTCCTCCCAGCCCGCCGTGGTACACAGACATGGCTTGCGACGCCGTCGCCGGGCGCGAAGCCGCAACTTTCGAGATGCCTCGGAGCAATCCAGCGCCTGATCTCATCAACCACATAGTCCTGATGCGCTCCCTCATTGGGAAGGAATGGCTGATTGCCCCGGCGGCTGCGGCCTGCATCCGCGACGCAGGGGGGCGCCTCCTGCTCGCGCGTCGCGCCGACACCGGCGAATGGGTTCCGCCGGGCGGGTTCATGGACCTGGGCGAGTCTATCGCCGAAACCGCGGCGCGGGAGGCGTACGAGGAGACCGGCCTCCACATTGAGCCGACCCGCCTCGTGGGGGTGTATTCGGGCCGGGAGCATCAATATACTTACCCCAACGGCGATAAAATCCAGGGTTGCGCCTCTCTCTTCGAATGCCGCGTCACGGGCGGTGAGTTGCGCCTTGACGAGTCGGAGAT
>DATDRS010000154.1:0-5429 GCA_035291605.1 Anaerolineales bacterium | reverse complement strand
AGGTGTGTGTTATACCGGCACTTCCACCTGATTAAGCAATTCGTTCACAACGGCCTGCGCCGCTTGCAGGCCGCGCGCCCGCGTCAGCAGGCGGTGGGCCATGGCGGCGGGGGCGACGACCTTCACGTCGTCGGGTGTGACGAAATCGCGGCCATTGAGCAGGGCCATCGCCTGCGCCGCCCGCTGCACGGCCACGCCGCCGCGCGGGCTGACGCCGAGGATCACGTCCGGGCGTCCGCGCGTCGCCCCGACGAGGCGCACGATGTATTCCTTCACCGGGCGAGCCACCTCGACTCGCCAGGCGGATTCTTGAAGGTGCAAAATATCATCTAACGACAACACGGCTTGAACATCGTCCAATGGGTTCGAGTGCTCCTCGCGCTCGAGGATCAGCAGTTCCGCTTCCTCGCCGGGATAGCCGAGATTGAGCGCGAACAGGAACCGGTCGAGTTGGGCTTCGGGCAGGGGAAACGTGCCCGCGGTCTCCACGGGGTTTTGCGTGGCGATGACGAAGAAGGGTTGTGCGAGCACGCGCGTCACGCCGTCGGTCGTCACCTGCCCCTCGGCCATGGCTTCGAGCAGGCTTGCCTGCGTGCGCGGGGTAGCACGGTTGATCTCGTCCACCAGCACCACGTGGGCGAAGAGCGGGCCGGGGACGAACACAAATTCCTGCTCGCGCTGGTCGTAGATGCTGCTCCCGGTGATGTCGCTGGGCAGGAGGTCCGGCGTGCACTGCACGCGCTTGAAATCGGCGGCGAGCGATTTGGCCAGCGCCTTGGCGACGAGTGTCTTGCCGATGCCGGGGACGTCTTCGAGCAGGAGGTGGCCGCGCGCGATGAACGCCGCGAGGATCAGCCGGAGCTTGTCCGGGGCCACGACCGCCCCGGCCTGGATGCTGACCGTGAGGCGCTCGATCAATTCCGCCGAGGTCCTGGCCTGAATGGCGGTGAGGGACAAAGGCTTGGCATGCAGTGTCATCGTCGTCATATCTGCAATTCTAACATGGGGCGCGAGCGGAACGGGTTGCCAGCCTGAGGCCGCGCCAGTATCATTCGTGCTGCCCGTTTGGCACGCGCGGGCCGCACGGAAGAGAGGACAGGTACTGAGAGCCTATCTGTAAACGTCGGGGTGACCGTCGGGGCGGCCGTCGGGGCGACCCTTGCGGTCGCCCAGGCAAGCCCTGCCCAGACGGGTATAAGGATAGAGACTGAATACCCAACATGACTGATGAACGCACACTGATTTTCGTCGGCGCGCACCCCGACGACGAATCCTTCGGGCTGGGGGGCACGCTCGCCAAATATGCGGCTCAGGGCCTGAAGGTGGTGTACGCCTGCGGGACGCGGGGCGAGTTAGGCTCGACCGACCCCGAACACCTTCAGGGATACGCGACGACGGGCGACATGCGCTGGGCCGAACTGGCCTGCGCGGCCCGGGCGCTGGGCCTGGCCGACGTGATCTACCTGGGCTACCGCGATTCCGGGATGCCCGGCGCGCCCGATAACACGCATCCCAATGCGCTTGCCGCCGCGCCCGTCGAGGCGGTGGCGGCCCGGATCGTCAAAGTCTTCCGCGAGGTCAAGCCGCAGGTCGTCATTGGCAACGATCCCATCGGCGGCTACCGGCATCCCGACCATATCGCGCTTCACCACGCCACGGTGCGCGCGTTCCACGCCGCCGGCGACGCGGGGCAGTTTCCCGAACTCGGCCCGGCTTACCAGCCTCAAAAATTGTATTACACCGTTTTTCCCCGGCGGGCGATCAAGCCGTTTCTGAGACTGCTCTCGCTCCTCGGACAAGACCCGCGCCATTTTGGCCGCAACAAGGACATTGACCTCTTCAGCCTGGTAGAGGAGGCCGAGTTTCCGATCCATGCGCGCATCCGCATCAGCGGCGAAGCGAAGGCGCGCCGGCAGGCAGCCTGGGGCTGCCACAAAAGCCAGGCGAAGAGCGGCCCGCCGAGCGACGGCCTGGCCGGGCTGATCGTCAAATGGATGCAGACCGACGACACGTTTATGCGCGCCCACCCGCCCGTGCCGGAAGGCCAAAGCGTGCGCGAGACGGATTTGTTTGAGGGAGTAGAGTCGCACGGATGAAGGGGGAGGCTGGAAAGTGCTGTAGAGGCCGGAGCTATGACAGTATCTCCGCCACAACCGCCTCCGACTCTTTCGCTCGGCCGCGTTCCAGCGCGGCCTCCACCACATCGGGCGGTAAAGCGGCGCGCGCTAATGCCAGCACGGGCTCGGCGCGTTGCTTGACTTGCGCATCACTGGCTGGATGCGTCAGCACCAACCCCAGCAGTTCCGCCGCCGCCTCATAGCGTTTGGCCTTTACTTGAACGTCGGCCAGACCAGCCAGCGCAAATAAGACCCAGGGCATGGCCGCAATGCTCACCGCCTGCTTTAATCCAGCCTGGCAATAGTTTTGGGCGGCGCTCCAGTCATTTTGTCCGATCGCTAAGTCGCCCAGAGATAAGTTGACGAAAGCAACACCCTCCTGGTCGCCGATCTCCTTCATCGTTGCCAACGCCTCATTCAGGTAGTGGGCAGCCAAAGCATAATCGCCCTGCTCGGTGGCAATGTCGCCCAGGTTGTTGAGGCATCTGCCTACCATCGAGCGATCCCCTGCTTTTTTGGCTATTGCTAATGACTCGGTAAAGTAGCCCGCCGCAGAGGCGTGGTTACTCTGAAGAGCCGCCATATTGCCTAATCGTCGCAGGCTCAACGCTGTACCCCGATGGTAGCCGGCCGCGCGCGCCCACGCTAAAGATTCTTCCCCCAGATGGTGCGCTTCGTCAAAAGCGCCCTCCCGCGTCGCAACCCAGCATAATCCAGCGAGCGCATCCACCATGCCTTTCCGATGATCACTCGTGCGCGCCAGGGCCAGGCTGTTCTGAAAGTTATCCCGCGCCTCGCGTAATTCACCCAGGCGCTCATACGCTTCGCCCAGCCAGTAAAGCAATGTCATCCGTGTGTGTTGGTTGTCGCTCCCCCGTTCCAACTCTTCCGGGAAAACGGCCAGGGCGCGCCAGAAGTATTGCAGAGCCTCACGGAAGTTGCCGGCCTTGAGCACCTGCTCACCCGCCAACGTAGCGTAATGGGCTTCTTTGGCCGGGTCCCCAGCCGTTCCCCAGTGATGGGCCAATACAGGCGCTTGTTGGGCATCCTTCGGATAAGCCGCCTCAAGCGCCAGGGCAACCCGCCGGTGCAGTGCTCGCCGCTGATCGGCAGATAAGTCAGCCAGAACGCCTTCCCGGAATTTGTTGTGCGCGAAGCGCCAGCCCTCGGCTTGTGGTTCGAGCACTGCCGCATCGGCGCAGCGGGTCAACCACGCCGTCAGGTCAATGGCAAGGTCCGCTGCGCTCAACACCGTCGTATCCAACTGCCGCCCGGCAATGGCCGCGAGCTCCAATAAGGGACGGTCTGACGGCAATACCCGGCTCAGGCGGCGTTGGACGACATTTATCATCCCACCCGCCGCCACATGCTCCGGCAGGGCGGTGTGAGCGATGAGATCAAGACGTCCAGCTTCTTCGGCCAGCGCCCGCACCACCTCCACGATGAAGAAGGCGTTGCCCTCCGTCTCACGCGCCAGAAAATCCACCAGCGCCGTTTCCTTCCCGGCGGATCCCAGCATCGCCGCGCTCAACGCCGCCACGCCTTTTTCCGACAGACGCCTGAGCGGCAGCAGGCGTATCCCCGGCAATTCGTCCGGCAGGCGCGGGCGCTCGTCGTCCCGATAACTGGCGACGATCAGCAGGCGCAGCTCCGGCGCGACGCGGGTGAGCCAGGTGAGCAGCGCCAGGCTGTTGGCATCCGCCCAATGCAGGTCTTCCAGCAGGAGCAGGATCGGCTGCTGCGCGGCCACGCGCCGGAGCAACCCCACGGCTGTGGCCAGCAGTCGGGTCTGCGCCGCGCGGGGGTCAAGTTCAGGCGCGTCGGGGACGGCGCGCTCCAGGAGCCAATCCAGGTGGGCAACGTAGGGTTTGAGCGCCCCGGCCTCCAGGTCGTCCGGATCGGCCAGCAGCGCCAGCCAGCGCAGACTCTCGCGCCACAGGGAATACGGCAGCCCCCCTTCGCTCACCGCCTGCCCGCGCAGGACGAGCGCGCCCTGGACTAACGCCCGCGTGCGGAGTTCATCCAGCAAACGCGATTTGCCCACCCCGCTCTCCCCCCCCACCAGCCACGCGCTCCCTTGCCCCCAATGGCTCAGTTTCAGAGCCTGGGTCAACTGCGTCAATTCCGCGTCGCGCCCCACCAGCTCGGCGGCTTGCAGAAAACTCTCACGGGTGGCGGGGGTTTCCACCGGCAGGGGCTTCCCGATGGCCGCGCTGAGGGCGCGGATGACCTCGTGAACGTCGGCCGGGCGTCCGGCAGGCGTTTTGGCCAGAAGCCGCCCCAGGATTTGGGCGAGGGCCGGCGGCAGGCCCAACCCGCCCACATTGACGGGCGTGTACATGACGTCATATTCAAATTGGCTGCTCTGCCGGTCAAAGGGAGGCCGCCCGACGAAGAGCTCGTAGGCCATGACGCCGACCGCGTACAGGTCGCTGGCTGGGCTGGCGGGTTGCCCCTTGAGCAACTCCGGGGCCATGTAGGCGCGCGTGCCCGTCGTCGTCTCCAGCGATTGGCCCGCGCGCAGCGCCAGGCCAAAGTCCAGTACTTTGACCATCCCTTCCCGCGTGACCAGCACATTCTCAGGCTTCAAGTCGCCGTGCGTGAAACCGCGGCGGTGCAGGTAAGCCAGCGCGTGGAGCAGTTGTAGCCACAGATTAGCGCGGCCCTCAAAGGGCAAGGGATACCCAGCCTTCAGGAGAGCGACGGACGAAGGCAACAGTTCCATGGTGAAGAAGGGCTGAGGCTCCGAGGCGCCTTCCAGCGCGTCGAAGCCATAGTCGTGGACGGCGATGATGTTGGGGTGGCGGAGGGAGGCAAGGGCCTCGAACTCGCGCGCCAGGGCGAGCGCGGGGTCGGGGCCGGCCATCAGCGCCGCGAGGGTGGGATCGTCGTCGTCGTACGTGGGGATTGAAACGCGCTTGAGGGCGACGGTCTCTCCGGCCAGGCGGTCGAGGGCGAGGTAGACGGCGCCCATGCCGCCCGCGCCCAGCGCGGTGAGCAACTGATAGCGTTTGCCGACGATAGATGACGTCATTTAAGCGGAGGCGGGTCGCACGTTATCCGTTTACGCGAAGCGGCTTCCCATCCGCTGGAAGACAGGTCAGTCTCCCGTTAAACCTGGAAAGGCTCCAGGATCACCTGCTCATCCACACATCAGGAAACGGATCTGCCTTTCTCTAATCCAGCGGCCGTTTCTCGATCTGGAACGTGCAAGTCGGGTCGCCTTTGGCGACGCAGGTAGTTTCCTCGACTTTGAACCGGCGGCCCCCCGTGCCCCAGAAGAGCGCCTCCTCCAGCAAGCCGCCCGCCAGA
>DATDRS010000153.1:0-9158 GCA_035291605.1 Anaerolineales bacterium | reverse complement strand
TGCGCTTGAATGATCAACGGCGGCAGGAGTTGCAGCACGGACGGATCGTGATTGGCATAGATGGCGAGGAGGCCGTGCCGGAACCCGGCCAGCGTCATCAGCGGCCCGCAGGCCGGGTCGGCCATCTTCAGGCCCATCATCAGCCCTCGCTGGCGCACTTCCCGCAGAACGCCCGCGTGCTTCTTCTGCAATCCGCCTAGCCCCTCGCGGAACGATCCCGCCATCCGCCGCACGTGGTCGAGGAATCCCGGCTCTTCCAGAACGTTCAGCACTTCGAGCGCCACCCAACAGCCTGCCTCCGACCCGCCGAACGTCGAAATGTGGATGAACGGATTGGCGTGGAGAAACGGGTTAAGGAACTCGCGGTAGAGCAGGGCCGAGATGGGATAGAGGCCGCCGGAAAGCCCTTTGGCCGTGACGATGATGTCGGGGACGACGCCGTAGGTGTTGATGCCCCACACCGCGCCGCACCGCCCTAGCCCGGTCTGCACCTCGTCCATGATCATTACGGCCCCGAACTCGTCGCACAACCGGCGCACGCCTGCGAAGAAATCCTCGGGCGGCAGGGCGACGCCGAGCGTGGCGGGGATGGTCTCGAAGATCACGGCGGCGGTGTCCGCGCCGATCACGGCCCGGAGCGCGTCGAGGTCGCCGAAGGGAACCTGGACGAAGCCGGGGGAGAGCGGCTCGAACGGCTCGCGATATTGCGTCTCTCCGGCGGCGAGGGCGAGGCCCGTGTGGCCGTGATAACCCCCTTGGGCAGAGATGACCTTCGCCCTCCGCGTGTGCCCGCGGGCCAGCTTGAGCGCCATGTCCACAGCCTCCCCTCCCCCAACACAAAAGACAACGCGATTGAGGTCGCCAGGGGAGAGGGCAGCCAAGCGCTCGGCCAGCCGGGCGCGCGGCTCGCTGATGAGGTGGTGATTGCCAATGTCCAGTTCTTCGAGAGCCTTTTGGAGCGCCGCAACGACGCGCGGATTACGATGTCCGAGATTGAAGACGCCGCCATTACAATGGCAATCAATCAACCGCCGCCCAGTCACATCCCATACGTAAACCCCCTCGCGTTTTCCGAAGACGAAATCAATGCCCGCCTGGGCGAAAAACTCCGCCTTCCCGCTGGAGACGTGCTGGGCGAACCTCTCGATGATCTTGTCTTTGGAATCCAGACCGATCAGCGACATGCTGGCCTCCTTCTTCCCTTGCCATAGAATCTCGGAGCGTCCGCCGGGCCGGGCTATCGCTTGATTTTCCCGGGCAGGATGTACGGATACTCACGGTTCAGGAGCCGCGTTTGAATGAAACGATCCAGCCTCCGCGCAGACAGATAGAATGACCAGATGAAAGCATCCTCCTGATAGTAAGACCGAACTTCCTTTTCCCCGACCGGTTTCACCCCCAGGCTCGCTGCTTCTCTGGCGAAAAAGTCGTTCACCCACCCGACGAGATCGGGGATCAGGTCCGGCCGCTGCTCTTTGTAGAAATTGGCGATCAGGTCTACGGCCACCAAATGGAGGTCGTAGTAACGATTCATCACGTCTTTCAGGAAGAGGCGCCGGATCAACCACGCGAGGAACGAGGGGGCGTTGCGCAGGAAAAGTTCCGAGTCCAACTGCTCCTTCCCGTGGATGCGGAAGAGGGGCGTGCTGGTATCCAGGTAGATCAGGAAAACCGGCTGATGGAGCACGGGATGGCCGGCATCGAAACCCTCAACCACCCAGTTGGAGAGTTGGCCGTCAATCGCAACCTGCCAGCGGCCCTGCCGGCGATTGAAATTCCACACCTTGCACAATTCGTTGAGGATAGGTCTGATCAGCGCGGACATCTCTCGAGGAGGCAGCACGCGCAGCGCCTGGTTACCAATCCAGGCTGAAGGCAGCCTCCGTTGGAGGAGATACAAGATAGGGCGGCCCGCCCGGCCCGGAAAGGCGACGTAGCCCTGCGGCGGCAGGCGGAGGCCAATCACTTCTTCCAGCAAGCGGTTGTACTCGACGTAGGAGGCCTCGTATTTTTCCATCTCCTCAAACGACTCGAAGATCGCCAGGCGCTTGCAGGCCAGGCCATGCAGGGACTCAATCTGGATTTCAAAAACCGTGCTGATCTCCCCGTAGCCCAGAATACGAGCGGGTATTTTGCTTTGCTCCGGCGCGGCGGGCTCGAGGCCCAGCTCGAACTCTCGAAGCAGATCAAGGTTGATTTGGAAGCCGCGAGGGTTTTGGAGATGCACGTGCTTTTCAGTATTCATCGCGCCCTCCCTCTCATCTCGGCTCACCCGTCAGAATCGATTCGAGCACGGTGGTTATGCGGATACACGGATCACACGCGCGGCCACGGGTTCATGGCGTCCTTTCAATTTGAGCGTGCGAAGCTCACAGTCTTCCAATTTCAATTTGGCGGCGTGACAGGTATTTTCGCTGACCAGGATTTCCCCGGGGAGGGCCTGGGAGGCCAGCCGCGCGGCGGTATTGGCGGCGTCCCCCAGCACTGTGATGTCACTCACACTGTCACTGGATCCGACTGCTCCTACATAAACCGTGCCTGTGTGGACCCCAACCCCTACCTGAATCCAGGGGCCTTCTGGATCAGCGTGGCCTGTGGCTTCGAGCAGCGCCCGGGCGGCTTCCACGGCGGTGCGCGCATGTTCCGGCCCGGCAATTCCCGGCGCGTACAAGCCGATCAGCGCGTCTCCGATCAGCCGGTTGATGAGGGCATTAGTCTGGCTAAGCACCTCGGTGCAGGCCTTGTAATAGCGATTGATGAGGCGGTGAAACGCAGAGGCGCCAATGTCTTCGGCTAGGTTGGTTGAGCCGCGCACATCGGCAAAGAGCATCGTGAGTTGAATCTCTGTTCCCACCTGATGCTTTCTGACGGTTTTTTCACAGCGGTCGCACAGGCTGGGGTTGAAACTCGATCGCCCGGCGCCAAACCCAAACACGCTGACCACCGCGCCGCCCAGACCGCGAAACGGCGCGTTGCAGACCCTGCAGCGCGGCTCGGACGGCAGGCGCTTGAAGATCTGCCGCATCACTTTGACCTGGGTGTTCAGTTGAGAGCGGTCGCCCGTTAAATAGGAATGCCAGAGTATCCGCGCCCATTCCGTTTGTCCGCTGGAAGGCTCCCCCCGTTCATCGGGTTGGGATGACATTGGCTGCCCTCTCTCGCGCTGGCCGAAGACTGAGAGGCGCCTATCTGCGCCAGCCTCAGCATACACGCAAGGCGCAAATCCTGCCAGAGTGCTCGTCAGATTTTTGTGTGTCCCCATCGCTAGGCGGGGCGGCCTCAAGGCGGGCGCCTGGTCGGCGCGACGGGCCTGTCTCAGATTGTCGAGGTCGTAGAGCAATTGCGCGGAGAGGCCGGAGCGGGACAGGTGCTGGGGCGACCTTCGGTCGGTATGGCGCAGAACATCGGGGGCAGCGGCGCGACGATCATCACGCATATCCTCCGGGCGCAGTAAGGGCGCTTCGGGAATCGCCCCTACGCGGTTAGCACCCGACCGCTAACCGGAGCGTTGGCCAGGGCGGCGCGGAAAGCGCGTCGGTTGCAGTCGCCGGGTGGGCGGCAATGTTCTTCGGAGTCGTCTCCGTGCTTTGCCCCTCTCAAGCGGGTAGGGTTGGAGCAGGACTTCCGCCGGAATGCCCAGCCCCGCATGAAGCTGCTGGATCATTCTCAGCGAGAGGGCGCGTTTGCGGTTGAGGATCTCGGAAACGCGCGCCCGATGGCCGACGAAAGGCTCCAGGTCACGGCGCGTCAAGCCGCGACTCTCCATGTGATACAGGATGGCCTCAATCGGGTCAGGCAGGCCAATAGGATAGCGTTGTTCCTCGTAGGCCTGCACGAGGGTGGTCAACACATCCAATCGGTCGCCTTCCGGCGTGTTGGGCGCAGCCTCAAAAAGGACTTCGATTTCCTTCAGGGCGGATTGATAGTCTGCCTCGGTCTTGATGGGGCGAATGTCCATGGTCAGAAACTCCTGTCTCAAACGGCGGCGGCGTCAACCTTGTCGTATGCCTGATGTGTACCGACAAAGCGAATGTAGACGATGCTGTGCTGGTATTGAACGGCGACGACGACGCGATACCGATTGCCCTTGATGTTAAAGCTGCATCATCAGCGTGTGGAGCGAAGGATCATGACGTACGTTCTCAAGTCCCAACCGGCGCGCCAGTCGCCACGGCGCAACCCAGCTACTTCAGACCTTTGGGGTCTCAGAGACCCCAAAGGTCTGGGCAAAACAACAGGCCGCCGGGCTGAGACACAGGGGCCTGCATATTTATTGGTGAGAGCGTTTTGCTATAGGCTTATTTGTCTGCCTTTTCGTGAATTGCGCTGTGTACTCGTTCCCCCACATAGCCTTTGGGATAAGTTTTTTGTACCTGCTCTCGCAACAGTTTTAGTCTCGTTTCCTTGCACACGCGTTCTTTGAATTCATCTCTCGCGTGGTGGTCATATTTATCGTGGCTACTGTCGTCGAGTTCTATGGCTAACAGCGGCTTGTAGGAGTCTTTGTCACACACCACAAAGTCAAAATGCTTGCATTGAAGTTGATTGTTGTGAAACTTGCGATTTTCTGGTTCGTTGAACAACCAGAGAATATCCCCCAAGCGCACTTTGGCGAACACTTGATATTGGTCGCCTACGTCTTCCAGTAACGCTTTGAAAAATACTCTTTCCCGATATGTAAATAGAGATTCTCGTTGCCGATATTGGGGTGGCACGCCTGCAGCAAGCCCCAATTCCGGTTCGGCAATCGTCGGAGAAACAGGCGGGGCTTCGGCTTTTGTCGCAGACTCAGGCAGCAGTGTGGTAAGTATGCGTAGCGCAATGCTTTGTAGCCGGCTCCGAATGCGCCGTTTGACTTGATTTATGAGTTCCAAAAGTCTTTGCCACATGTGCGACAGTCCCTTCTTGTGGAGTGCACCCTAGTTGGTCTCCATTTCAGGTGCAAAGCCTGTCAGCATCACAGGCTGAAATGCAGGTAGACCGCGTTTCTATGCAGGCTACTTCTAATAAGATTCTCATGCACCAGAATGGCCGCAATAAACGAGGCGTGCCGAGGGGTTAGGGCGACGTCATTTAGCTCTCGAGAGTGTTCTTGCACCCATTCACCGAGTCCACCTGGGGTTGGATCTGTCATGTTGAAACCACCGGGTATTGTATTGTACTGCCAGAGAACCTTTGAAGTATGGCCCGAAAGAAATCGGATGAGATATGCGGCTGTCCTGCGAAGAGCAAGGTGACACCTGCATCAACGGTGCCTGTATAGGCGAATTGCGTCCTTACATTAGCATGACCCAGGGTCCAGATCGTTGGCATACGAGCATTCTCTGCGATATTGGTGTCGCCTGGTGGTTAGGCCGCCTAACCTACTCGTAAGCGAAGAAATCCGTAATATCGTACTTGCCATCCCTTTTTGCGAAAATGCTTTTCCGCCTAATCGTCCTATCACAAACAAACCGGGCCGCCCGCGACCCGATGACGTTACGGACGGCCCAGATGAGATCATACCCCTGTGCCGAGCGTCCCCACCGCTGGCGAGTGGTGTTTAGAGTCTAGCCTGTTCGGCCAGAGAGTCAAGCGCAAAACGCGGGCGGCGGGCAAGTGGTGAGTGGCAGGTGGCAAGGGAAAAGGGGGAGGCCTGGCACGATTACTGCACCATCGCCAGCAGGCCCAGGACGGCGCGCCGGGCGAGGAGGGCCAGGCTTGCGGCCAAAACCAGTCCGGTTTTGCTTGCGCCAATTTGTGTTTGTGCTATATTCATCTATAGTTATTATGCGGGCGGCGGCAGCGCGCGGGATTCGCCCCAGGAGGAGATGATGAAAAATTCTAAATTGCACGGCATCCTGATGCTGGCCCTGGCGGTCAGCCTGGTGTTGGCGGCTTGCACCCGGTCGGCGTCAAACGCCCCGACGCCGGCGGAGGCGACCACCCCGGCGGAGGGCGGCCCAGGCATTGGGCAGCCCCTCGAAACCGATCCGACGATGGCGGCCCTCGGCACGCAGGTGGCCGGCTCGATGACGGGGACGGCGGTGTCCCTGGGGGTTGGCGGCGGGGCGGAATTGACGGAGACGGCGGTAGCCGCGGTCACGCAGCCCCCGGCAGAGACTCCGACCCCTCAGCCCACCCTGCCCCCGCCGCCGACGGCGACCCCGCAGGGCTGCCCCAGCCCCTACACGGTGAAGCAGGGCGACTGGATCTACAAGATTGCGCGCGAATGCAGGGTCGAGCCGTCGGCCATCATCGCCGCGAACCCGGGGATCAGCCCGAACTTCATCAGACCCGGCCAGCAGTTGAACATGCCCGCGGCCGGCGCGACGGCCGTGCCTCCGGCGACGCCGCAAGCCTGCGCGGGCACTTACACGGTGAAGCAGGGCGACAACCTGTTCCGCATCGCCTACAACTGCGGGTTGACCACGGAAGCGCTGGCGCGCCTGAACGGCATTGCCTTCCCTTACACGATCCATACGGGCGACGTGATCAAATACCCGTAATCTAAGCACTGGGGGAGGCATTGAAGCGACCCGCCGTAGGGGTAGGTCTGAGACCTACCCTTACGGATTTTTTGGGAGGCAGGCGTGGTTCCCAGGTTACTGAAAACCGAGACGATCTACCGTGGGCGCACGTTTTCGCTCCGCGTGGACGAGCTGGAATTCCACCCGGGGCGCTCGACGCGGCTGGACATCGTGGAGCACGGCGGCGCGGTGACGATGCTGCCGCTGGATCACGAAAACAACATCTGGTTCATCCGCCAGTACCGCCACTCGGTGGGGGACGTCCTGCTCGAGCTCCCGGCGGGCGCGCTGGGGGAGGGGGAAGACCCGCGGGCGGGGGCGGAGCGCGAGCTGCAGGAGGAGATCGGGATGCGCCCCGGCAGGCTGGAATGGCTGCTCGACTTCTGGCTGGCGCCCGGCTATTCGACAGAGTTGATGCACGTCTACCTCGCCACCGGCCTGACACCCTCCAAGCTGGCGCATGACGAGGACGAGGTCATCGAGATCGAGAAAATCCCCGCCGCGCGCGCCGCGGCGATGGCGGCGAGCGGCGAACTGCGCGATTCGAAGAGCCTGGTGAGCGTGCTGGTGGCGGCCAAACGGCTGGGGTGGTGAGTTGGAGGTGGGAGATTGGGGACTGAGGACTTTCCCGCCCTTGTAAGGCGCCCGTTATCTTTGGTATAATGCCGCTGCTTGCCGCCCTGGGTGTCGTGGGCGGCAAAGTCTTGACCGGACAGGACGACGAACTATGGCTGACTTAATCAAGGCGGTAGAGACGCCTGAAAACCCCAAGATCCCCGTGCTCAAGCCGGGCGACAGCGTGAGCGTGCACGTGCGCATCGTGGAAGGCGACAAGGAGCGCATCCAGGAATTCAAAGGCACGATCATCCGCATGCGCAAGGGCGGCAACAACGCCAACTTCACCGTGCGCCGCCTGGCCTCGCACGGCATCGGCGTGGAGCGCACCTTCCTCCTCCGCTCGCCGCGCATTGACAAGGTGGAAGTGGTGCGGAGCGCCAGGGTGCGCCGCGCTCAACTTTACTACCTGCGCGAGCTGCGCGGCAAGGCCGCCCGCCTGAAGGAAAAGCGGGCCGAGACGGCGTAATCTTTCGCCAGGTGTGGTAATCTTTGAGGCGTAGGCTTTACCAGCCTGCGCCTTTTATTTCTATGCCCAAACCCCTCATCGGCATCACCGCCGAACGCTGGTCATCATCCGCCGCCTCCCCCAGCCGGAACATGCAGGGGGCGCTCGCCTCGTATATTGATGCGGTCGTCGGGGCAGGCGGCCTGCCCGTTCTCATCCCGCTCACGCTGGTCGGCGACGACCTGCGCGAACTCTACGAGCGGCTGGACGGCGTCCTGCTCACAGGCGGCGGCGATATTGAGCCGAGCCTGTTCAACGCCGTGAAACACCCGAAGACCCGCGAGATTGACCCGGACCGCGACCGCGTGGAGGTTGACCTCACCCGCCGCGCCACAGCCGGCCACAAACCCTTGTTTGGAATCTGCCGGGGCATCCAGGTCTTCAACGTGGCGCTTGGCGGGACGCTGGTTCAGGACATCCCCGACGAGCTGGGGAGCGATATCGGTCACATGTGTCCCTCCTCGAAATACCCGCCGAACTACCACGCACACAGCGTGAAAGTCGAGGAGGAGACCTTGCTGGCGCGCTGCCTCGGGCGGCCGATTGCGCACGTGAACAGCCGCCATCATCAAGCGGTGAAGGACGTTGCGCCGGGGTTGGAGATCGCCGCCCGCGCGCCCGACGGCGTGATCGAGGCGATTGAGCTGCCCGATCACCCCTTTGCCCTCGGGGTGCAGTGGCACCCGGAGAACCTCCAGGCCCAGCCGGAGATGAAGGCGCTGTTTGTGAAGTTCGTCGAGGCAGCGTGGAAAAGGGAGTGACACAGCGGGTTTTGCGTTGGACGGCATCGAAGAACCGGCTTTCACCGAGCCGGCCGACGCTGCGCGCCCATTCTCGTGGGCAAATTTCCGCGAGATACCGCCCGCGCTTGTGGCGAGGATGCGGTTGATCTGGCCCACCCCGGGTGTGGTCTAAGCGGGTCATAAACAGGGCGCGGTACAATACGAGCCATGTCCGTGATTGGAATCTTTGACTCCGGCGTCGGCGGCCTGTCTGTCCTGCGCGCCATCCGCGCCCCGCTTGGCGTGCCCCACGCCGACCTGTTGTATTTCGGCGACAACGCGCACATCCCCTACGGCCCGCGCCCATTAGCAGAAGTGCGTGAGTTCTCCGCGGCCATCACGCGCTTTCTGCGCGCTCAGGGCGCGCAAGTGATCGTCGTCGCCTGCAATACTGCCTCGGCCGCTGCGCTCAAATATCTGCGCCAGACATTTCCCACGGTTCCGTTCGTGGGCATGGAGCCGGCGGTTAAGCCCGCCGCCGAGCAGACGCAGACAGGGGTCGTCGGCGTGTTGGCGACGCCCGCCACTTTCCAGGGCGAGCTATTCAATTCAGTCGTCGAGCGGTTTGCTCAGAGCGTCACAGTGCTGAAGCAGGTCTGCCCAGGGCTGGTGGAACAGATTGAAACGGGAAAGATGGACACGCCGGAGACCGAAGAACTGCTGCGTGGATGGGTCGAGCCGATGCTCGCGCAGAACATTGACGCGCTTGTCCTCGGCTGCACACACTACCCGTTTGTGATCCCG
>DATDRS010000152.1:0-5964 GCA_035291605.1 Anaerolineales bacterium | reverse complement strand
AGCCCGGGCTCGTTCCGCGTGATGCCGGATTACGTGGTCGTGGGCGCGAGCAAAGCCGCGCTCGAAGCGCTCACCCGCTACCTGGCGGTCGAGCTCGCGCCGAAGAACATCGTCGTCAACGCCGTCTCACCGGGGATCGTGGCGACCGGCGCGCTCAAGCACTTTGCGCTGACTCGCGCCCTGGATCAAGACCTGCTGGCCGAAAAAGCCAAAGCCACGCCTGCCGGGAGGCTGGTGATCCCGGAAGACGTGGCCGGCCTGGTCGCGTTCCTCTGCTCCCCCGCCGCCGAGATGATCCGCGGGCAGACGATTTTGATTGACGGGGGCCTGACCCTGCCGCTGCCAGGATACACATCCGCTTGATAAGAGTCATTATCTCAGCTTTGCCCAGGCTCATTCCGTGCGACGCACTTCACGTCATCGGCTCTACTGTCGTAATTTTGCCCAGGCTCTCAGCGCCTCGGCCACGCTCCACGCTTGAGCGATGCAGCCGCGGGCGATGAAGGGCGCGTCGCCCTCGAAGACTTCCGCTATCGAGCCGAGGCCGAAATCGGACAGGTGATGCTCGAACGGCGCGAGGAAAGAGCGTGCGGCGTACACATCGCCGTACGCCCGGAAGTGCGCCTCGACGAACGGGCCGATCAGCCAGCCCCAGGCTGTGCCTTGATGATAGGCCGCATCCCGCTGCCGCTGGTCGCCCGTGAACATACCCGTGTAGTCGCGATGCGCCGGGGATAGCGAGCGCAGGCCGTAAGACGTCAACAGTTGCGCGGCGCAGGCGTCCACAATAGAGCGGGCGCGGGCGCTGTGCTCCGGTCCGGCCAGAGGCCCGCGCGGCAGCGAGACGGCAAAGAGTTGATTCGGGCGCAGGGAGGGGTCGTCCCCCTCCGGCCCGCCGACGACATCATACAAATAACCGCCCTTGGCATACCAGAACTTCTCAAAACTTTGTGAGGCGCGCGCGGCCATCGAAGAGTAAGCGCGTCTCCCCTGCAGGCCCAATTTCCGGCGCAGGGCGTCCATGACCCGCAAGGCATTGACCCACAGCGCGTTGATCTCCACGGGTTTGCCGATGCGCGGGGTGACGACCCACTCGTCAATCTTGGCGTCCATCCACGTCAACTGCGCGCCCGGCTCCCCCGCGTATAACAAGCCGTCATCCGGGTCCATGTAGATGCGATAGCGCGTCCCGCGCGCGTGCCAGTCCACGATGTCCTCGAGCACGGGGAACAGTTCGCAGGCGAGGCCGTCGTCGCCGGAGGTCTCGGCGTACTGGTCAATCGCGTGGAAATACCACAACGTCGCGTCCACCGTGTTGTACGCTACGCGCGGCTCTTCCCCCTGATCGGGGAAGCGGTTGGGCAGCATGCCCTGGCTCACAAAACGCGCAAAGGTGCGGAGGATGTCCGCCGCGGCCTCGTAGCGCCCGGTCGTCAGCGTCAGGCCGGGCAAAGCGATCATCGTGTCGCGCCCCCAATCACCGAACCAGTGATACCCGGCGATGACCGTCTGCCCCTCGCCGCGCTTGACGATGAACTGGTCGGCGGCGAGGACGAGCTGCTGAACCCAGTCGTAATCGCCCTGCATCCCCGCCTGGGCGATCAAATCGGCCTCGCGGGCGCGCTCGGCGGCGAGGGATTTCTCCCAGTCGAGCGACGGGCGCTCCTCCAGGCTCGCCGCGAGGGCGAAGGTCTCGCCTGGTTGGAGCTCGACGGCGAAGGTCCCTGCGGCGAACTGGTCTTCGAGATCGGGCAGGCCCCGCTCGGCCTCCACGCGATGCTTGATCCGCCAGTGCCACGCACGGACTGGGGTGAACACGCCGCAATTGCTCGACAGACGAAATTCAGTTCCCCCGGCCTGCACCCATGCCCCGCCTGGGATGGGGCTGATCATCGGTTCCCAGCCCCCACCGCGCGTCTCGGCATGCGCATCTCGGTGCGTGACCATGACCAGGATTTCGAGCGAGACGGGGCGAGCACTGCGCCGGAGGGTGTAGGTGGCCAGCACGGTGTTCTTCCGGTAGGGCATCCACACGCGCTTCTCGATCAGCGCCTCCGCGAGGGCGTAAGTCCATGTCGGGATCAACCCGTCCAGTTGAAAGGTTTCGATCTGGCGATAACCGTGCGCGTCAATTGTCCCATCGGCGTACTCGTTGGACGAGAGCGCGAACGTCCATCCGCCGATCGTCGCTTTCTCGTTGAGCTTGCCGACGAGGACGGTGCGCCCGAGCGGCGGCTGGAGCGCGGGGATGAAGAAGCCATGGTAGCGCCGGGTGTTCGCGCCGCTCACCGTGCCGCTGGCCCAGCCTCCCAAGCCGTTGGTGACCAGCCATTCACGCCGGGAGGCGAGGTCGAAATTGCCCGTAATTTCGCGGCCGAAGTGGACCATGGCGCAAGCCGGCGATCAGTGAACAGTGAACAGTGATCAGTGCCTCCACCGATTACCGGTCATTGCTTACTGTCACTTCACCACCACCGCCCGCGCCGGCGCGCCGTCGCAGCCGATGAGCTTCAGCGGGAGGCAAACAAAGTCGTAGGTTCCCGGCCTCACGGCGGAAAGGTTGAGACCC
Organism: Anaerolineales bacterium; assembly: GCA_035291605.1. GTDB lineage: Bacteria > Chloroflexota > Anaerolineae > Anaerolineales > UBA6663 > DATDRS01. The sequence continues at coordinate 3,395 of DATDRS010000152.1, read as the reverse complement.
TCGACGATCACCACCCCCGCCTTGAGCAAAATCTCGTGCGTGGGGCGGCTCTCCTTCCACGGGGCCACCGAGAGGTAGTCCACGCCCACAAGCTGGAGTTTGCGCTTGACCAGCCATTCGGCGGCGTCCGGCCCGACGCCGACAAAATCACTGTGGAACTCGGCGTCGCCGCGCGCCCAGTAGGCGGAATTGCGAGTCTTGATGAGCAGCCGCTTTGTGCGCGGAGGAATCTTCGCGGCGGCGAGGTCGGGCGCGGTCACCCGGTTGACTTTGGGCAGGTGCAGGACGTAAGCGGGTCCGACCAGTGTCTCCAATCTGAGCGTATCCACGCCCGCCGCGCCCTGGATGAAGTGCACCGGCGCGTCCACATGCGTCCCGGTGTGCACGCCCATCGCCAGGCGCGAAACGTTAGAATTGGCCCCCGCTTCGATTTTGTTCATACGTTCTAATTCCACGCCAGGGTTATTGGGCCAGACGGGGATGGCAGGTGAGACCCCAATAGTTAAGTCAACGATCTTCATAAAAGACCTCCGGCGCGTAAAGGGCGCGAATTGGGAGATTATAGACCTAGCTCAGGCGCATTCCAAACGAGGGCGCTCAGGCGCAAGCTATACTACTGCCCACAGGCATCTGCGAGGGCGAGGCATTCGCGCCCCAGCGGGCCAGTTTGGCGGTGGGCTGAAGCGCGAATGCTTCGCCTCAATAGAAGAGCCATCGTGTCTTCTAACATTCGAGGCAAATAGGTTTGCAGACCTGACGATAACTATTCCGCTGACGAGTCACTGTGAGCGCTCCCAGAGCGTTGACCAAACGTATGCAAAAATGTATTGACTCGCGGCTGAGAAGAGGCTTATACTATAAAAAGGTTAGAGCGAAGCACCTTCAACAAACCAAGCAACTGAGGGGTTACTTGGCTCCAGCACGGAGACAGCGCGAGGCGCGGCGGTTTCCCCCAGCCAATCAGTGCGGAGAAGACGCGAGGAAAAGAAATGCAGCCACACTCCGTCTTTCCCCACTGAGTGAGTCCTCGTCTGGACAAAAGCGCTGGTCTTTCCGCCCGGCGGCAAGAACTGACAGTTGGAGCGTCAGACACTACTCTAAGGGCGAGCCGGTAACCAGACCCAGGCCAAGACCCAGAAGACCGGGTCAGCCGTGCCCAAGGAGGTTGGTACACCTCCGCCGATGAGGTTGCGCATCATTTATAAGAGGTTGTTGACAGAGGCTTCGCTTAGGGGCCGGATAAAGTACACATATCCGGCCCCGCTTTCTTTAAGCGGAGTCATTCCTTCCGCTGCGCGATGAGCTTCGCCACGCGCTGGATCAGGTCGGCGGGGGAAAACGGCTTGACGAGATATTCGGCCGCGCCCGCCTCCAGGCCCTCCTGCATCTCCTTGTCCATGCCGCGCACGGTCAGGAAGACCACCGGGATATGCTTGAGCGCCGGATCAGCTTTGATTAGCCGGCAGGCCTCGTACCCGTTCATCTTCGGCATCTTCACATCCAGGAGGATCAGATCCGGCGCTTCCTCCCGCGCCAGGTCGTAGGCCGCCTGCCCGTCGCCCGCCGTCACCACGTCGTAGCCCGCGTGGTGCAAGGTGAGGATGATCAGGTTCTGGATGTCCGGTTCGTCCTCAGCGATCAGAATTTTCGCCATCGTCGCCTCCCGCTTATCGAACGACGATCTCGCCTCTTCCGGCAGAGACCGCGCCGATGACCCAGGCCCCTTCCCCGGCGGCCCGCAGTTTCTCGACCAGGCTCTCCATCCGGTCGCCAGCCACAGCGATCAATAGCCCGCCCGAGGTCTGCGGGTCGTGCAGCAAGCGCTGCTCCCAATCCGCGAGCGCACGCGCCTGCGTCACCCAGCGGCCAAAATAATCCTCGTTCCGCCGCGAGCCGTCAGGGAAGACCCAGGCCTCGCCATATTTCCGCGCGCCGGGCAGCCAGGGGAGCGTTTCATAATCTATCTCAAAACGCGCCCCGGAAAGGTGCGCCATTTCATGGCCGTGGCCGAGCAAGCCGAAGCCGGTGATGTCCGTCACGGCGTGCGGGTCAAACTCGCGGGCGATCTCGGAGGCGGCGCGGTTGAGCCGGGACATGGCCGCCACCGCCGCGTCGAGATGAGCCTGCTCTGCCTCGCCGCGCTTGTGGGCGGTCGTAATCACGCCAGTGCCGAGCGCCTTGGTCAGCACCAACCGGTCGCCGGGCTGCGCGCCGCCCTTCTTAAAAATGCGGTCCGGGTGGACCATCCCCGTCACCGCGAGGCCGTACTTCGGCTCCCGGTCGGTGATCGTGTGCCCTCCGGCGATCACCGCGCCCGCTTCGCGCACTTTTTCCGCGCCGCCCCGCAGAATCTCGGAGAGCACGTCGAGGGGCAGGTTATCCGGGAACGCCGCCAGGTTGATGGCGAACAGCGGGCGGCCGCCCATCGCATAGACATCCGAGAGCGCGTTCGCCGCCGCCACCGCGCCGAACGTGTAAGGGTCGTCCACCACGGGCGCGAAGAAGTCCGCCGTCTCGATGATCGCCTGCTCGGCGTTGAGGCGGTAAACGGCCGCATCGTCCGGCGCCCCCAACCCGACGAGCAAGTCTGGATAGTCTTTGGCCTGAAACATATCGGCCAGCGGGCGCATAACTTGCGCCAGGGCCTCGGGGCCCATCTTGCCCGCTCAACCCGCGCACGAGGCGAGGCTGGTCAGGCGAATCTGACGGCTGGGGGTCATCGTCGAATTCTCTGTGCACAGATCGGTTGATTTCACGGACAGGTCGAATCGTTGCGCCATCCGTGCGTGAAGCGCCATGCCCTGCATGTCCTCCAAAAGTCAGCAACAAGTATAAGCCAGCCCGCACAAAGCGCAATAGCCTCGCCCCCCTGCCCGCTTCGCGTCTCCTGACCGCCTCCCCTTCGACCTTGCTCAGGGCAGGCTTCGACTTCGCCCAGGAGGCGTGGTCAGGCGAGGAGGGGGCGGGCCTTTCCGCAGTATAATCCAGTCCATGAATAATCGCTTTGCAAAACTCGAAGCGCGCATGGAGGCCCTGGTCGAGGGGACCTTCGCGCGCCTGTTTGCCGGGCGGGTGCACCCGCGCGATGTCGTCGTGCAGCTCACGCGCGCGCTCGAAGACAGCGCCCTGCGCGGCGCCCCGGCCCTCCGCTACGCAGTGCGGCTCAACCCGGCGGATGCGCAGGCGCTGCTTGGCGAGCAGCCCCGACTGGCGGAGGCGCTGGCCGGCGAACTCGTGACGATCGCGCGCGCCGCCAGCATCACCCTGCCCGCCATCCCCGAAGTGTTCATCCTCCCTGACGCCGCGCTCAAATTGCGCCACGTGGCGATCACCGCCGACGCCGAGGGCGCCGCCGACCCGGGCTTCACCCAGGGCATGACGCCCCCTACCCCAGG
>DATDRS010000151.1:0-35074 GCA_035291605.1 Anaerolineales bacterium | reverse complement strand
TAAACTTGCCCGTGCTATCCGTATGCGCTAGCTTGTCAAGATATTTCGCCGCCAGATTGCGACTTGGCATTCGCCGACCGCTTTCCAGCATGGATATCATCGCTGGGCTGGAAAGTTTACCGAATTCTCTTTGAGATAGGCCAAGTTCAGTACGGATGTGTTGAAAATCCTGCCGGGTAACGGGCTGGTGTCCCAATTCGTATCATGATGGATTGTGAATGCTGCCTCCAATTGTTTCTGTTTGTGACGTGATTGCAGGCGGAGGTGGGAGGCGAGACGTATCAAGTCTTCGCTATAGACGCTCAAGGTATGATAGCACCGCTTTGCCATTGCGCTAGACGCGACTTTATTCCAGATGTGTTTCTTGAAGGAAACTACTCCCAAGCGGGCCAATAGGTATTGCGCTTCCTTGATCAGACGCTCGCTCTTGGACGAAACGACAAGCGCATAGGAGTGCTTGTTGGGGTTTGAACTAGAGGCTATTGTGGCATCGCCATCGAAGTAGCCGGCTAGAAAAGCCGCAATCTCCTCATTCGTGCATTTGAATAACAGCGGTGGAACTCTCTTGTTCTCGGCTTTCAGCGGCGCCGACCAGCCTAATTGAGCGAAAAACTCCGCGAGTTGGTCGCTTCGAAATTTCGCTTCTTTGCCGCGTTCAAATGTCACCTCGGTGTTAAACAACTGGTGGGTCAATGCGGCATAGTCTGCCTGGATCGCCGGGTCGCTATTAACCATGACGAAGTAATTCTTTGGGCTGAGATAACCCTCGGCCGCAAAGTAGCCAACCCAACGCCAAAAATCGGGTGACGTTTGCATGGGGGCTGTCACCGCCCAATTCCGTTGCTGGCGTGGCTCAACCCCAGCCTGCTGGATGATGCGTTTTACTGAAGTGATACTGGCTCGATGGGCTTCGGCGATTTGCTTAACTTCTTCGCCGGAAAGATAAGCGCGGACGATTTCACGTTGGGTGTCAGCGGAGAAACGGCGTCCGCCTTTGAGGGGCAGAGTGTCAGGATCAATCTGTTTCCGGTTAGGTGACGACAAGGCAGGCAGCGATTGTCTTACTCCATTCACGAGGATTCTACGCGGAATGGCAATCCGGTCTTTGACGTGGAGCGTCGCTGCTCGTTGCCATCCCTGCGGTGTCAGGAAGGGGTGCTCGGACGAGACCTTGACCTCGCGTCCGGTCTTGGTGCGAATCCGCCAGATCTTTCGGCCATTCAAAGGCGTCCGCCAAAAATAGCGTGTAGCCTGCGGCCCCAGGGTCCCGCCATCGGAGAGGCTGAGCAGCGCAGCCCGGGCCGGGATGCGGGTGTCGCCGTCGTGGTCGAGCAACGCCACCCCGCCCTCTTTGAGCGCTCCTTCCACCAGATCGGCGATACACGCCAGCGTTCCATCGGCGAGGACAACTTCGGTGTCAGGATGCACACATTTCACGGTTGGCAGGTGGACGATGTTCTTGCCAACGAGCGCCTTGGGGATGAACACGCCCTGGGGATAAACCTTGTCGAGGACGAGGAAGGGCCGCTTGGGTTTGTACTCGAACCACTCGAACTGCTCTTCGTAGAGGTAGATGCACGGGATGCCGAGCTTGTCGGTGACGAAGCGGTGCTTGTTGTTGAACTCGCCGTCGCGCGCATCCACGACCACGGTGTCGTTGTGCACCCCCACCAGGTCAGTGTAGCCGGCTTTCTTCAGCGCCAGCCCCACGCCCTCGATCTGCCACGGGGTGGACGAGCAGGCGGGATACCACGTCTGCCACGAAATGTTGATCTTCAGCGCGGTGGTCGGGCCTTTGGGCAGAGCCTCGCGGAACCCGGCCAGTTCCATCACGCGCTCGACGTCCTGCAGCACCGTCTCGGGCGAAGTCTTGATGACGGCCACTTTGCCTTTGCCGGGGAAGTCACTCATGCCACTCTGCTCCTTACTATGAACTGCGCGCCGACCATCATCGTGCGGGCGGCGCGTCGCTCGCAGAATACCACGGCGCGGGGGACTTGTCCAGAGTTGCCGCGATTTCTAATCGCCGGAGCGTTATGCTAGAATACCCGCCATGGTCGAAAAGCCGCCCGCGCCCAGAGTCCGCGACCCGCGCACTCACGCCCTGCATCGCCGCGAGGTGGCCTGGCAGATCGCCCTCCCGTTCGGCCTCGCGGCGGTCGCCGCCGTGGCGCTGATGGTCCTCGCCGCCTCGCCGGCCGGCTATCCCTCCCGCTCGGCCTTTGCCGACGTCTCGCTCATCTTCCTGATCATCCCGGCGGCGATGTGGGGTCTCGTGCTGCTGGCGGTGATTATCGGGGCGAGCGTGGGCGTCTGGTATCTCCGCCGCGAGCTGCCGTATCTCTTCAAACAGGCGCAGGATTACCTGGCTCTGGTCGTGCGCTACACGCAGATCGGCGCAGGGCGGGTGGCGGGCGGCGTCATGTCGGTGCAAGCCTTTATCGCGGCGATCCAAAAGACCCTGGACGACATCCGCTCTATCTTCACTTTCAGGAGGCCGGGATGAACGAGATGAGCTGGCGCACGAAGACGTTCCTGATCGGCGGCATGACCGGGGCCGTGCTGGGCCTGTGCGCGGCCTACCTGTACGTGACCTCGGTCGAGCGCGAGGGCGCAGAGCCGGAACTGCAGCCGAGCGAGGCCGTGGGCATCGGCCTGGCGCTGCTGGCCGTGCTCCGGCAGATTTCCACCCTCCACGAGGGGGATAAGGCCAAAAAGCTCCATCAGTAGACGCCGGCGAAATCAGCGCACGTCCGGCCCCGACCGAGCCATCGGTCGGGGCCTTTTATTTTGGGTCTTGACATCTCCTCTCCGATTAGGATAGAATATGAATGAACGTTCATTCATATTAGGAGCGAAAATGTCGCCTCGCAAAAACTCCTCCGCCGGAAAGCCGCCCTGGCGCGGCGAAGCCACCCGCGCCCGGCTGCTCAAAGCCGCGCACGCGCTGTTTCTCAAGAAAGGCTTTCATGGCACGAGCGTGCGCGAGATCGCCGACGAAGCCGGCCTCGCCGTCGGGGGCATCTACAACCACTTCGCCGACAAAGAAGCCATCTTCGCCGCCGTCCTCGACGCCTATCACCCCTATCACGTGATTTTCCCGGCGATGGAGTCCATCCAGGGCGAGACGGCGGCGGAGTTCATGCGCCAGGCGGCGCAACAAATCTACGCCGGGGTGGCCGGGACCGAGAAGCGCCTCTTCCCGCTCGTCTTTATCGAACTGGTGGAGTTTCAGGGCCGCCATTTCAAGCAACTGCTGGAAAAACTGCTGCCGACCGTCATGGGCTTCGCCCAGCGCCTGGCCCAGCGGCGCGGGATGCGACCCATCCCGCCGCCCGTGGTGATGCGCGCTTTCCTGAGCCTGCTCGTCGGGTATTTTTTGAGCGAGATGATATTGAAGGACTCGCCGCTGTTCCGTCAGGGGAAGTATGACTGGTTCGGCGGGATGGTGGACATTTATCTGCACGGGATCGTCGAGCCGGAGGCCTGATGTTCAACACGCGCCTGTTTTCTCTCATCCGCAAAGAATTCATCCAGATCAGCCGGGACCCGCGCACATTGCTCCTGGCGCTCATGATCCCGGTGATGCAACTATTCTTGCTGGGTTATGCGGCGGCGACCGACGTGCGAAACGTGCCCATGGCGGTGTTCGACCAGGATCGAGGCCCGGCGGCCCGCGCTTTGCTCGACGCATATCGCGCCGCCGACTATTTTCGGATTGCCTATGATGTCGACTCCGAGGCGGAGTTGCGCACACTGATTGACGGCGGGCAGGCGCGCGTCGGGCTGATCATCCCGCCCGATTATACCGACAAGTTGACCGGTACAGACGCGGCGCAGGTGGCGTTTGTATTGGACGGTAGTGATCCGACCATCGCTTCGACGGCGCTGTCGGCGGCCCGGTTCATCGGGCAGGCCCACGCCACAGAGATTATGGCCGAGCGGCTGGCGAGCCGGGGGACGTCCGTTTCGCTGCAACTGCCCGTCGACGTGCGGACGCAGGTCTGGTACAACCCGGATCTGGTGACGGCCTACTTCATGGTGCCGGGGGTCATCGGCATGATCTTGTACGCCCTCACCTCGATACTGACCGCCACCGCCATCGTCCGCGAACGTGAGCGAGGCACTATTGAGCAGTTGATCGTCACGCCCATCCGCGCGTGGGAGCTTGTGGTGGGCAAGCTCCTGCCGTACGTGACGCTGGCTTTGATGAACACCGTGGAGGTGCTGGTGATCGGCGCATGGTGGTTCCACGTCCCGGTGCGCGGCGATCTCGTTTTGATCATGGCGGTCTCGACTCTGTTTCTCGTGACCGGCCTGGGCATAGGCTTGTTTGCCTCCACCATCGCCAATACCCAACAGGAAGCCATGCTGACGGTTTGGGTCACGCTCCTGCCGGGCATCTTTCTCTCCGGCTTCTTCTTCCCGCTCGAAGCTATGCCGGTGGTGCTGCGCTGGATTTCCTACTTGATACCGCTGCGCTACTATCTCGTTATCATCCGGTCCCTGCTGCTCAAAGGCGTGGGGTTTAATGCGATCAAATACGAAGTGCTGGCTCTGGTGATCTTCGGCGTCGTGATTATGGGCGGCGCGGCGTTGAGATTTAGAAAGCGGCTGGACTAATTAGAGATTGGAAGTTGGATATCGGATAAGCACCTCCGTCCTCTGACTTCCTGTTTCCAACATCCAACTTCTAACATATAGACTTGGAGGTCATTATGCATCCCAACCCGCGGCGTGTCTTGCCTGTTGTCCTGATCCTGGCTCTCGCCGGCTTCGGCTATTGGTACTTTTTTGGCGGGGGGCGCACCTCTGCCACCAACGACGTCATCTCTGCCTCGGGCACCATCGAGACCGTGCAGGTGAGCGTGAACCCCGAGCTGGGCGGGCGAGTCGCAGCCGTGAACGTGGACGAAGGGGATACGGTGAAAGCGGGCGACGTTCTGGTCCAGTTGGATGCGACCCTGCTTGAAGCTCAGCGTGCGCAGGCCGCGGCGGCCCTGGCGTCTGCCACCGCCAATTATGAGTCGCTGAAAGACGGCGCTGCAGCCGAGCAACTGAAAGCGGCCGAAGCGCAGGCGAAACTGGGGGTGCTCGCCGCCCAGCAGGCCCTCCAGTCGCTCCAAGACTCGGCGGCCCTGGCGGCGGCTCAGGCCCAACAGGCCGTCGCCCAGGCGCAAAACGCGCTTACCAAAGCGGAAAAAAACCTCGGCTACGCCCGGAATCCCGCCGGCGAGAGCCTGTACGACGCCGTGTCTGATACCAAACTGGCGCTCGACAACGCGCAGGCGAATTTGCAGTTGGCCAACGTAGACCCCAACGTCTCGGCGTATAACAACGCCGTCTTCGTCACGAACTGGTATCAGCGCAGGTGGGAAGAGGCCAAGGCCAAATACGACGCCAGCAACGGCGCTCAGGACCTGAAGGATGCGATGGATCAGGCCTGGGACGCTTACCAGTCCAAATTGAACGACCAGTTGGCGCTGCAACTGCGCATTGACACCAATCAGGTGAACAAGCAGGATACGGTGGCGAAAGCGCAGGAAGCCTATGATGAGGCTGTCACCAACCTGAATGATGCGCTGAAAGGCCCGGACGCCGACAAGCTGGCGCTGGCCCAGGCCAACGTGGCTCTGGCCGAAGCTGCCCTGAAAGATGCGCAGACCCGCGCGGCCAAGCTCGCCGCCGGTCCTGACCCTGACCAACTGGCACTGGCTGAGGCGCGTTTGACCAGTGCGCAGGCCGCGCTTAAGGCGGCTCAAGCGGCCCTCTCTCCCGAACAACTCAATGCCGCCAGGTCCCAAATGGATGCGGCGCAAGCGGCCATGGATTTGCTGGAGGTGCAGATTAAAAAGCTGACGTTGACTGCGCCTGTAGATGGAGTCGTCCTGTCGCGCGCCATTGAACCCGGCGAGGTCGCCAGCCCCGGCGCGGTCCTGCTCGTCCTCGGCCAGTTGAGCGATCTAACCATTACCGTCTACGTGCCCGAGGATCGCTACGGCGACATCGCGCTTGGGCGGGCGGCGAGGGTATCGGTCGACTCGTTCTCCAATGAAACGTTTACGGCCACCGTGACGCACATCGCCGACCAGGCCGAGTTCACCCCCCGCAACGTCCAAACCGCCGAGGGGCGCAAGACCACGGTGTTCGCGGTCAAGCTTTCGATTGACAACCCGGGAGGCAGGCTCAAGCCAGGCATGCCGGCGGATGTGAAATTTGGAGATGGATGAATGTTGATGGATGATTGCTGATGGACCAGTCAGCCAACATCCATCACAAATCAGCAATGACGACATTGATTGAAGCTCACGACCTCCACAAATCCTTCGGCCACACCCACGCCGTCAACGGCTTGAGCCTGAGCGTGCAGGCGGGCGAGGCCTACGGGCTGGTGGGGCCGGACGGGGCCGGGAAGACGACCACCCTGCGGCTGCTGGTCGGCGCGCTCCACGCCGACTCCGGTTCGGCGCAGGTGGGGGGCCACGACGTGGCGCGCCAGACCGAGCAGGCCCGCGCCGGGTTGGGGTATTTGGCCCAGCGTTTCAGCATGTATGGCGATCTCACGGTGATGGAGAACCTGCGCTTCTTCGGACAAGTGCGAGGGGTGAGCGGGGCCGCCCTCGAGCGGCGCGCGGAGGAATTGCTTAAGTTCGTCGGCCTCGGCGGCTTTGAATCCCGCCGGGCGGACCAACTCTCTGGCGGTATGAAGCAGAAACTCGGGTTGGCGTGCGCGCTGGTGCACCAGCCCAAAGTGCTCCTGCTCGACGAGCCGACCGGGGGCGTTGACCCGGTGACGCGGCAGGATTTCTGGCAGCTCATCATCCGCCTCCTTGGCGAGGGAGCTGCCGTCGTCGTCAGCACGCCGTACATGGACGAGGCTGCGCGGTGCAACCGGCTCGGCTTCATGTATGCGGGGCGCTTGCTGGTCCAGGGCTCCCCGCGCGAACTGACGGCATCCCTGGCGGGCCGTGTACTCGAACTGGCTGCGCATCCCAAAGACATCGCGAAGGCCGTCGCGCAGGCTGATCCTGAAGTTGAGGACGTGCTAACTTTTGGCGACCGTTTCCACCTCCGGGTCACGAGGATTGAGGGGCCATTAGCCCGCTTGCCGGCGGCGCTTGCTGCGGCGGGCGTGGCGGCGGATCGCCTGCGCCCGATTCCGCCCTCGCTGGAGGATGTGTTCATCTCACTCCTGGCAGCGCAATAGGAATTGCCGACGGGTGATTTCTGACGCTTGCACCTGCGCTGCAAGTGCAGGTGTTGCCGATGGACCAGTCAACCATCAACCCTCATCAATCCCAAATTACAAATGTCTGAGACGGTTATTGACGTTCACAACCTGGTCAAAAGATTCGGCGGCTTCACCGCCGTAGATCACATCAGTTTTGCCGTCCAGCGCGGCGAGGTCGTGGGCTACCTCGGCCCGAATGGGAGCGGCAAGACGACGACGATGCGGATGCTGCTGGGGCTGCTGCGGCCCAGCGGCGGGTCGGCCAGCGTGCTGGGGTTTGACGTGGTGCGGGAGGCCGAGCGCATCCGCCCCTTGGTCGGCTACATGAGCCAGAAGTTCGCGCTCTACGAAGACCTGACCGTGCGCGAGAACCTGGTTTTCTACGCCGGGGTGTATGGCATGCGCCCCGAAGAATATCGCCCGCGCGTCAAAGAAGTGATGGAGTTGATCGGCCTCCCCGGGCGCGAGCGCGAGCTCGCCGGGGCGTTGGCGGGCGGCTGGCGGCAGCGGCTGGCCCTGGGGATCGCGCTGATGCACAAGCCCCAGCTCCTGTTTCTCGACGAGCCGACCTCGGGCGTGGACCCAGAGGCCCGCCGCGCCTTCTGGGACATCATGTACACGCTGGCCGAGGCTGGCGCGACGATCTTCGTCAGCACGCACTACATGGACGAGGCCGAGCACTGCGGCCGCCTCGGGATCATGAATCAGGGGCGGCTGCTCGCGCTGGACTCGCCCAGCGCGCTCAAGCAGACGGTGATTGCCGGCCAGGCGTGGGATATCGTGGCTCAGCCCCTCATTCCCGTGCTCGACGCGCTCACTGCGCTGCCGGGGGTCGAGCACGCCGGGCTGCTGGGCGACCACTTGCACGCGATCACGGCGCCAGGCGCGCAAACCCTTGACACGTTGCGCGCCGCGCTCGCTTCGGCAGGCTTCTCGGAGACACACGTCGAGGCGGCCGAAGTCACGCTGGAGGATGTCTTCACGGAGCTGGCCGTCCGGCGGAGTGGGGGATAGATGCCTGCCAATGACTCCTTGCCCCCTCGCTGGTTTCTCCGCCTTTTGCTCACGTTTGTCCTCTTCGCCTGGCCCCACGCCCCGCGGCCGCTCCTCTTCCTCGGCCCGCCGCAGACTGTCCAGACCCATCACCCGGTCACCTGCGTGCACACCCGCCTCACCGACGAGGTCGAACCCTGGAAAATCCTCCGTACGCTCGAACTGGTGCGCGAGATGGGCGCGCCCACCATCGTCGAGTATTTCCCGTGGGCGTACAGCGAGCCGGAGAAGGGCGCGTTCGACTGGTCGCACGCCGATCAGGTCGTGGACTTCGCGCGCAACCAGGGCCTCACCGTCGTCGCGCGGCTGGGCGGCTTTGTCCCCGAATGGGCGCACCGGCAGCCGGACGGCGCGCCGCCTGTGGATACTTATCTCCCGCCCGAACGCTTCGCGGACTTCGGCGATTACGTGTTCGCCTTCGTCGCCCACTTCAAGGGGCGCGTGCGGCACATCATCCTCTGGAACGAGCCAAACGTGACGGCAGAATGGGGGTTCCGGCCGGTTGACCCCGAAGCCTATACCGAGCTCATCCGGATCGGTTACACGCGCGCGAAGGAGGCCGACCCGGCGATCCTGGTCCTCGCCGGGGCGCTGGCCCCGACCCTCGAACCGGAGACGAGCGAGCTCGCGCTCGACGACCGGCTCTACCTGGAGCGCATGTACCTCGCCGGGGCCGGGAAGTATTTTGACGTTCTGGCAGTGCACGCTTACGGACTAAGCTTCCCGCCCGACGAGCCGCCCGCGCCCGATGCTTTGAACTTCCGCCGCGTGGAGTTGCTGCGCGAGATCATGGCCGCGCACGGCGACGCAGCTAAACCCATCATGCTGACTGAGTCTGGCTGGAACGACTCGCCCCGCTGGACACGCGCCGTCTCGCCCGGCGCGCGGATTGATTACACGATTGCCGGGTATGCCTGGGCCGAACAGCACTGGCCCTGGGTGCAGTCTGTCTGCATGTGGGCCTTCCGTTATCCGGCGCCGCAGTACAGCTACGGCGATTACTTCACCTTCGTTACGCCGGAGTTTCAACTGAAGCCGATTTATGAGGCGGTGAAAGCATGGGCGACCCGGTGAAAAACCCCAAATCCCAATGGCAAAAATCCAAACGGGGAATCATCGCGGCGCTGGTTGTAACCCTGCTGGGAATTGGGATTGGGGCCTTGAGATTTTCGCGCGAGGACGGCGACAAAGCTTGGGAGCGCATCTTCGAGCGCGGCGTGCTGACTGTCGCCACCGACGCAAGTTACCCGCCTTTCGCAGCGGTGGACGAAAACGGTGCATTGTTCGGCTTCGACATTGACCTGGCCGAAGAGATCGGCCGGCGGCTGGGGGTGAGGGCCGAGTTCGAAAATATCGCTTACGATGCCTTGCTTTCGACGCTGGTGTCTGGCCGCGATGATGTGGTGATTTCGGCGTTCGTGCCGCAGCCCGCGCGCCTGAGAGAAGTATCTTATACCCGTCCCTATTTCATCAGCGGAACGGCGGCGGTGATCCGCCGCGAGGGGGACGCGCGGTTGACAGATGATCCGGCGCAGTGGGCCTCGGGGAAGACGCTGTCGGTGGAATACGGCGCGGGCGGCGAGGCGCTGGCCCGCCGGTGGGCCAGACGCGCGCCGGGCGTCACCGTCCTTCCGAGACCCACTGCGGCGGAGGCCTTGCAGGCGGTGGAGGCCAAAGATGCCGACGCCGCGCTGGTGGATGCCATCTCAGCCTATGACTTTCTGCGTGCTCACCCGGCGTTGATCCTGGCCGGGCCTCCGCTGGAGTCTGAGCCTTATGTGATCGCGGTGAGCAGCCAAAGTCCGATGTTGCATCGGGCTTTGGAAAACACGCTGGCGGACATGGAAGCCGACGGCGCTTTGACGGGGTTGAAAGTGAAGTGGTTTGGCGAAGCGGCCAGGTGAAACGTGACCATAGAGTTTTGCGGCAAGAACTCTACGGCTTGAGCCACACAAACGTCACTTCCCCCGCTGTCACTGTCGCCGTCTGTTCCAGCGGCTTGCCCTCGAAGACCGTCTCAAAGTGGCAGAACCCCTCCGGCACGTCGGTCATGGCCGCGTTCTCGCCGTAAGCGTCGTCCGGGTTCACGCCGAAATCCCAGTAGGTATCCAGATAACGGTAGGCCCCGTCGGCGCAGATGAACCCGACGCGCATATCGGGCAGATACTGGCCTCCAGCGTTGGTCACACGCACGGCTACGGCGCCGGTTTTCTCCAGGGGCCTCAGCCACAGCTCGGGGTTGCGGGTATCCCAGTAACTTTCCGGCTTATCCAGCCTGACCTCAAGATGCAGGTGCGGGCCGAGCGCGACCCCGGTCGCGCCGACGGTCCCCAATAAATCGCCCGCGTTCACCGGCTGCCCGACCTGTACCAGCACTTGATCCATGTGACCATACAGCGCGTAGACCTTGTGATCTTTCCACGATTGCGCCAGTTCGAGCACGACGAGGTTGCCGTAGAAATCCTTTTGCGGCCCGAAGGCCTGTGTCAGGTCGTTGCCGGCGAAGTAGACGACGCCGGGCGCGACGGCGACCAGCGGCGCGCCGGCGCTGTTGGGGAACTCCACGCCGTGATGCGTCTCGAACTGGTGTCTGGCCGTTGACCCGTATCGATAGGACGACGCGACAAACACGTTGCCGCCCTCGCCGAGGGGACGCCCAAGATGGAAATGCGCTTCTCCCTCGAAGGAGGCCGGAGGCGTCGGGAAATTAGCCAGCACAATGGTCGGGTAGGGCGTGGGAGTGAGCGTCGGCGTTTTCGTCGGGACGGGCGTCCCCGTCGGAGTCTTCGATGGGAGCGGCGGGCTTGAGGCCGTTGTCGTCGGCGCGCGGGTCAGTGTGGCCGCGCTCTCGGTCATGATCTGGGGGACGCGGGTGGCGAGGAACTCGGTCGGGTCGAGCGGCGCAGGCGTGCGGCTGGGTGAGGCCGTGGCAGCGCAAGCGGCGAGAAAAATGCACCATGCGGAGGATAGGACACAGGCTTTCGTTTGGCGCATTGAGGGTGACTAAGGAGTTGGCGTTTCGGTTGGGGGAGGCGGGCTGACGACGAACGTCACCCAACTGATGTGGCCCGAAGTGACGGTGACCGTCTGGCGATAGAGGGTCGTCGTGCTCACGGATACCGTGTAGGTCCCGGCAGGCATGTCGCCGATGGCGAAATTTTCCTGCAGGGCGTCGTCGCCGTTCAGCGTCTCGTCCGCGTAGGTCGTGAGATACTTGCTCCGCACGTCGTCGTAGTCAATGGCGATGGGCCGGATGACGACCGGGTAGCTGGCGACCAGGTTGCCCTGCGTGTCAACCACCCGCCCGGCGATGACGCCCCACGGCCGGTTGTTGTAGAGCAAAGGCTTCAGCCACAGTTCGGGATTGCGCGTGGAGAGGTAGTCGTTGCGCCCAATGCGCACCTCGAAATGCAGGTGCGGCCCGATGGCGACGCCCGTTTGCCCGACTGTGCCGAGGAAATCACCCGCCTTGACGTGTTGGCCGACGGTCGCGTTCACGCTCTGCATATGGGCGTACAAGTTGAGCACGGGCTGGCCCTCCTCCGTCTGTTCGAGCTGGACGACGACGAGGCGGCCGTAGAAATTCGTCGCCGGGCCATAGGCTGTCGTTGTGTCGTCCCCGGCGACGATTACTGTGCCAGGGGCGGCGGCGATGACCGGCGTCCCGGATGGGTTTTCGAACTCGACCCCGTGATGCGGCTCGCGCAGGCCTTGCAGCGTGGAGCCGTAAGCGTACGTCCGGGCAGGATAATTCACATAACCGGCGGGGGCCGGGCGTTCGAGCCAGAAATGTTCGGCCCCGCTGACGCAGGCCTGGTCCGCACAGGGCGTGGCGGGCGTCGCCGAGACCATCGGCTGGGGCAGGGCGGTAATCGTCGCGCCGGCCGCGTCAGCGGGCAGAGCGAGGGTTGCCGCCATCGGCGTCAGTGTTGTCGGCAGCTCCGGCGTCGCCGCGTTGACCTGCAGAGCGGCGTCCGTCAGGGCATTCTGGGTGAGCAGTTCGGCTACACGGGTGGCGAGGAACGCCGTGGGGTCGGGGCCGGAGGCGGTTGTGGTGGGCGGGACGGCGCAAGCGGCGAGCAGGATGTACAAGGTGCAATGCACCAGGCATGCCGAGACGAGGCGTATTGCGCATTGCGTATGGCGTAGGGTGAACAATGGGCGGCCGGGATTTGGGGGTAGGAGTTTCTGCACGGTTATTTTCGTTCCCGGAGCGTGCGCTCAATCGCCGCCAGAGTCTCGTTGGCCCGCGTTTCCAGGCCATGCAGTTCCTGGAGCCAGGCCGCTGCCGCCTCGCGGTCTTTCACCGCCTGGGCATTAGCCCGCACGTTGAGCGCCGCGCCGGAGAGAGTGGCTTGGGCGAGGCAAGCCGCCGAGCCGCCGTCGGAGATCGCGTTGAGGTTCCCCTTCTCGACGGCAATAGCGGCCAGACCGAGAATGGCGACGGCGGCCCGGGCGACGCGCAGGGGCACTTCGGCGGCGTGGACGTAGGCCGCCTCGATGGCCTCGGCCCGCGCCACCTGCTGCTCCCCGGTTTCCTTCGGCAGTTTGAAAGCGTCCACCACGGCGTCGAACGCGGCGGAGTCGTCGCGCACGGCGGCGGTGAGGTCGGCGCGGAGTTTGTCGGCGGTCTCCATCACCGACTGCATTTGCGCTTCGACCTCAGCGTACTTCTTCTTGCCCAACGTCAGGCGCGCGACCATGCCGACCAGCGCGGCTGCCATCGCGCCCGCATACGCGGAAGCGGCGCCGCCTCCGGGCGTGGCCGTCCCCGCGGCCAGGCGCTCGACGAAGGCCTCCCCGGCCTGCGGCGCAGCCTCCTGCACAGGCATGGTTTCTTCGGCTTCGCCCAGCCGGTTTTCGAGGACCTGCTCGGCCTCCAGGTTGTCGAGCTGCAAATACCACTGCGCGGCGTCCACCAGCGCCGCCTGCGGGATCATGCCCACCAGCTCGCTGCGCGTGATGGTCGCGCCATAGCGGGCGGCCTCGCGCCGCACGAACTCCTGCACGCGCGCCACGGGAGTCTTGGTGAAGTCGGTGAGGTTCATGCTCACCTGCGCCTGGCCTTCGACGAGCAGGCCGAGGGCTTTCACGTAGCGCAGCCCGCCGGACGAGTGGCGCACGGCCTTCGCGACCTTTTTCGCGATGCCGACGTTGGGGGTGTTGAGATAGATGTTGTAGGCGATGAGAAACTGGCGCGCGCCGATCACCGTCGCGCCTGCCGGGCCAACCTGCTTTGGCCCGAAGTCCGGGGCGCGGTGGGGGTGGGTCGCGATTTCTTCCTTCAGTTTCTCGTATTCGCCGCGCCGGATGTTTTCGAGGTTCTCGCGGTCGGGCCGGGTGGCAGCGGCTTCGTAGAGGTAGACCGGGATATTCAGCTCACGTCCCACGCGCTCGCCGAGGCGTTTGGCCATGGCCACGCAATCGGCCATGCTCACGCCCCGGATCGGAACGAAGGGCACGACGTCCGTTGCGCCGAGGCGGGGATGCTCGCCCCGGTGTTGGTTCAGGTCAATCAATTCGGCGGCTTTGGCGATGCCCGCGAACGCGGCAGACTCCACGCCCGCCGGCGTCCCCACGAACGTGACGACCGTGCGGTTGTGGTCCGCGTCGGAACTGACGTTGATCACACGCACCTCCGCGCCGCCGCCGCGCTCAATCGCCGCGACGATCGCCTCGACCACCTCTGGGCGACGGGCTTCGGAAAAGTTGGGGACGCATTCGACGAGTGGGCGCATAGTGAGTGTGTCGGTGGATGAGTTTATGAACACAAAAACGCCGCCGAGTTTCCCCGACGGCGTCGAGATTATACCAAAGCTGCCGCGTGCGCCGCACGGAATCCGGCTGGCGTTTTTGCAGGAGGCAGGACTCTGGTTACGCCGACTGGCGCAGGCTCTTCAGATGCCCGAAGCCGACCAGCTTCTTCTGCTCCTCATCCCACAGCCGCAAGGTGATGGACTTCAGGCTGGCGAGAAAGGTGAGCGTGGCCACTTCGTGGAAGACCGGGTTCTCCTCGTGGCACTTCTGGAGTTCGTAGTTCGGAATCCGGGGGCTGAGGTGGTGGATGTGGTGAAAACCGATGTTGCCAGTGAACCACTGCAAGACCTTGGGCAGCTTGTAAAACGAACTGCCGTACAGCGCGGCGGTGGCGTAATCCCAGTTCTCGCTGCGTTCCCAGGTCGTCTGCTCAAACTGGTGCTGGACGTAAAACAGCCAGACGCCCACCGTGCAGGCGATGACCATGAGCGGCGCCTGGATCAGCAGAAGCTGCTTGAAGCCAATGGCCCAACTGAGGATGGCCCCGATGGCCAGCAGCGCGATATTCGTCCACAGCACGCTGTCGCGCTCCCGCTTGCCTGCGCCGCGCGTCGCGAAGCGGTGGCCGATCACAAACAGAAACACCGGCCCGACGACGAGCAGGACGAACGGGTGGCGGTACAACCGGTAGCCGAGCCTCATATACCAGGGCAGGGCCAGGTATTCCTTCACCGTCAGCGTCTTGACGTCCCCGATGCCGCGCCGGTCCAGGTCGCCGGAGGTGGCGTGGTGAATGGCGTGGTCGCGCCGCCAGTTGTGGTACGGCGTAAAGGTGACGATGCCGCACAGCGTGCCGAGGAAGTCATTCGCCTTCTGCGACTTGAAGAAGGAACCGTGCCCGCAGTCATGAAAGATGATGAAGATGCGCATCATAAAACCGGCGGTCGGCACAGTCAGCGCCAGCGTCAGCCAGTACGAGATCTCGAGGCTGCGGTACGTGAGGTACCACAGCACGAAAAACGGCGCGAAGGAGTTGAAAACCTGCCACAAACTACGCCGGAGGTCGGAGTTGTGATACTTCGCGACGATCTTCTGCCATGACAATTTGATCGGTGGGTTAAGGTTGGGGAAGGGGGTGTTGAGATTCATGCGAGTTTCGTCTTTCTGTAGATTGGAGCAGGATTATACACTATTCGGCCCTCTCTCAGCCCCCCCATGGGGCATTGCCTGATACAAGCGCCTGAAGCGTTCTACCGTCGGGGCTAGCGCAAATTCGGCCTCGACTTTTCTGCGTGCGGCCTGCCCCGCCGACTTCCGGCGTGCAGGGTCGCGCAGCATTTCCACCAGCGCCCAGGCCAGCTCGGTTTCGTCGCGCGCCACGACTCCAATCTCCGGCAGCAGGCCGACGGACGTCCCCACAACGGGCAGGCCGCACGCCGCCGCTTCGAGCATGGCCATGCCCTGCGCCTCGTGCCGCGAGGTCTGCGCGAAAACAGCTGCTCCGCGATAGACCTCTGGCAACTTCGCGTGATCCATCTCTCCCAAAAAGCGGATGGGCAGGCCATCCGCCAGCGCGCGCAAATCGCCCATCAACGGCCCGCCGCCTACAATGTGCAACTGAGCCTGCGGCATTTGCCCGACGACCTGCCGAAAAGCGCAGATGAGGCGGCGTTGATCTTTGACCGGATACAGTGAGCCGACGTTCACGATGACCTCAACCGCCGGGCGCTCCGCCTCCGGCGGAGAGAAGAGCGCCGTATCCACGCCGAGAGGCGCGCGCACGATCTTGCGCGGCTCGCACGCTGAGCGGGCGAGGCCGCAAAGATATTCCGACCCTGCTGTCACCCGCGTTGCCTGCTGGAGGCTCAGCCGCATAAGTTGCTTCCGCCCCGGCAGGAGTTGCAGCCCATAACCGATATCCGGCATCCCGACCAGTTCCCCGCCCGCCAGGGAGAGGAGGAGCCGGATGTTCAGCCACTTCGAAGCGAGGGCCGCGACCCACCCCGGCTCGTCGGCCCAAAACGCATGGATCACGTCAAATGGGGCGCGGCGATGCTCGGCGGCGATAGCCCGCAGCGCGCGCGCCCACAGGTGGAACACGTGTCCGCCCAACTGCTTGCGCCCATCTAGCGCGTGAACCGTCGCCCCAAACACCGGGTACATCCCCCCGCGCTCCGGCCAGCGCAGCGTGAAGACGTGCGCCTCGGCTTGTCGGGCCAGGGCGCGCACGTAATTCAGCAGGGCCGGGATGCACCAGTCCTGCTCGCTGGACGAGAAGCCAGGGACGACGAGGGCGACTTTCACGGGAGAAGGTCGTCCACTTTGAACAGGGTGTAACTTCCCAGACGATCCACCGTGACCAGCCCTGGCCCCGCGCGCAGCCAATCATAATTCTCAGAGGGCGGGCGGCCGGCCCACTGAGTTTCCACGTTGACTGTATCAATTAACAAAAACGTAGGCCGATGTTCCATCACCAGATTTGTCAGATCAGTCCCGCTCAAATGGAACAACTCCAATGTCTCGAGATGGCTGTAGTGCTGAAAGGTGAGCGTCAGTCCGAAGGTGAGCAACCGCCCCCCGGACGGAGTCTCACTCTCTACCCGGCGCACGATTTCGAGATCGCCGTTCTTCCGGCTGATGAATCCCCAGGCGAGCCGCACGCCGCCGATGACCATCCAACCTAATCCGATCACCACAACCGCGGCGAGGCCTCGCTCCAGCCAGGGGCGCGCGCTCAGGCGTCTGTGCACTTCGGCGAGGCCGGCCGCCGCGAGTACGGCTAGCGGCGGAAGATAAGCCAGCGTGAAGCGGAAGTTCTGCCAGGGTGCGCCCGCGTGAAAGCCGTAGACTATCGCCGCCCAGCCCACGCCAAGCAGCCACGGCGCGAGGGCGCGCCGGCGAGCGACCACGTACAGGCCGGGCAGGATGAACGGGGCGAGGAGAGGCGTGAAGAAAAAGGTGTGCAACGGCGCGAGCGCATAATACAGGCCATTTGGCAGGCGATAACGCAAAAGCCCGTCGGCGGTGATGAACTCGCGGTGCAGGGCGTTCGCCGGACTCCAGCGATACACCTCCAGGTCAACCGCAAATGGCGCGGAGCCGCTGGCGTTTTGCAACCCGATCAGTGCCGGGATGAGCACAGGAAATAGGATCATCCCGGCGGCGAGCGCCGCGCCTAAACCATGCCGCACTGCGAGGCGCCCTTGTCGAAGGCGCGCATGCGCCGCCAGCAGCGCGAGCGCATACGTTGCGCACAGCGCGGCGACCAACCCGTAGATCCAGCGCGTGATGGCGGCCCAGGCCAGCGCCGCGCCGGCCAACACGAGCCAGCCCGGCTTGCCCCCGCGTCCATATCGCGCCAGCGCCCAGGCGCCCAGCGTCGCCGCCGCAAGGCCTGTGGCGTCGGACATGACGACGAGGCTGGACTGCCAGAGTTGAGGCGTGAGCGCGACGAGTAGACCGGCGAGGAGGGGTATGTGGGATGAGAGTCTCTCCTCACCCCCTTCTCCTGATTGCGCTGTCTCCGTTACGGAAAGGCAGGGGAGCAGTTCACGCGCCATCAGCGCCGTCAACACAGGTGTGAGCGCACCCATGAGCAGGCTGACGAGTTGCCCGGCCAACGGCGTTGCGCCGACCACAAAGGAGGCGAATGTCACAAACAAAGGATAGCCCGGAGGCCAAAAGAACGGTGGAGGCGGGCGGAGGTGTAGCAGATTCTCGCGCAAGGGGCCGACGGCGTAATTGTAGTAGGCGAACGGGTCCTGCCCGTAGAGTCCATCGAACCTGCCCAAGATAGCCAACGCGCTGACCGGCAGCAGGAGGAGGCCGGGAAGAATGAGCCAGGCCAGGAACGGGCCACGAGCCATCAACCGCTGAGGAAGCCAGGCGCGACCGTGCATTACGAATCCCAGACTCCAAAAGCGTGTTCGGGCAGGGCGGGGTTAAGCCAGGCTTTGAGATTCGCCAGCCACAACTGGGGATAAGACCGGAGAGCGATGCCTTGCGCGCTCAGCCGCTCGCGGTCATCGGAATCCAGATATCCCTTGTTGGGGAAGAGGAACAGCTCTGCCCGGTAGCGTTTCCGATAAATTTGTTGTTGCGCGGCCACACTCCGGGCTTTGGGGCGCGGGTCGTGGAAGAACTGCAGGCCGATCAGGATCAAGCGTCCGCCAGGCGCCACCCGGCGCTTGGCTTCCGCCACGTAATCTGCCGGCGCCGGGAAGAATTGCAGACAGTGGTTGAGGATGACTGCGTCAAACTGCGCGTCGAGGAGGGAGAGGTCGCGCAAGTCCATCTGGATCGCGTCCCACGCGGGGGCGCGGTAAAACTGGCGGGCGCGGAGGCCATCGTATTCCCCGGCGAAAAAGTCAATCGCCGTCACCGCATGGCCGCGCGCCCCCAGCCGTTGGCTGAGCCAGCCATTCCAGGCCCCCACGTCGAGGATGCGCTGCCGGCTCGGCGCGCCGATCAGTTGCAGGACGACGGCTAGATCATAACACCGCAAACGCCACTCCACCCGCCAGCTTTTGTCACGGCGGTGCGCTTGGTCGAACGGCAGCTGCTCGTAGGCCGAGGCGTCGAGCAAACGTTTGTCCCCGGCGGCGCGCATCGCATCCAGGCGCGTTGTGAAGTCTAGCAGCTCTCGGCGGAAATCTCCCTTCAGCAAGGCTAGCACTCCGTCGGCGCAGTCGAAGGTGTGGCCGTTCGGGCAGGTCATCGAGGCCGGCGCGAGCGGCTCACGACAATTCGGACACAATAGCCGCAGGCTCATCCCGCAATGATCGTCCCTGGAGTAGGTATGCTGCTAGCATCAGCCACTGCGTCGCTGCGCTGGCGGCCACCGCGCCCAGCATCCCCAGGCGGGGCAGCAGGAGCAGGCTCAGCCCCAGCGTGACGCCCATCCCCGCAAAATTGATGAGAATCACTGCCATCAGCTGGTCGGCTTTGAAGAGCGCGTAAATGATGGGCAGGTAGAAATAGATAGGCCAGACGAACAACGCGCCCCAGACCAGGAAGACGGGCGACAGCTCAATGTGATAGAGCGCCGTGAGCGCGAGATGAATCGCCGGCAGCGCCGCCGCCGCCGTGATCAGCCCAAGGCCGAACAGCCGGACAGAAATTTTTAGGATGGCGCTGTAGGACAGGCGATACAGATTCTTCGCGAACGGGACGAGGACGAAACCGGACACAGACTGCGCGCAAATAATCAGATTCGTAAAGACTTGATATTGCCCGATCTCTTTTCGGGACAGCAGGAGGCTGATGATATACAGGTCAATCCGGGATTGCATAAGGCCGCTGAAGCCCAGCAGGAAGAAGGGAAAGGCCAGGCGCAGATGATTAAGATCAAAGCGGCCGGCCCCCAGCCCGGCAGTGTGCCGGCGAAACCGCCACAAGAACAGGCCTGCCTTGGACAGATTGGATACGCCAAACAGGATGATCAGGCCGTCCAGACGAAGCGTGTGACGCACCGAGATCACTGGAAAAGCGAGAAGTGCCAGACCGCACAGTTCGACGAAGATGGAATACGCAAAATCGCGTTTGTAAAGGACGAATACGTCGTAAGCTTGATCGAGGACGATGGCCAGGCTCATGAAGATGAGCCACAACAGGCGCAAAGGTGGAACCCCAAGGCCGGCCAGCGCGGCCGCAAACGCGGTGAACAGCGCCAGACGGGTAATCAGACTGGTCTGCCAGGCCTGGGCTAGGTGAGCGGGGTTCTGGCTGAACTCGCGCAGCAGATAATCCTTGTTGCCCCACATGACGACATGGGTTCCGAATTGCGCCAGGGCGAGCACGCGGACGAACTCCCCCCACAGTTCGACCGAGGCGAGGCGGATGACGAGGAAGGAGAACAGCGGGCTGACCAGCGGGAGGATTAGGCTGTTGGCGGCGTTTACCACCATGACCAGCGCGCGGCGGCGCATCTTGGGACTCGCGGCCAGACTCAGTGGCGTGCGCATGGCTCAAGCCTCAGGCGGGGCCGACTTCGATCTCAGCATCAACAAGGCCCAGAGCAGCCAGCCGCCGTACAAGCGCGGGTAAGCGAGGAGCGAGAGCCAGCCCTGGCTTAGGCGCGGAGTCTGGTAGGGTAGCGGCAAGGCCAGCAGGGCTGCCGCGACCGCCCAACCCGCAATCCAACGCCAACGCGCGCCGCTGGCGACGAGATCGGCAGCGAGGACCGAGAGTGGCAGCAATAGCAGGGTCGAGTGATACTGCTCGGCCACCGGGAAGAGCACCACTGCAAGGACGGTCGCCGCCGCAAACGCCAGCGTCAAATCGGCCTGACGCATACGCCAGAGCGTGAGGCCCAAAGAGACTGCCGTTACGGTCAGCGTCAAACCGTTGGCGACGCCCGGCCAGTTCGCTATCGGCGCGGGGTTGAACTGAGACTCGAAGCGCAGGAAGTGGGCGAAGAAACTCGGCGTGGACTGAAAGACCGTCAACGTCACCCATGGCGTGCTCATCAGCTCCTCCGGGACACGGCGAAGGAAGGCGACATAAATGGCTGGGCCGAGGCATGAAAGCGTAAGCAGGGCAAGCGCGGCGCCCATCGCCAGTATGCGCCATGGCGGGCGAGGCCAGCGCCGGGTGACCAACAATAGCCAGAGTGGAAGGCCGCTGGCCTTGAGCAGGCCCATCAGCCCCAGCCCAAGCCCGGTCACTTCGTCACGCTCCGTCGCCCACCCCCACAACGTCGCAGCATACAGGCACAGCAAGAGGACATAGACCTGCCCAAAACGAATATTCTCGATGAGAGGCGCATCAGCGAGGGCCAGCGCGCTCAACGCGAGCCATAGCCACCGGCTCACCGGTCGGGTACGCGCGACCGCGCGGAAGATCAGCCATCCCGCGAGGGCCAGCAGGCCCGCATTCGCCAGCGTCCACACCCAGCGGGCTTCACGCAGGGACAATCCGGCCAGCGGGAACAAGATCAACGCCACCGCCGGGGGATTGTAACCGATGATGTCGCCCAGTTGTCCATCCGTCAGGGCTTCGACCCGGGCGCGGAAATGGTCGTCGTCGTAGGCGTCGGGAGTCCATTCACCACGCGCCAGGAGCCAGGCGGCAGTGTAGTATCCCATGAATCCATAGGTAATGGTCTGCGCCGCCGGGAGAAGGGTGCGCGTGACGAAACCCAGCGCCGCCACCAGCCAGGCGGCTGTGACCAGGACTTTGAGCCAGCGGGGCATGTCACCAATCCAGCCAGCAAATTTGAACCGGCGCGCCCTCGTAGTCGCGCAGCTCGGCGACGAGGGCGCGATGCGCGCGCATGAAATCCCGGAACTGTTCGCGGCGCGAGGGGTTGGCCGGCTCAAGCTCGTCCGCCGTCGTCAATGAGTGATCCATAAACGGAGGCATCAAAATCTCACTCCCGGTTCTCCGATGGATCCGGCTGCCAGTCGTTGCGCCAGACGCTGCTCCAGCCATTTGATTGCGCCATCCACCTCGACGCGCCGAGTCTCCGTGCGCAGCGCCGCAAACAGGGGCGCAAACGCCAGCGCGCCCAGCCGGGGCTGCCCGTTGAGGACGACCAGTTCGACATCCTTGCGTTCCGCATTCACCAGGGTTTGATACGGGTCGTCGCCCCGGCGCGGCAGGAGGAGCAAGTCGGCGGGGCGGCCCATCGCGATGCGGCCTGCCTGCGGCAGTCGCAGCAATGCCGCCGCGTCGCTGGTGGTCATCCGAAACAACGCCTGGGCGTCTACCTGCCCGGTCTGCGCCGCGCATTTGAGTTCACGCAGCAGATCGTGTTCGCCGCTCAGCCGCGAATCGCTGCCTAACGCGACGCGGCCAGCGCCGGCGAGATCGCGCACCTCGGCCGTTGCGCCCAGTGTGAAAAGATTCGAAGAGGGGCACCAGACCAACCCGCCGCCGCACTCCACCAGCTTGCCCCGATCAGCGAGTCGCAAGCCGACCCCGTGGACGATGATGGTGTTTGAACCGAGGCAGCCCAATCGTTCCAGCTGTTCCAACTCGCGCTCGGCTTCGGCGTCTGTGCCCTCGGCGGCGTGAATGATCCAGGGCCACGTCTTGGGCGTGCGCCGATAAGCACGAGCAGCCGAATCGCCGTCAATCGCCAGCGAGTGGCTCCAGCCATAACGCCGGATGACCCGCACGGGAAAATTGGCGCGGCGGAGCGACGGATACAACGGGTTATGGTGGCAAACCGTCGTCACGCCGCTCAGCAGGTTCTTGAGGCCGCCGACGAACAGCCGATCGTCCAGCGGCGCGGACATGGGGCCGGCGAGCCCTGGATCAGTGTTGAAGCGAGGCTGAAAGTCGGCGATCCAATCGCGGGCGTTGGCATGACGTGTGCGCCATTTCAGGCGCGGGAAATTGTTGAGTTCGAGATGGTCGTGGGCGTTGACCAGGCCGGGATAGATAAACGCGCCGTTCACGTCGAACTGCGCCTCCCTCGGGCGCGGCGCGAAACCGGCCACCCGGCTGCGCTCGACCCGGAGCGCCGAGGCGATCACGCCGTCGGGGCCGACGACCTGGGCATTGACGAAGGAAAAGGGGCGGCTGAAAAGCATATCTTAAGCCACGAAGGACAGGCAGAGCACGAGGAGGCTTTCTATGTTCTGGGTGGTCAGGCTTTCCGGGCGCGGATGATCAGCGCGGCCGGGCAGCCTCGCCATTTGTGATCGAAGTCAATCACCGGCTCGCGCACGGCTTCAATCACCAGCCCGGCCGCCTGGCTGGCGGCGTGGTGATCGGCGTAAAGATGCGGGTGATGCTCCACGGCGAACGTGCGACCGTCGGCGGCCTGAAAGGTGCGCGCCCAGCCCACGTATGCGCCAAACGGATGAAAGTCAGAATAGACGACGACGCCGTTCGGCCTCAGCACGCGCGCGATCTCGGCGAGCGCCAGCTTCAGATCAGGAACGTGGCCCACGGCCAGACTGCACACGACCCGGTCAAAGGCCGCGGCCGGGAGAGGCAGGGCAAGCATGTCGGACTGGACCAGGTTGGCGGAGGCGATCGCGGAGCGCGCCCGGGCCAGCATCGCCCGCGAGAGGTCTGCGCCGACCGCGCAGGCTGCCCCATGCACTAACAGGCGGCGCAGATAGCGCCCGGAGCCGCACCCCAGATCGAGCGCGGCGCAGCCGCTCACGTCCGGCAAAAGCTCCAGCGTCGCGCGCTGCTCCAGTTCCATGAGGGGATTGTGCGCCTCGGACGGGTAAGTCTTGGCCCAGCGGGCATAGGCCTCGACGACTGTCAGCGTTTTTGGTCTGCGGCGCAGCCAGGGCATGGCGTCAACCGATGGAACGGATGACGCCGGGGGTGGATAAGATCATCCTTCACAATCCATTCCATCCGGTCAATCCGTTGACTAGAAACCGGTCGTTTCAGGCCGCTGGTATTGAAAGAAGCGGTGGAAGGCGCGCAGTTCGAGCGGGTACGCGTAGAAGCGTGCGTGATAACGCCAGCTCCCCAGCGCGCGCAGGGCGGCCCGCTTGAGGCCGGCCAGCCGCGTGTCGGTCACGGTCGGGTAATAGGCGTTCAGCACGCGCTCGAAGTCGCGCACGGTCTGCTTGATCTGCGGATTGAGCCACGGCGTGTGCGGGTCGCGCCGCAGCGAAAAATTGCGCCAGTCGCCGCTCACCCATTCGGCCAGCCTCTCGGGGAACTTGAAGCCGAGCGCGCGGGCCTCGTCGTAGAGCGTGCCCTCCTGCGGGACGGGCGTGTAAACGTACAGGATGACTTCCGTCGCGGGGTTGATTTCCTTGAGGCGGCGGATGAACGCGATGGTCGTCTGAATATCGGCTATGGGATCAGGCGGATTGCCCAGCACGAAGGAGAACTCCGGCACGATGTCGTACGCCTTCATCCGCTGCGCCAGTTCGAGGGTGAGGTTAGCCTTGGCCTTGCCGCCTTTGTTCATGCGCTTGAGCACCTCGTCAGAGCCGGACTCCGCGCCGCTGAAGACCATCTTCAACCCGCTGGCCTTCATCGTCTTCCACGTCGCATCGCTGTATCGCATCAACTCGTCGACTCGGCCCAGCGCCCACCAAGTCAGGTCGAGGCCGGTGATGCGCTCGGCAAACTCGGCAGTGCGCGCCTCGGACACGAAGAAATCCATGTCGTGGAACTGGATGGCGTCCGCGCCGTACGCCTCTTTCTGGAAGCGCAGAATGCGCTCCAGGCGCGCGGGCGACTGCGGCAGCCAGCGTTTGCTGACCATGCCCACGACCGCGCAGAAGTTGCACGCGAACGGGCAGCCATACGACGAATGGTGCGTACCGACCCAATTGCCCAGATAATGCTTGTGGAAGTAGCGTTCCATCGGGACCCGGTGATACGGCCAGTCGGGGAGGTCGTCCAGCGGGACGAGCGGGCGGTGAGGGTTGCGCCTGATCTGCCCGTTCTCACGGTAGCTCAGGCCGAGGATAGACGCGAAACTCCCGCCCTGGTCGAGCGTGCGCACGAGTTCGAGAAAGGTCTGCTCGCCCTGGCTGTGGATGCAGAAGTCCACGTAGCTTTCTTTGAGGATGACATCATCGTGCTGCGAGGGGAAGTAGCCGCCCCACACGATAGGGACCTCCGGCAGAGCCGTCTTGAGCCGCCGCGCATCGGGGACTGCGTGGTTGAGTTGCGGCCCCGGCATGACCGTAAACCCAACGGCGGTAAGTTTCCGCCGCCGCCCGATCTCGATGATGTGTCCAACCGGGTCCGCCAGCAGGTTACCGTCCACGATTTCGTACGCGTGCTCGCCTTCGAGCACCGAGGCGATGGCAAGCAACGACATGGGTAGCGGTTTCTTTTTAGAGGGGGTGCTCCAAGGGTTGTACAGGATGATCATGGGTAATCCTTCATCTGGTCAACTCAGGACAACTTCTGACCCGGCCTCAGCCTTTCGACGATGACTTTCTCAACCGGGAACGCATAGAAGCGCTGCTCGACCCGCCAACGGCTCACCAGGTGGAGCGGCCAGCGGAACGGATGCCGGTTGTGGCCGAAGGCATACCGCTGATAGAACTTGAAGCGCTCGATGCGCTGGAACTGCGCGGGCGTCACCCAGGCCTCGCGCCCGCCGATGTAGTCGAAATCGGCCCAGGCCTCCAGCGTCGTCGGGAACACGTAACCCGCGCGCAGCAGCTCGTCGGCGATCGGGTTGCCGGGGTACGGGCGAAAGTAGAAGATGGCGGCCTCGAAGTCGGGGCTCATCGTGCGCAGGCGGGCGGCCGTGTTCAGCGTCGCCTGCACGCTCTCATCTGACTCGCCCGGAAAGCCGACGATGAAGTTGAGGATCGCGCCGACGCCCAGGCGCGCGCACCGCTCGGCGCTCGCGTACACCTGCTCGAGGGTGATGTCTTTCTTGATGCGCTGGAGCATCTCCGGCGATCCGGACTCGACGCCGATCATCACCCGCCTCAGGCCGGCGCGTTTGCATTTGAGCAGGAGCACATCGTCCAGCCGCGCGCCCTGGTCGGCGCGCATCGTCGCCGTCCACGCCACGCGCTCCGCGAATCCAGCCGCGATGAAGGCATCCGCAATGGCCTCGACGCGCGCGCGGCTGGTGAAGAAGGTCTCGTCTTGAAAGGCGATCTCTTCAAAATCATAGCGACGCTGATGCTCGGCGAGTTCGCGCGCCATGCGCTCCGGGTCGAGGCCGTACCAGCCGCGCTTGAACACCGTCGGGTCGGCGCAGAAAGTGCAGCGGAAGCGGCAGCCCTGCGAGGAGACGTAGTCGAATTGCCGCTTGCGCTTGGAGGCGAAGTAACGTGCGGCGTCAATCAGCGTGTAGTCGTGCGGCGGGAGGGTGTTGACGTCGCGGAACGGGCGCGGCGGGTTAGAGATGGAAGATGAGAGGCGGGAGGCGGGAGGCGGAAGTTTGCGACTTGGGCGATAAACGCAACCCGCGACGTTCTCCAGTGATTGACCGCTCGCAAGGCGCTCTACGATCTCGGCGAAAGTTTCTTCGCCCTGACCCACGACGACGGCGTCTACGCTCGGTTCGGACAGGCATTGTTCGGGGAAGAGCGAGGGATGCCAGCCGCCCCAGACGATCGGCAGATCGGGCCACGCCTGCTTCACCGCGCGCGAGATGGCGAGCGCGTCGCGGACGGGGGCGCCCGTGAGCACGGTGATGCCCAGGCACACGGTCGTATCGTCCAAGTGAGCCAGCAGCGCGCCGTGCGGGTCAGCTTCGAGCCGCCCGTCCACGAGGATGACCTCGTACTTCGCGCGGTCGAGCGCCGAGCCGACGGCGACGAGCGCCAGCGGCATCGTCCAGAAGACGGCGCGGGGATTGTAGAGGAGGACGCGGCGCATGGGTGGCAGTAAGCAGTAGACAGTCTTCAGTGAGGGGCGAGGGCACGGAGGCGGGACTCGGTGCGCAGCAGGCCCAGCAGGTAGTAGGGGGTGCGGGCCAGGCCGCGCCAGTCGCGCTTACGCCACGCCCGGCGCAGGCGGAACTCGTGATGCACGCGGCCGTGCAGGATGCGGTAAAACTCGGTCGGGTAGGGGCCGCGATGGAGCATGGCGAGGTCTTCCGAGTCCACCCAGTTCTGCTTCTGGCCCAGTTCCATCTTCACGCGCTCATAGAACTTCGTCCCCGGTAGTGGGTATGAGACCGAGACGCCGATATCGTCTGGCGCGCACTCGCGCACCATTTTGAGCGTGAGCTGAATGTCGTTCCACCCCTCCCCCGGATAGCCGAATTGCAGGAAGAACCCGACTTCGATGCCGTGCGCGTGAAGCCGCGCGGCCGTGTTGTAGATGTCCTGTACCGTGTCGCCCTTGTCCATCGCGTCGAGGATCTTTTGTGAGCCGGACTCCGCGCCGATCCACACGGTTTTGCAGCCGGCGGAGGCGAGGGCAGAGGCGTTCTTCTCTGTCACCAGGTCGGCGCGCTGGAGGCATTTGAACGGGATGACCGCGTCGGCTTCGCGCGCCAATTGTGCAAACCGCTCGATCCAGCCGGGCTTGAGGCCGAGGATGTCGTCGGCAAACCAGATATGGTCGGGGCGGTACTGCTCTTTGAGCCATTTCATCTCGGCGACGACGTTTTCAGGCGAGCGCGCGTTGTAGCGCTGACCCCAGATGGGCTTGGCGCACCAGTTGCAGTGGTAGGGGCAGCCGCGCGTCGTGACGAGATTCATCGAGTAGTAGCCCCGGCGCTCGCCCCAGATTTTCTGGTAACGCGGGATGTCTACCAAATCCCAGGCAGGGAAGGGGAGGCAGTCCAGGTCGCGGATGTCCGGGCGGCGTGAGGCGTGAGGCGTGAGGCGTGAGGCAAGGCCCGTGATTTGGTCGAGCGGCTGAGACGAGCGGCCGGTGAGGGCGTCAAGGAGTTCGCCCAGGGTCAGCTCGCCCTCGCCCAGCAGGATGTAATCCGCGCCGCACGTGAAGTACAGATCGGCGTGGTCAGTCATGTCCGCGCCGCACAGGATGACCGGCACGCCGCGCGCCTTGGCCATCTCGATCATCCTAAAAGCCGCCTCGCGCATTCGCAGCAGGCACATTTTGGAGAGGTAGTTGAAGTTGTCTTCGAAGAGGCAGGCGAAGCGCGGCCGGTGTTCGTCCAACGCCGCAGCCCATTCGGCCTCGGAGTCGGCCAGCATCGCGTCGAACAACGCAACCGAGTAGCCTTTGCTCCGCGCGTAGCTTGCGGCATACAGCGTGCCGAGCGGCGGGTAGGGCTGCATCGCTTCGTACAGTTTCGGATCGAAGCGGAGGTAGTAGGATTGGCCGAGGAGGAGGTCAGTCATCAGTGATCACGCTTCGCGAACAGTTATCAATGAACAGTCGCTAGAGTTGAGAGAGAAGAAGGGCGTGAGGAGGACGGTAGAGGGAACAGACACAGCGCGTGCATTCTGGCCGTTTGCCTTGCCGAATATCCCGCCGGAGCGCAATCATTTCCGGCGCGTTCAGGCGGTCATACAAATTAGATGACGGATCACTGATCACTGACCGCAAAGCGTGATCACTGCTCGCCAGCACCTGACGACTGTCTACTGGCGGCTGAATGAAGTAGCACGGCTGTACCTGCCCATCCGCGCCGATGACGGCGGAGAAGCGCGGGGCGTTGCAGCGGACGGGAGGAAAGGGTACTTCACCCAGGGGCAAAGGATGGCTTCGGGGCTTTGCCCCTCGCAATGACGCGCCGGTTTGGGCGAGGAGGGCGGCGAAGTATTGATGGAGCCGCCGCAGTTTCGGCGGGCTTTCCGCGATGAAGCCGGAGGCGAACTCCGGGGCGAACTCGTCTTCGAGAGAATCCAGGACTGCGGCGAGGGCGGGCAAATCCTCTGTCCGCAGGGCCATCGTCCGCTCGTAGTCTTCGCGGCGAGCGAAGGCGACGTGCGTGCTCACGTCCACGGCCAGGAACGAGATTTGCCGGACGCCCAATTCACGCGCCAGCCGGACAAGCGCGGGCAGTTCCCGGTAGTTCCCGCGCTGAACGGTGCAGCGCAGCGTGACGTGCGCCCCCCGCTCGACGGCGGCCCGAATCCCCGCGCGCACGGCCTCGAAGGCGTCCACGCCGCGAATGACGCGGTAGGTCTCAGGCGTCGCGCCGTCGAGCGAGACGGTGATGCGTTCGCACAATTCGACGGCCGCGGGCGCGTGCTTTTGCAGGGAGAGTCCGGCGGTGAGCAGCCACAGGCGGGGGACAGCCGTCCGCAAGGCCCGCGCGACCTCCGCCCAGTATGGGTGAAGGAGCGGCTCGCCGCCCGAGAGGAGGACGACCTGCGCGCCCAGATCTTTCAGTTGAGGCGCGAGGCGCCGGGCTGCCTCCATCGGGAGATTCGTCTGCCCATATCTCCAGTAGTCGCACGTCACGCACCGCGAGTTGCACCGGTCGGTGAGGTAGAGGATCGCCAGCGGGAGCGCGGCGAGGCGGTCGGTGAGGAAGTTGAGGGCGAGGCGCGGTTTCATGTTGAGTCAACGGAAGGAGCCGCTGCGCGTGAATCCGATGGAAAATGATGGACGAGGCGTTCGTTGAATTTCTTGAGAATCGAGCGGGAGTAGTCGGTGAAGTGGCCTTTGACGTGGTCGGCGTCGAGGCGGGCGGAGGAGCCGGGTTGCTGCGCGGCGGCGGCGAATTTGCGGAGTTTGCGACGGCGTTCCCAGTTTTCGAGCGCGTCGCCGGGCCGGCCGGAGAGGAGCCACTCGCCGAGGCGCTTGAGTTGGCGCAGGAGGCCGCGCGGCGCAAGGTCAGGCTCGCGGCGCAGGGGTTGGTGCGCGTGCGGGAGGTAGCGGGCCGACCACGGATTCGCGGCGCGCATCTCGGCGTACACCTCGTGACCGACGAGCGGGACCATCTGGGCGAGGTCGTGCGCCGCGAACAGATCGCGCTTGTCTTGCGCGAGGGCGGTCTGGGAGAGGACGTAGTTGGGGCACAGGACAACGCCATCCAAGAAGCGGGCCAGGTAGACCAACCCGACGGCCAGTGCGCGCGCCAGCCAGACGCGGCCCGGCGCGGCGACGATGAGGAAGTCAATGTCGTCGTCCGGGGGGGAGTTGCTCACGGCCAGCGCGCCCGTGACGCCGACCATACGGACGAAAGGGAGGCAGCCGGTGAGATAGGCCCAGCGGCGCGCGTAAGGCCACAGCGCGGCAGAGCGGCGCTGGCGTTCGTCGCGCAGGTCGCCGATCTCGGCGCGGCCGGCGAGCGCGAAGTAGCCGTTGACGCGCGTGACGCGCGCGGCGAGCCAGGGTGAGGCGTCGAGCGCGACCCGGACGGACTCGAACGTCGCCGGGGCCTCCATCAAATAGTGATGGATTTCGGCGAGGGTGAGCGGGTAGTCGAAGATGTCCGCGTAGAGCAGCGTACGCAGGATGGCCGCTTCCGCGTTGGCAGGGGCAGGCGCCACGTCGTTTCTCCGGGAGAAACACAAACAGGTCTGTCCAACTCGTAATTGGCGCATTATACAGAAGTCCCCGTGCGCAGGCTATGTATGATTTGTGAGAATCCCCACAGGTGCACATGGTTTTTCTACGAACACGGGCAATACTCCCGGATGGGCCGGTCGGACGTTGCGGCGAGTGACGATAGATTCCTCCCAATCTGCGGTACGGCTCTCACGCGCCGCCGACGACCGCGATGCCCCCGACGATAAGCAGGATTGACCCGATCTGCCCTGCCGCCCGTCCGAACGGCGCTGCTTTCTCCACTAGGACAAAGATGGCGACGGCGGCCGCCCAGGATAAGTTCATCACCCCACCTATAAAGAGCAGGATCATCAACACCCAGCAACACCCCAGACAATAAGCGCCGTGCTCCAGTCCCATGCGAAAGGCGCCCGGAATGCCCGGCTGCCAATGGGTGGATAGAAACTGGATTGGCGAACGGCAGTGACCCAGGCAGACGTTCTTGGCCGGCAGCCACTGATAGACGCCAGCGGCGATTAGCGTCAGCCCCCCCAACACCGGGCTGGCGCTGGTCATCGTCGGCGAGAGCAGCGCCGCTTGTTCCAGTCCCCACTGGAGGGCTGTCATGATGAGGCTGAAGACGATCCAGACGGCGATGTACCCCGTGAAGAACGCGCCGGTAGGCGCGAACGGCTGCCTTTCGTTGTTTCGTCCCCGACAGGCGCGGGCGTAGAGCAGAATGACCGGCGTGGCACTGGGCGTCATCATGGCGATCATCATGACCGCCCACATCACAAACGTCAGCCAGGCCTCGGTCGCCGTCCACGGTCTCAGGTGAGCCATCCCGGACAGGCTGCCCATGTCGTTCATCGCGACCGCCAGCCTCCGCAGATAGACCCAGGCCAGCGCCGTGATGGCGATGCTGCCGCCGAGCGTGATGAGCCAGTCGCGCTTCAGAATTTTCTCGGTGACGATGTCTACGGCCATCGCGCCTCACCCCTCCGTCGCCTGGTAACTGTATTCTTCGATCACGCCCTGCGGGCCGTAGGTGGTGTAGGTCAGAAACTTGATCATCCAGTCTCTGTGGGTTATGGCGCATCTCCTGGTGGTGATTGAGCAGCACTCTACGCCGGCGCCGCCGGTTCGCCTTCCGCCGCGCGCATCCCTTCCACTGGCGTCGCACAGTAGGGGCAGAGGTTCCACGGCAGGTCCATCAGCCTGCCGCAGTGAGCGCAGGGCTTCTTCAGCTTCGTGTGGCAGTTGGGGCAAACCCGCCACTCCTCCTGCGCGTGCCGCCCGCAGCCGGGGCACACCCGCTTGTCTTCGATCTCCTGTAATAACGCTTCTTCCTCGAGGCTCTGCTCGTACGTCTCGGCGAGCGTCTTCGGCGGGCGGAGGATGAGATAGACCACCAGGCCGGGGAGAGTGAGCGCAGCCACGACCAGCGCCGCGAGAATCTGCGCGAACACGTCACGGCTCCGGCCGCGCATGTCGCGGAACGTCCAGATCACCAGGCTCAGCCACAACGCGCTCAAGAACGCTCCAAAAAACGCGACGATGATCAAAATGTAATCGGAGAGAGAGTCAAGGTTGATCGTCATGCCCTGTTCCTGAAGTGCGGCGGATTATAGCATCAGACATCAGCAAACAGTAAACAGTGATCACGCTTCGCGGTCAGTCGTCGGTGATCAGTTTGTGCGTCCTCCCGCGGCTGGTCACTGATTACTCATCCCCAACTGCTGTTGACTCCTTACCGCTACCCTATTCCCATTTTCCCGCTCTTGATATACACTCCTCCCGATGGCCGATCCGGAGAGCCCCGTCCCCGAATACCACCCGCGCATCAAGGAATTGCCCGAGACCGACCGGCCGCGCGAACGATTGGCCGAGGTCGGCGCAAGCGGCTTGAGCAACGCCGAACTCCTGGCGATCCTCCTGCGCGTGGGCGTGAAAGGCGCGAACGCCGTACGGCTGGCCGAGCACATCTTGACGCACAAGGGCGGCCTGCCGGGCCTGCACCGCGCCTCGTACGCCGACCTGTGCGCGGTCAAAGGCGTCGGCCCGGCCAAGGCGGCGCAGTTGCAGGCCGCGCTCGAGCTTGGGCGGCGCATCGCGGTCAGCTCGCCGGAAGAGCGCACCGTGATCAAGTCGCCCGCCGACGCCGCCAACCTGCTCATGTACCAGCTTGCCGCGCTCGACCAGGAATATCTCTTCGTCATCCTGCTTGACACGCGCAACCGCGTCATGGGCAAGCCGTTCGAGGTCTACCACGGCTCACTCAACACCTCCCTCATCCGCGTCGGCGAAGTCTTCCGCGAGGCCGTCAAGACGAACGCCGCCGCGCTCATCGTCGCGCACAACCACCCCAGCGGCGACCCCTCGCCCAGCCCAGAAGACGTGGCGGTGACCCGCGCCCTCGTGGAAGCGGGCAAGCTGCTGGATATTGACGTGCTCGACCACCTGGTCATCGGCCACCACCGCTTCGTCTCACTCAAAGAGCGCGGCCTGGGTTTTAGCCGGGAGTAACGTCGTGGCGCTTCCCCCCTTGCCTGACCGGCAGGTCATCCTCCTCCCCGCGCGGAACGCCGCCGAGGCCTCGGCCTGGGGCAGTGCGGCGATGGAATATGCCGCGACCTTCGCCAACGTAGACTTCGCGCGCGACCCCGAGCGCGTGGACTGGCGCGGCTACCAGCACGTCACCATCGTCCGCCCGCGCTTCTGGCCAGACGACCTCCCCCT
Source organism: Anaerolineales bacterium (assembly GCA_035291605.1). Lineage (GTDB taxonomy): Bacteria > Chloroflexota > Anaerolineae > Anaerolineales > UBA6663 > DATDRS01. Next base: position 2,475 of record DATDRS010000151.1, on the reverse strand, counting down.
CATCGTCAAACAAGCCAACCCGGAGGCGATCATTGACCGCGTCCCGGTGGACACGCCCGAGGCGCTGCAAATTGTCCTCAATGTGCGCGTGTATTACGGGTGGCGCTACGGCCCGCAGACCGATTTTGACTGGGCGCAGTTGTGGAAGCCGGGCGTGTCGCTCATTGGCTTGCATGGCCGCTCCGATGGCGAGCTGCAACCTGCCGATTATCCCATCGTGGCAAGGGCGCGGATCGAGGCGGTCAAGGTCACTTCGCACGCGACCATGGATTCGGTGCGGCGCCTGCGCGCCTTCAACCCGGACATGTTCGTCCTCATCCGGCCCTTCGTCTCGTTCGACGACCTCGAGTCCGACCAGCCGCGCCGCATCACCCCCGAGCAGTTCGTCCAATACACCCAGAGTGACGTGGCACGCCTGTACGACGCCGACGAAACGCTGCGCTACATCGAAGTTCACAACGAGCCGAACCTGCGGGGGGAAGGGTTGGGCGAGAGCTGGCGCGATGGTAAAGAGTTCGGGGACTGGTTCTTGAGGGTGATGGACCTTTATCGCCGACGCTTCCCCGACGGGAAGTTCGGGTTTCCAGGCCTCTCGCCGGGACCGACCTCGGCCGCCGGGGGCCGCGTGGACTCCGAGCAGTTCCTCGACGAGGCTGCGTTCGCCGCCCAGCAAGCCGACTGGGTCGGCCTCCACGCTTACTGGGTGAACGACCGCGAAATGAGCGAGCACCGGCTGGGGTTTAACTTCCTCAATTATCGCGAGCGCTTCCCAGAGAAACTCTTGTTCATCACGGAGTTCGGCAACCCCACTCAGCCCAAGCCGCTCGTCGCCAGCCAGTACGCGCGCTACTACGGCATGTTGCGGCGCGTCAACGGGTTGGGCGCGGCGTTCGCGTATGTTATCTCCACCTCCGATCTGGTTGAGTCTCCCCGCTGGGCCTGGCGCGACGAAACCGGGAGCGATGCGGGCATCGCCGGCGTCGTGGGGCAGCGCACCTTCATCCACGACGAGCCGTCATCGGGCGATGACTCGTAGGAACAGACCCACGTGTCTGCCCCGCTCAGGCCGCCGCTTCAGCCTCGGCGCTGAGAAAATCCTGCAGCCACCCCGGGACCGCGTCGGCGTGTTCAATCCGGAAGGGCGCATCCAGGGCGGCTACCACCCGGCGCCACGTCAGCGCCCGGCAGACCATCGCCACTCGCTGACCCAGTTCAAAGGCCATGAGCAGGTTGGCGCGCGACTCGTAGCGCGTCCACGGCTCAAGGTAAAGGTCGCGCAGCTGGGTCACCTCGCGGCTTCCCTCCTCCAGCTTGAGCCTGTACGTAATGCTGCGCAACGTAACGAGTAGCGTGAAGAACGGATGCGCCGCGCAACTTTCGGCCCAGTCGGAGAAAATGTAGCGCCCCTGGCGGACAAACACATTACCGTCGTGGAAATCGTCGTGATGCAACGTCTCCGGGAGGCGATAGCTCGCCAGCTGCGCGCAGGTCGCGGCGAACGTCGGCGCGTGCTCGCGCAATCGCCGGTGCTCCTCGGCAGTCAAACCCTGGGGCAGGTCAATCCGCAGGACCTCGACGTCGGTTAGCATGCGCTCGTACTGCTCCGGCAGCGTCGTCAGCCGCCGGTCGAGCGCGCCGAGCGCCAGCAATTCGGGCAGGCGGCCCGCCATCTCTATCTGCATCTCTGCGTACCGCGGCAGCACCCTGTGCCAGTGCCACAGGTCCTGTGCCGACTGGATGTGGCTGCGGAGCGTCGCCCCAAAATCAGCCATCAGCATCCAGCCGCGTTCCGGGTCAGCCGCCAGCACTTCCGGCAGGCAGTCGGGCCGCCAGCGTGCCAGCGCCTGCGTGAGGCCCGGCTCGTGCGCCAGCGCCGGCATAGCTGCCTTGAAATAAATATCCCCCTCGGTCGTCGGCGCGCGCAGCACGGTTGACCACGGGCGCACGTGGGACTGCACGATTGGCCCGCTCACGCGGATGCCCTGGCGCTCCAGTTCGGCGTGAATCCAGGCGCTGGCCTGCTCAAGCCAGCCTGGCTGTGTCCAGGGGGGCGGCAGGGTTTGCTCCGGCATCCTCTGCTACAGGCAGTAAAGGTCAATCGCCTGCGCCCGTCCGCCCTTCGTCGTCAGGATCGCGCACCAATTTTGCCTGACCGGCTGTCCGTTTTTAGTCGTCCGGATGCGGAACTCGATCAGTGCGCGTGTCTCGTCGGCGAGGCAGCGGTAGATTTCGAGCGCCGGATCGGGCCAGGCTGACCATTCTTCCCTCAGCCGCCGGATCACGCGCCGGCGTGAATGATGCGCCTCGTGGCCGTCCAGGCGCGACACCCGGAGATGGGCGTCTTCGGACAAGAGCGCCTCGTACCGGGTCACGTCGTTGGCGGCGAAAGCTTCCAAAAACAGTCCAGCAACCTGTGCTGGCGTGAGCGGGCCTGGGATCAACTTCGCCATGGTGTGCTCGCCAGACCTGGCGGGT
>DATDRS010000150.1:0-20485 GCA_035291605.1 Anaerolineales bacterium | reverse complement strand
ATGAATGGAACAGCTTCTTCGGAAGATGGCTCGCCGAGTTTGCGCGCGGCCTTTCGTATGAGGACGTGCAAAACCACATCCTCAATCCTATTCACGGAGTCTGGAAGACAACCCCACGCCTTACAGCAGACTTGCTCCGCGGCTATATATTCCAACAAGTCGGCTCGATTGAGCGTCTGTCTCAAGAAACTCACCAAGCGTGGCGCGAGATCGCCACATGGGTGCTGGACAGCGATGAAGTCCACCGTGGTGTGGCCCGACGTTACTTTGATCGAGACGTTGACACTGCGTTGGGGCTACTCGTATTTCTGGAGTTTGGTACTTCACATCTGACTGAAAAATGGCCTCACGCTCGCGAGTTTACAGATGTATTTAGTGCCTGGATCGAAAGGGTGGGCCACCACCCAGACTGCTTTTCGCGGTTACTGACAATGTTGAATACACCCGGCTGGGTCCTGGCTCCAGAGCCGATGCTACAATGGCTCAACACGCCCTTAGGCAAAGTTGCCAAGCCGGATGTGTTTTGGAACGAGCACCATAATGCCCGGCGGACTGCCAAACTTCTGCAACGGGTTTGGAGTTCCTACAGGGAACGCCTCACGTCTAATCCTGCACTCGTTCGAATCTACAGCCAATTGCTCGATGAGCTTGTCGTAGCTGGCCAACCCGTCGCCGCTCGACTACGCGAAGTTCTCGAAAACAACATGGACTACCAGCACATGTAGGGCGTCGTCTGTATGGTCCGAATTTTCGTAGATGAACTGATCAGATTAGTCATAGCCCCTGCCTTAGTCCGTCCGTCAAAGAGCCTGCAACACCTCATCACAAAATCTGTTGCTCTACAGCTAGAACTGGATAGCTCCTTAGTGGGCTGCTGAGGCCCTGAATGCTTGACTTGAAACCCGGCCAGAGGCTAGAATACTGCCAGCGGCAGAGTAAGACTTGGTGACTTCGCCTCCGCCAAGCGGAGGCTAGGCCGCGCTGTGATGCGCGAGCGGGGAAGGGCGGCTGCGATGCGCGCCCGGCAGAATGAAATCAGAGCCCAGGCAGGCCGCTTTTTCTTTTCCCCCGGACAATCTCCTCGGAAACAATTTTACTTGCTTCATCCCCAAATGCGTAATGCATCTGATTTCACCCCGCACCTTTCAATCCATGCCCCGTCAACATCACCACAACTTCCCCCGGAACCTGCTTCAACGCCTCCCACACGACGGCGCTGGTTAGTTCTACGTAGAATCCCAATCGCGCCAAAGAGTCGCGGCCGACCTGAATCGCCGGGTCGTCCACGGCGAGCATGGTCCCACCGCTCTCGGCGATGGCGGCCAGCACCGCGTCGCCGCGCAGGGGCTGGACGACGCGGATGCCCTCGGCAATCGTCTCGCCCTCCGTCACCCACGCCAGTCCGTCACGACCATAATTCTGCACCGCCCATAGCGGCGCGCAGGCCATGGCCTGCACGCCCACTAGGCGCGGCAAGCGCTCGATCAACCCGGCGGCTTTCAACGCGATGAAGCCGCGATGCAGGCCGATGAGCAGCGTGCCGTGCCCGACCGGCAGCACGATGCTCTCCGGCGCATGGCCGAGCTGCTCCCAGATTTCGTAGGCAGCGGTCGCGTTCCCGGCGAGGCCCACGGGGTTATAGATGTGGCTCGCATAGTATGAGCCGCCGGCTGCAGCCGCTTGCACGGCCTCGGCGGCCTTGGAGCGCGGCCCCTCGACCGGGACGACCTCCGCGCCGTGGGCGGCGATCTGCACCCGCTTGGGGCCGGAGGCCTGCGCGGGGACGAAGACCCTGGCCCTGATCCCGGCCCGCGCGGCGTACCCTGCGAAACTCGCGCCTGCGTTCCCCGACGAATCCTCGACGGCCTCGCGGACGCCGATCGCCCTGAGCGCGGTAAGCATCACGGCCATGCCGCGATCTTTGAACGAGCCGGTGGGGTTGAGATATTCGAGCTTGAAGTGAACCGTCCGTCCGTCGAGGTCCGCGGAAACGAGCGGGGTTCCGCCCTCGCCAAGCGACGCCGGCTCTGCGTGGGCGGGGAGGGGAAAGGTGTGACGGTAACGCCAAATCCCCCGCTCGCTGGCGTCAATCTTATGGGGGTCAACACTCAGCGGGGCGCTAAGGTCGAGCAGCCCGCCGCACCTGGGGCAGTTCCAGCCGGAGAGATTAAGCGGTTGAGATGTTCCGCAGTTGGAGCATTTGAAAGGTGATTGGTAATTGCCAATGGCGGTGTTCAATCCGACCGTGAGGAGGCCCCGGCTTTCATCCTTCAGCCTTCATCCTCTATCCTTCTCATTTGGTGTGTAATGCCCCTCGACCCATACCTCGCCGTTCGGCCCGATTTCTTTCTTCCACACCGGCACGATCTCTTTCAGCCGGTCAATGCCGTAACGCGCAGCTTCGAACACGCCGGTATCGCGGTGCGCGGCGGAGCAGGCGATGAGCACGGTAGGTGTGCCTGGCGCCAGAGGTCCGATGCGCTGGACGATGACAATGCCCTCGACGCTCGGCCACCTAGCGCGGATCTCCTCGGCGACCTGCTTCATCTTGGCCTCGGCCATGGGGATGTAAGCCTCGTATTCGAGCCGCGTCGTCTGGTGCGGGCCGAAGAGATCGCTCTCACGTTTGGTCACGCCGCGCACCATGCCGGTGAAGAGGCACGCCGCGCCCGTCGTGGGGAGGGTGATGGAGGCGACGAGGGCGTCGAGGTCAATGGGGTCGTTGGTAATGCGAAAGATTGTCGGTTGCTGCGCATTGCGTATGGCGTATTCCGTCGCGCCGCCGGAGACCGGCGGGAATAATGCCACTTCGTCGCCGTCTTTCAACGGGTCTTCGGGGAAGGCGAATTCGTGGTTAACGGAGACGAGCACGGTCGGGAGGGCCGGAGCGAGGCCGGGGAGATCGGCAGCGAGGCGCGACTTGAGGGCGGAGACGGTCGCGCCGTCGCTAATCTCCAGCGGCAGGCTGTTCCGCCCCGCGCGGTCTTTCAAGGTAGCGAAGAAAAGGATGTTGATCTTCATGTTGTCAATAGCCCAAATCAGACGTTCACCACATCCCCGCTCCTCCCCCCGTGTTTCTCCAACAACCGGACGTTCGTGATCTGCATCGTCTTTTCGGCGGCCTTAGCCATATCATACACCGTCAGCGCGGCGACGCTCACGGCGGTGAGGGCCTCCATCTCCACGCCGGTCTTGCCGGTGGTGCGCACCGTGGCGGTGATGGCGACGCCGGGCAGGTCGTCCTTGAGTTCGCACCGCACGTCAATGTGCGTGAGGGGCAGGGGGTGGCAGAGCGGGATAAGCTCGGCGGTGCGCTTGGCGGCCATCACCCCGGCCAACTGCGCCACGGCCAGCACGTCGCCCTTCTTCAGGTCCCCCGCGCGGATGAGCGCGAGCGTCTCCGGTTTCATGCGCACTTCCCCGGCGGCGACGGCCACGCGGTCGGTGTCCGGCTTGTGGCCCACGTCCACCATGCGGGCGCGGCCTTCTGAGTCGAGGTGGGAGAGGGTCATGGGAGTCTCTTCAACTGACAGGGTGCTAAGGTGCAGGTGCCAGAGATCGTTGTCACCCGGTCATCCTTTCACCGTGTCAGATATTTCAACTGTCTCATCTTCTTCAACACGCGGCTTCGGCGGCGCTTCGGTCACGATATACAGCGGCCGTTTTTTCACTTCGTCGTAAATGCGCCCCAGGTATTCTCCGAGGATGCCCAGGAAAATCAACTGCACCCCGCCGAGGAACAACACCGAGATCAGCGTGGTGGCCTGTCCGTAGAAGAACCCGCTGTCGAACAGCCGCAGGACCGCGACGACCGGGATGGCCACCAGCGCCACGCCCGAAACCGCAAAGCCCAGCGTCGTCGCTAACTGCAGCGGGACATACGAAAACCCTGTGATCGCGTCCGAGGCGAACTTTACCATCTTGCGCAGCGGATACTGGGTCTTCCCGGCGTAGCGTTCGTGCCGGACGTACCGGATGCCGGTCTGCCGGAAGCCGACCCACACCGAGAGGCCGCGCATGAAGCGATGATGCTCTCGCATGCGCCGCAGGGCCAGCACGACCTTGCGGTCAATCAGCCGGAAGTCGCCCGTGTCGCGCGGGATGTCAATCGAGGCCAGCCGGTCAATCAACCGGTAGAACATCGCCGCCGTGATGAGCTTGAAAAACGTCTCGCCCTGCCGCTTCGCGCGCTGAGCGTACACGACCTCATAGCCCTCCTTCCACTTGGCGATCAGTTCAGGGATGACCTCCGGCGGGTCCTGCAAGTCCGAGTCGATGATCACCACCGCGTCGCCTTCGGCGTAGTCCATCCCGGCGGTGATGGCGATCTGGTGGCCGAAGTTGCGCGAAAACTTGACGAGCTTGAGGCGCGGGTCTCTGGCCTGCAACTCTTTCCCGATCTCCGGCGAACGGTCCCGGCTGCCGTCGAAGACCAGCACCACCTCCGCCGGGCCGTCGAGTCCGTCGAGCACTGCGCTCAGGCGGCGGTGAAATTCGGGCAGCGTCTCTTCTTCGTTGAAGACGGGCGCGACGACGGAGTAGCGGGGGCGATGATCGGGCATGTGCGGGGCCATGGAAGGGACGGTTTGAAAGATTATAACTAATGATAACTGGCAGTGGCAAGCCAAAAGTAAGGTGTTATAATCCCGCGCGATGTTTGCCGCAACTAGATCCTTACGGGATAGCCTGGCCAAGACGCGCCAGTCGGTCTTTGGGCGCATCGCCACGCTGCTCGGCCAGAACGAGATCACCGAAGCGACCTGGGATGAGCTTGAAGCCACGCTGATCCAGTCCGACCTGGGCGCGGCGCTGGCGGATGAGATCGTCGCCGGCCTCGAGCGGCGCGCCGAGGCCGAGGGTCTGGTCCGCGCCGAGCAGCTGAAGGCCGCGCTCCGCGCCGAACTCCGCGCCCGGCTGGGAGAGGCTAAGACCCTGAGCGTGAACGCCAAACCGGGCGTGGTGATGCTCGTCGGCGTCAACGGATCGGGGAAGACGACCACCGCCGCCAAACTGGCGCGCTACTTTCAGCGGCAAAAGCGTTCCGTCCTGCTCGGCGCCGCCGACACCTTCCGCGCCGCCGCCGTCGAGCAGCTGCAGGTCTGGGGTGAACGGCTGGACGTTCCCGTCATCGCCGGGCAGCCGAACGCCGACCCCGGCGCGGTGGCGCACGACGCCGTCGCCGCCGCCAAAGCGCGCAACGTGGATGTGCTCATCGTGGATACAGCCGGCCGCCTGCAGACGAAACATAATTTGATGGAAGAGTTGAAGAAAGTGCGCGGCGTGATCGCCAGGGGCCTGCCCGGCGCGCCGCACGAGACGCTGCTCGTGCTGGATGCGGTGACCGGCCAGAATGCGCTCTCGCAGGCCAGGGCGTTCAAAGACGCCGTCGGCGTGACGGGCGTGATCCTCGCCAAGCTCGACGGCTCGGCCAAAGGCGGCATGGCGTTCGCCATCCGGCAGGAACTCGGCCTACCCATCAGTTTTGTGGGCACAGGCGAGCAGTTCGAAGATTTCGAAGCGTTTGACCCGGAGAAGTTTGTGGAAGGGCTGCTTGATTGACGGATTACACCATACGAACTACGCAACACATGATGCGTCGTGCGTGGCCCGTATCCCGTAAGGCGCAGGTGGAGAATAGAACCCATGGAAGACCTCATCGCTCGTTTGAAAGAGATCGAAGCCAAAATCCAGACGCTCATGGAGCGTCTTTGACCTGCCGGCCAAGGAGAAGCGTTTAGCGGACCTGGAGGCGAAATCACAGGCCCCGAACCTGTGGAACAACCCGGCTGAGGCCCAGAAGACGATGCGCGCGTTGGCGCGCGCCAGGGAGGAGGTCGAGGAATGGCGCCAGGCCGCGCAGCACATCGCCGATGCGCTGGAGTTGGCCGGGCTGGACGATCCCTCGCTGCGCGAAGAACTGGAGAGGGAAGTCGAGCGGCTGGAGAAAGACGCGCACAAACTGGAGTTCGAAACGCTGTTGTCAGGCGACTATGACCACGACGACGCGATTGTGACGATCTTTTCGGGGGCGGGGGGCACCGAGGCGCAGGACTGGGTCGCCATGTTGTTTCGCATGTATCTGCGCTGGGCCGAAGAGCACGGCTACAAAACGGATATCCTGGACTCCAGCGACGGCGAGGAAGCCGGGCTAAAGTCGGTGACGGTGGCGGTGAACGGCCCGTACGCTTATGGTTACTTAAAAGCGGAAAAGGGCACGCATCGCCTCGTGCGCCTCTCGCCGTTTGACTCGGCCCACCGGCGGCACACCTCGTTCGCCTCGCTGGAGGTTTATCCGCAGGTCGAGGATGTGGCCGAGATCGAGATCAAGCCGGAGGAGTTGGAGATCGAGACGTATCGCTCGGCGGGTGCAGGCGGGCAGAACGTCCAGAAGAACGCGACGGCCGTGCGCATCCGGCACCTGCCGACGGGCATCATCGTGACGTGCCAGAACGAGCGCTCGCAAACGCAGAACCGCGAGAATGCGATGAAGGTCCTGCGGGCGCGGCTGCTCGACTTGAAACGCGAAGAGAAAGAGCGGGAGATCGCCGCGCTCAAGGGAGAGCGCGTCAAGGCCGAATGGGGCCAGCAAATCCGCTCGTACGTCCTGCACCCCTATCAAATGGTGAAGGATCACCGCACGGACTTTGAGACCAGCCGGACGGCCGACGTGCTCAACGGGCGCCTGGACGATTTCATCGAGGCCTACCTGCGCTCGCGGGTAGGCGCGTAACCCTGCGACTGACGGAAGGAGAAAACTGCCTATGCCTAGAGAAGCTGACGAACGCGGCCCCGCTCGCCCTAAAGCTCCCCCCAAGCCGATGGTCACCGCGGCTGAGCGGAAAGAAGCGAAAGACCAACGCCGGAGCGTTCCGCCGCGCGCGCCGGCCGCGCGCCTCTCGGTCCCGGCGGCCGCCAGCAACGAGGCCCTGCAGGCCGAGGCGGCGAAGTTCAACGACCTGCAGAGCAAGATCATGCTGACCTCGATCAACGACGACCTGGAGGATATCGAGAGCGCGATTAGCACCCTGCCGGCCAACGTTGAGAACACCCGCGCCCGGGGCTACGTCTTCAAGAACTACCTGGAGAAGAAAGTCGAGACGCTGGCCAAACAGTGGCGCGACCTGCGCCCGCGCGTCACGGCGGCGATCCAGACACAGGCGCGGACCCTGCAGGCAGACGCGGCGAACGTCCAGAACATCCTTAACCGGGGTTCTCTGGCGGGCGCGGCTCTCACCTCGCTCGAAAGCAAGGTGAACGCCGCCGTCGGCAACTTGCAAGGGATGTACGACACGCTTGACGACAATGTGAACCAGACTCAGCAGCAGGTGGACGACGTCTCGTGGACGCTGCAGCAGGTCGAGCAGGCTTCGTTTGGTTTCCTCCCGACCGAAGCCCCGGCGGAGGCGGTGCCGGCCAACTGGAAGAAGCCCGGCGACGACGACGGCGTGGAAGGCGTGCTGATGCTCACCGACCAGCGGTTGCTCTTTGAGCAAAAGGAAGAGGTCGCGACCAAGAAGGTGTTGTTCATCGCGACGGAAAAGAAGAAGGTTCAGGCTTTGCAGTGGGCCGTGCCGGTCGCGCAGATTGCGAAGGCGACGGGGTCAAATCGCGGCTTCATGGGCAAGGACGATTACCTGACGATCGAACTGGAGTCCGGCGATCCCTTCCGCACGACCGATATCCACTTGAAAGGGGAAAGCGGCGAGACCTGGCAGGGATTTATTGGCCGCGTAAAGAGCGGCGAAATCGCCAAAGAGCGCACCGTTCCTGTGGACCAGGCGGCGATGGAGGCCGCGGCGAAAGCCCCTACCAAATGCCCGACTTGCGGCGCGACCATCACGCAAACCGTCCTGCGCGGCCAGACCGAAATCACCTGCGAGTTTTGCGGGTCGAAGATCCGGTTTTAGAGGGCAGGAGCAAATGGCAGCGCCACTGCCGTCCAGGGGTGGAAATTTCAGGTTTGCGACCCCTTGACAGACAGGTTGCCTTGGATATAATCTACATCACGTGAACTGAGCATACAAACAACGCGCTGAACAGCGCTTGGGTCAAGAGACACCCAAGCGCTTGTTTTGCTTTTCCTCATTACTAGCACGCATGTTCCAGTTTGGAGGATCATAATGACGGACAACTATCGTGGTGGGCCGGTGCTTGAGGCGAAGGGTTTCAATGCATTGCGGGTGAGTCTGGCCTCGCCGGAGACGATCAAGAGCTGGTCGTACGGCGAAGTGCTCAAGCCGGAGACGATCAACTACCGGCGGCTGCGGCCAGAGAAAGACGGCCTGTTCTGCGAGGCGATCTTCGGCCCGACGAAGGACTGGCAGTGTTACTGCGGCAAATACAAGAACGTGCGCTACAAGGGCATCATCTGCGACAAGTGCGGCGTCGAGATTACCCGCTCCTCGGTGCGCCGCGAGCGGATGGGGCACATTGACCTCGCCGCCCCGGTGGCCCACGTGTGGTACACCCGCCGCGTGCCGTCGTACCTCGGCCTGTTGCTGGACGTTTCCCGACGCAATCTCGACCGCGTCCTCTACTTCGCCCAGTACGTGGTGACCCACGTGGACGAGGACGCCCGCCAGAAGGCGCTCAAGCGCCTGGAAGACGAAATTCTCCGCGAAGAGAAGCGTCGGGGCGACGAGGTCAACCAGAAGATCGCTTCGGTGAAAGGCCACCGGGACCGCCGTCTGGCCGACCTCGAGGCGAAGAAAGAAGCCGCGAAAGAGAAGTACGAATCGGACGCGGCGGAGAAGATTGACCCCGTGATGAAGGAAGCGCAGAAGCTCGAGCGCTCCCTGCAGGAAAAGTTGGACACGACCATTCGCGTCCCCATCGCCTTTTCCTACACGGACGAGGTCATCGCCGACAAAGGCGAGACGATTTCCCGCAAGCACGTCAGCGCCCTCACCAAGCTGGTGCAGACCTATGTGGATCGGATCGAGTCGGAATTGAAAGAAAAGCGCGACCACGTGCTCGACCGGATCAAGCAGGAGGCCGAAAAGGTCAAGGCCGAAGCCGAAGACCAGGTCGTGCAGCTGCGCGACCAACTCGAAGACCGGGCGCTGGATACGCACGAGGGCATGGCGCAGGAACGCGAAGAGTTGACGAGCCTTGAGCCGATGATGTTCCTCGGCGAGAGCAAGTACCGCGAACTGAAGCAGAAGTGGGGCCAGGTCTTCAAGGCCGATATGGGCGCGGAGGCTTTCCTGGACATCCTGAAGGCCATGGAACTGGACAAGCAGGCTAAAGAACTCTGGCACGAGGTGCGCACCACCAAATCCAAGCAAAAGAAGAAGAAGGCCGTCAAACGGCTGAAGGTCATCGAGGCTTTGCGCCGGTCGGGCAACCGCCCGGAGTGGATGGTCCTCACCACGCTCCCGGTCATCCCGCCCGACCTGCGCCCGATGGTGCAGTTGGACGGCGGCCGCTTCGCGACGTCGGATCTGAACGACCTGTACCGCCGCGTGATCAACCGCAACAACCGCCTCAAGCGCCTGCTCGAACTCGGCGCGCCGGACGTGATCGTCCGCAACGAGAAGCGCATGCTGCAGGAGGCGGTAGACTCGCTGATTGACAACAGTCAGCGCGGCAAGGCGCTCTCCCGCCGGGGCCGCCGCGAACTTAAGAGCCTGAGCGATATGCTCAAGGGCAAGAAGGGCCGCTTCCGCCGCAATCTGCTGGGCAAGCGCGTGGACTACTCCGGGCGCTCGGTGATCGTCATCGGCCCCAAGCTCAAACTGCACCAGTGCGGCCTGCCCAAGACGATGGCGCTGGAGCTCTACAAGCCGTTCGTGATCGCCAAACTGGTCGAATACAACTACGCCTCTAACGTCAAAGGCGCGAAGCGTTTCATCGAGCGCGAGCGCCCGGAGGTGTGGGAAGTGCTGGAAGAGGTGATCAAGGAGCGCCCCGTGCTGCTGAACCGCGCGCCGACCCTGCACCGCCTCGGCATCCAGGCCTTTGAGCCGATCCTGGTGGAGGGCAAAGCCATCCAGATTCACCCGCTGGTCTGCGCCGCCTTCAACGCCGACTTCGACGGCGACCAGATGGCCGTGCACGTCCCGCTCTCGCAGAAGGCGGTGGAGGAAGCGCGCGAGCTGATGCTCTCGACCCAGAACCTGCTCAAGCCCGCCGACGGCGAGCCCATCGTCGGCCCGGCGAAGGATATGGTGCTGGGTGTGTACTATCTGACGGTGGATACCCCTGGCGCGAAGAAGGGCGATGGCCGTAAGTTCGGCGACCTCGACGAGCTGGAGCTGGCCTATAGCCTGGGGCAGGTGGACATCCACGCCCGGATCAAGCTGCTGGTCAACACCTGGTACAACGAAAAGGGTGAGCGGTACGCCCGATCCCAGAAGCGCATCCTGGACACCACCGTGGGCCGCGCCCTGTTCAACCGCGTGCTGCCGGAAGAGATGCGCTACGTCAACGAGATGCTGGACAAGGGCGGCCTGCAAAAGCTGGTCGGCAAGTGCTATCAGGTGATCGGCGCCGCGCGCACGACCGACGTCGTAGACGAGATCAAGAACATCGGCTTCGTCTACGCCACGCGCTCCGGCACGACGATCGCCATCTCCGACCTGACGGTGCCGAAGGAGAAGCAGGAGATTATCGAGCGGACGCTGGCCGAGCAGAATGACCTGGAGAGGCAGTATCGCCGCGGCCTGCTCACCGAGCAGGAGCAGAACGAGCGCATCATTGACATGTGGACGCGCGCTCGCGACGAAGTGGCGAAGGCCGTGTCCGCGAACCTCGACCCGAGCGGCTCGCTGGCGATGATGGCGAAGTCCGGCGCGACGAAAGGCGGTTTCGGCCCCATCTCGCAGCTGGCCGGCATGCGCGGCCTGATGGCCGACCCGTCCGGGCGCATCATCCCGCTGCCCATCCGCTCGAACTTCCGCGACGGCCTGACGGCGCTCGAATACTTCATCTCCACCCACGGCGCGCGCAAGGGCCTGGCCGACACCGCGCTGCGCACTGCCGACGCAGGCTACCTCACCCGCCGACTGGTAGACGTGGCGCAGGACCAGATCGTCAACACCCAGGACTGCGGCACGGAGCAAGGCATCTGGATCCGCCGCAAGGACGACGTGGCGGGCCAGTCCTACTACGAGCGCATCCTCGGGCGCATGGCAGCCTCGAAGATCGTGGACCCCAAGTCCGGCGAGGTGATCGTCGGGCGCAACGAGATGATCGAGGAGGCGCAGGTGCAGCGCATCGCCGCCAACGCGGCGATCGAGCAGATCCACGCGCGCAGCCCGCTGACCTGCCAGCTCGAGCATGGCATCTGCATGCTGTGCTACGGGCGCGACCTGGGGCGCGGCAAGCTGGTGGGCATCGGCGCGGCCGTCGGGATCGTGGCGGCGCAGTCCATCGGCGAGCCGGGCACCCAGTTGACGCTGCGCACCTTCCACACGGGCGGCGTGGCCGCGGGGGGCGACATCACGCACGGCCTCCCGCGCGTGGAGGAGTTGTTCGAGTCCCGCAAGAAGCCGAAGGGCGAAGCCATCATCACCGAGATTGACGGCACGGTCGAGATCATCCGCTCGGACAAGCCGAACAGCCCGCGCCTCGTCACGGTAGTGGACAGCGCGATGATGCGGGACGAGTACGAGATCCCTGGCAACTGGTCGGTGAAAGTCGAGGACGGCCACGTGGTGAACGCGGGCGACGCGCTGGCGACGCGCGGCGAGAGCCAGATCACGGCGACGCACGCGGGCAAGGTGAAGCGCAAGGATCACACGATCACGGTGAGTTACGAGCGGCGCGAAGAAGCCGAGTATGAAATCCCCTCGGCGGCGCGCCTGCTGGTGATTGACGAGCAGCACGTGCGGGCGGGCGACTCGCTCACCGAAGGCTCGCTCAACCCGCACCGCATCCTGCGCATCCTGGGCCGCGAGGCGACCGAACTGTACCTGCTCACCGAGATTCAGAAGGTGTACCGCTCCCAGGGCCAGAACATCAACGACAAGCACTTCGAGGTGATCATCCGCAAGATGTTGTCGAAGGTGCAGATCACGCGCCCCGGCGATACGAACCTGCTGCCGGGCGAGTACGTGGACCGCCTGCGCCTGAACAAGGTCAACGAAGAGCTGGTGGCGGAGGGCAAGCAGCCGGCGGCGGCGGCCCCGGTGCTGCTGGGCGTCACCAAGGCGTCGCTCTCCACGGACTCCTTCCTCAGCGCGGCCTCGTTCCAGCACACCATCAAAGTGCTGGCAGGCGCGGCCATCGAAGGCAAGGAGGACCGCCTGTACGGCCTGAAGGAGAACGTGATCATCGGCAAGCTCATCCCGGCCGGCACGGGCTACTGGGCCTATCACGCGCGGGAAGGCGCGGAGGCGCTGGAGGGCGCTGCAACCGATGTCGCGGCGGCGGCGTAACGTCATCGGGTAATCGGTTGTCGGGGCGATCAGCTGATCGCTCCTGCCGTGTGAAAAGAAGACCGCCCGCGCGAACAGCGCGGGCGGTCTTGATTCTCGTCGCCTTCATCCCTCGTCCAGCCACCGTCGGGCGACCCATATGACCAGGACGATGGCAATTACCACCGCCAGCCACTCCACTGCACTTTGGGGCAGGGGGAGGCCCCCGCCTTGTCCACCGAAGATCATGCCACTATTTTAGACCCATTTCTGTCTCAACGCCTTTTGACTCTCGCCCGCAAAGGCCTATAATCAGGGCGTCTCCCGTTACCGGTAACGGTTTTTCCGCCGAATGAGCACCCTCAGCCTGCGCGGCGCGCTGGTCCTCACCCTGGACGACCGGGATCGTATCTTCAGCCCGGGCTATGTCGTCGTGCGCGATGACCGGATTGAGGAAGTCGGGCCGGGCGAGGGGCCGCGGGGTGATGCGACGGTAGACCTGGCCGGGCGCCTGCTCATGCCCGGCTTGATCAATGCCCACACCCACTCCCCCATGGTGCTCTTTCGCGGATTGGCCGAAGGTCACTCCCTGCTCACGCTTGAAGGCTGGTACAACGCCATCCGCGCCTGGGAAGAGGTGATGGACGCGGACGCCGTCCCGCCGGCCGTCGCCGTCTCTTGTGCAGAGATGATCCGCACCGGCACCACCTGCTTCGCCGACCACTATTTTTTCATGGACCGCATCCTCCCGGTCGTGCGGCAATCAGGGCTGCGCGCCGCGCTCGCCTACGGTATCGTGGAGATGGGGAGCGCGGCCGCGCGCGCGGCGGCGATGCGCGAAGCCGAAGCCTTTCTGGAGTCGCTGAAAGACGACGAGCGACTCACCGGCTGGGTGGGGCCGCACGCGTTTTTCGTAGACAACAGCCCCGCCGCCATCGACCTGGAGCTCGCGCTGGCCGACCGCTATCGCACCGGCCTGCACATCCACCTCTCGACGAGCGGCGAAGAAGACCAGCACTGCCTCCAGCATTACGGGCGCACCGCCGTCCAGCAGCTGAGAACCCTCGGCGTCCTCGACCGCCCGGTGATTGCCGCGCACTGCCTGACGATCCCGCACGAAGACTTTCCGACCCTCGCGGCCTCGCGTTTCTCGGCGGTGATCGCAGCCTCGGCCTGCATGCGCGCGGGCGCGACGGCTGCTCCCCTGCGGGCGATGCGCGATGCGGGCATCCACACCGCGCTCGGCACGGACAACGTGGCGAACAACAACACGTACGACCTGTTCAACGAGATGGGGGCCCTGGGCAAATTGATGGCGTTCCGTGAGGGCCGCCCGGCGGCGGTCTCCGCGCGCGAGGTCGTCGAGATGGCGACGATGGGCGGCGCGCGGGCCTTGGGCCTCGCGGATTCCATCGGCTCGCTGGCGCCGGGCAAGCTGGCCGACCTCATCGCGCTCGATCTGGACGGCATCGGCTGGGGGCCGCGCGGCGGGCAGGACGTGTTCACCGCGCTGGTCTACGCCGTGAGCGGGCTGGCCGTGCAAGACGTGATGGTAGGCGGCGAGTGGCTGCTGCGCGAGGGGCGCTGGACCACGCTCGACTATCGGACAGCGAGAGTGCAGTTGGAGCAAGCCCATGCTGCTTTACGAAGAAAGAGAGTGGAGGGGTAGCGTAGAGAATGGACGACTCAAGCTCATCATCCTGGCTCCGGGAGGAGAACGCGATTGGTGACTCGCCTCGTGATTGATACTGACCCCGGCGTAGACGACGCGCATGCGCTGATGCTGGCTTTGACCCACCCCGGCGCGCGGGTAGAAGCCATCACCACCGTCGCGGGCAACGTGGGGCTGGATCGCACCACCGCTAACGCCTGCACCATCCTCGACGCGCTGGACGTCCCGCCGGAGCGAACGCCGATCTATGCAGGGTGTGACCGCGCGTTAGTGAGTGCGGACTCGCGCGCCGAACATGTCCACGGCGACGACGGACTGGGCAACAGCCGCTTCCCGCCCTCGGCCAGGCGCGTGGAGGCTGAACACGCCGTCCTCGCGCTCATGCGCCTGGCGAACCAGTCTCCCGGTGAAATCACGCTCGCCGCCATCGGGCCGCTCACCAATGTGGCGCTCGCCACGCGGCTCGACCCTGCGCTCCCGCAAAAGTTCAAGCGGCTGGTGGTGATGGGCGGCGCGATCCGCGGCACGGGCAACATGCCCAACCCGACGACCGAGTTCAACATCTTCACCGATCCCGAAGCGGCGGCTATCGTCTTCGAGAATTGGCCGGGCCTGTGGCTTCTCTCGTGGGAGACGACGATGGATTACATGCTCCCCATGGAGCAAGTGCGGGAGTTGATCAATGCGGGAACGCCCAAAGCCGAGTTTTTCCGCCGCATCACCACGCACACGCTGGAATTCATCCGCGCGCGGGGCCGGGCCGGCCTCAACGCGCCCGACCCGCTGGCGGTGGCGGCCGCGATTGAGCCAGAGATTGTGACCAAAGCGGAGCGGCGGGCCGTCGCCGTGGAACTGCACGGGACGCACACGCGAGGCCAAACGAGCGTGGACTGGTTCGGCCTCACCCGCCGCGCGCCTAACGTCAACCTCATCCTGCACATTGACTACGAGCGCTTTTGGAAGATGATGCGCGCCTCAGTGGAGTAGACGATCAGGATGACCCACCACAGGAGTTGCCCATGTCCTCTGACCCCTGGGTAAAAGTTCGCACCCGGCACGACTTCCCTGCCGACGAAGTGATCTCCGCCCTGCAAAAAGAAATCCGGCGCGGCAACGTGGAGAACGCCGCGCTGCTGGCGTATGAACTGCTCACCACCAGCGCGGAACTCGAAGCCAAGTTGTGGAGCCGCCTGCAGGTCATCGCGGTCGAAGACGTCGGGCCGGGCGATTGGCAGGCGCCGGTTCTGGTCAACGCGCTCTACCAGATGACGCAGCGTTTCGATCGCGAGGGCTACCCGCCGGACCGGGGCTTGTTCGCCGTTCACGCCGTGCGCTACCTCGCCACGCGCGCCAAAGACCGCTCCAGCGACGAGATGTACAATTGGATCCGGCAGGCCGTCGAAGAAGGAGAGGCGCGCCCGACCATCCCGGATTACGCCATAGACAAACACACTGCGCGTGGTCAAGCCATCGGGCGAGGGAGCAAGCATTTTTACGAAGAGGCCGCGCGCGTCATCCCAGAACTCCCAGGCCGGGAGACGACGTACCGCCAGCGGTTGCTGGAGATGCTGCACAAGCAGAAATAAACTGAAATGTCCCGCCCCACGATTGCAGAGATCGCCCGGCGCGCGGGCGTGTCCAAGATGACGGTTTCGCGCGTCATTAACGACCGGCCCGGCGTGTCGCCTAAACTGCGCGCCAGAGTGCAACGGCTGATTGCGCGCATGGGGTACGTGCCCAGCGCGGCGGCGCGGAGCCTTTCGATGGGACGCAGCGACGTGATCGGGATGTTCGTCCCGGACATCATTTCGGAATGGATCACGCCGCTCATCCTCGGGGTCGGGGAGGCCGCGGCCGCGCTTGGCTTTCAGATGCTCCTGCGCACCACCGGGCGCGGCGCGGCCTTTGCGCCCAACGCGCACGAGTTGTTGATCCGCAGCGAAATGGTGAGCGGGCTGATCGCGGCGAGCTGGCGTGTGCCGATCACCTTTGCGCAGGAGATGGCCCGGCACGGCACGCCGATCGTGGTGATTGACGGCTACGCCCGTCCGAATGATGTGCTGTGGGTGAGCGCGACCGACCGGGCGGGGGCGCGGGAGATCACGCGCCACCTGATCGGGTTGGGCCACCAGAGCATTGCCCTCATCGGGGGCGGCGAGTCGTATCTGGCGCAGCAGCGGTTGGCGGGCTTCCTCGACGCGCTGAAGGACGGGGGCCTCCTCCTGCAGCCGGGTCTTATTGTGCAGGGCGACTTCACGCGCGAGTCGGGTTATGCCTGCGCGACTCGCCTGCTCACACGCGCCGACCGCCCGACGGCTATCTTCGCCGCCAACGACCCGATGGCCGTCGGCGTCTTGCAGGCCGCACACGATTTGCGCCTCAGGCTCCCGCAGGATTTGTCGGTCGTCGGGTTTGACGACACACTCGCCGCCGGGACCTATCCGCCTCTGACGACGGCCGCGCGTGATTACAAAGAGATGGGCCGGGCCGCGATGCGCCTGCTGGCCGAACGCTTGAACAGCCATGCACGGTCAGACCCACCCATCCAACTGGATATCCCAACCCGCCTGGTCATCCGGCAATCCACCGCGCTTCTCGCGCCACAAACGCGCCGGGCCAGGCGACCACTCAAAGGAGGTGAGCCTGCTACTGCACAAATTACTCGCTAATCCTATCATCCCATTTCGCTCAGTCACTTCACCGGAGGAGTAAAAATGAAATCCCGATTATTGTGGCAGCTCACGTCCATCCTGGCGCTGGCCGCGCTCGTCCTGACGGCGTGCGGGGGAGCCGCGGCCACCCCCACGGCCGTGCCGCCCACGGAGGCGCCCAAATTCAAGTTCGCGCTCGTCCTGCCCAACCCGCGCGGCGACCGCTCCTTCATTGACGCCTCCGCGCGCGGCGCGGAGCAGGCGATGAAAGACCTGCCAGTCGAAGGCTCCATCATCGAAGCGCAGGGCGTCGCCGACCAGGAGGCCGCGATGCGCTCGGCGCTCGCCCAGAATCCCGACATCGTGCTCGGCCTGGCGATTGAGCCGGACACGATCCTCGGCCTGGCGGCCGAATTTCCAGATCAGAAGTTCGGCGTGCCTTCGGACATCTTCGTGGAAAAACTGCCCGACAACGTGGCGGCGTTCCAGATCAACGTCCACGAAGGCTCGTTCCTGGTGGGCCTGATCGCCGGGTCGCTGACCAAGACGAAGACCGTCGGCGCGGTGGTGGGGGGCGACGCGCCCGGCCTCAACCAGTTCTTCTATGCCTACAAGCAGGGCGTGCTGGAAGTGTGCCAGGACTGCAAGGTGCTCGTCTCGTACCTGGGCTTCGACTTCGCCAACCCCACGCTGGGCAAAGAGACCGCGCTGGGGCAGTACGATCAAGGCGCAGACATCATCTTCCAGGTGGCGGGGCGCTCCGGCGAGGGCGTGCTCTCCGCCGCGCAGGAGAAGGGCCTGTACGCCATCGGCGTGGACTCCAACCAGGATGACATCGCGCCGGGCAGCATCATCGTCTCGATGATGAAGCGCGTGGATACCAGCACCTTCCTGCTGGTGAAGAACGCGCTCGAGGGCAAATTCACGCCCGGCTTCAGCACCATCGGCATTAAGGACGGCGCGACGGGCCTGTCGTGGGACGAAGGCTCGACGACCTTCGCCGACAAAGGCCCGGCGGATCTGACCGCGAAACTGGCGGACGTCAAAAAGGTGGTGGACGACTACCGGAACAAGATTCTGAACGACCAGTACGTGGTCTGCGACGCGCTCAAGGACGCCGCTGCCCCGATGGCGGAGTGCAGCGGGTTGAAGTAAAAGAGTATTCCAGACCTGACAGGTCTCCGAGACCTGTCAGGTCTGGAACCCAAGCGTCTATGCCGCTCGCCGTCGAAATGCTCAACATCTCCAAATACTTCCCCTCGTCGGGCGTGCAGGCCAACCGCCGGGTGAATTTCGCCGTGGAGAAAGCCGAGGTGCACGCACTGGTGGGCGAGAATGGCGCGGGCAAGACCACGCTGATGAACATCCTCTACGGGCTGTTGCATCACGACGAGGGCGAAATCCGGGTGAATGGCCGGCCGGTTTCCATCCACCATCCCAACGACGCCATCCGCCTGGGACTGGGCATGGTGCATCAGCACTTCAAGCTCGTCCCCTCGTTCACGGTGGCGCAGAACATCCTGCTCGGCATGGAGCCGAGCCGCTTCGGCCTGCTCCGGACGGGGATGGAGAACGAGATGGTGCGTCAACTGGCAGAGGACTTCGGCCTGCGGGTGAACCCGGGCGACCGCGTGCGCGACTTGCCCGTGGGGATGCAGCAGCGCGTAGAGATCCTCAAGACCCTCCAGCGCGACGCGCAAATCCTCCTGCTCGACGAGCCGACGGCAGTGCTGACGCCGCAGGAGGTGCACGAACTGTTCGAGATTATTCGCGGCCTGGCGGCGCGCGGGCGCACGGTGGTGCTCATCACGCACAAACTGCCGGAAGTCATGGCGGTGGCCGACCGCGTCACCGTGATGCGGCGCGGCGAGGTGGTGGGCACCCTCCCGCTGGCGCAGACGAGCATCCCGGAACTGGCGAAGATGATGGTCGGGCGCGAAGTGCTGTTCACGGTCGAGAAGAAACCGGCTTCACCCGGCCCGGCGGCCCTGGAGGTTGATGATTTAATCGTCGCCGGGGTGGGGGGCGCGCCAGCGGTGATGGGCGTCTCGCTCGAAGTGCGCACGGGCGAAATCCTGGGGATCGCCGGGGTCAACGGCAACGGGCAGACCGAA
Source organism: Anaerolineales bacterium (assembly GCA_035291605.1). Lineage (GTDB taxonomy): Bacteria > Chloroflexota > Anaerolineae > Anaerolineales > UBA6663 > DATDRS01. The sequence goes on along the minus strand of DATDRS010000150.1, from coordinate 1,689 downwards.
CTAGTCGAAGCGATCACGGGCCTGCGCCCGGTGGAGGGAGGACAGGTCCGCCTGTTGGGGCGTGACATCTCGCATTGGCCGGTCAACGAGCGGCGCGCGCAGGGCGTGGCGCACATCCCTGAAGACCGCTTGGGCATGGGGTTGAACGTAGCGACGACGCTGGACGAGAACGTGGTGGTCAGCCGTTACCGCTTGCCGGAGTTTTCGCGCTGGGGCATTTTGCTCCTCGATGCCATCCGCCGCCTGGCCGCGCGCATTGTGGAGCTGTTTGCGGTGGCCTCGGCCCGGCCCGGCGAGGGGATCGCCACGCTCTCCGGCGGCAACTTGCAGAAGGTGGTGCTGGGGCGCGAACTCGCGGGCGACCCCAGGTTGATCGTCGCCAACCAGCCCACCCGCGGCCTGGACGTGGGCAGCATCGAATTTGTGCATAAGACTTTGGTAGAGGCGCGCGATAAAGGCGCGGCCATTTTGCTCGTCTCGGTGGAGCTCGAAGAGATCCAAGCGCTCAGCGACCGCATTCTCGTGATGTATCGCGGGCAGATCGCCGGGGAATTGAGCGAGGCGGAGGCCACTGAGGAGAAACTAGGGGTATTGATGGCGGGAGGCCAATTGGAGAGCAAGTAGCCTGACCGACGATGATCTTTTGGGAGGCAGCAACATGAGTGATCGGCTCAAAGTCCAACTGACCGAAGCGCTTCTAATTCCAGTGCTGGCCGTGCTTTCTGGCCTGGCGCTGGCGAGCATCTTCGTCCTGCTCACAGACGTGCCGCCGCTCAGGGCCTACGTGGAGTTGTACAAAGGCGGCTTCAGTTGCGCCGAATTGACGCGGTGCAATCTCTTTCAGAGCCTGCAGTTAGCCACGCCGCTCCTGCTCACCGGCCTCTCCGCCGTCGTCGCCTTCCGCTCCGGCATGTTCAACATCGGGCAGGAGGGGCAGTTCCTCATCGGCGCGACGATGGCCGCTTGGCTGGGGTTTGCCATCCACCTGCCGCCTGTGATTCACCCCGCATTTGTGATTGCGGCCTCCATGCTGGCCGCGGGAATCTACGGCTGGATCCCAGGCGTGCTCAAGGTGCGGCTGGGGGTGAACGAAGTCATCACGACGATCATCATGAACAACATCGCCAACCTGTTCATGACGTACATCGTGAACTTCCCCCTCCGCGCGGATACCGGCACGACCGCGCATTCGCCGCTGATTGACGAGACCGCACGCCTGCCAGTGTTCTTTCAGGGTTCCAAGTGGGGCGTAGGGTTCATCCTCGCGCTGCTGGCGGCGCTGCTGGTGTACCTGTACCTGTGGCGCTCGACGCCAGGTTACGAACAACGGATGGCCGGACAGGCGCCGCTCTTCGCCCGGTACGGCGGCATCCGCAGCGACAGCGCGGCTATCCGGGGCATGTTCATTTCTGGCGCGCTGGCCGGGATGGCCGGGGCGATTGAAATCCTGGGCGTGCACCGCCGCCTGCTGCAAGGCTTCTCCACCGGCCTGGGCTTCGACGGCCTGTTGGTGGCGATCCTGGGCCGGGCGCACCCGCTGGGCGTCGTGCTCGTCGCCATCCTGTTCGCGGGCGTGCGCCTCGGCGCGCAGATCGGCCTGCAGACCAGCGTGCACATCCCGCGCGAACTGGGCGGCGGCATCATCGCGCTGATCATCCTCTTCGTCGCCGCGGAGAATTTTTATCGAGG
>DATDRS010000149.1:0-5780 GCA_035291605.1 Anaerolineales bacterium | reverse complement strand
ACCCACACGACGCCGGCAATGAACACTGGCACGTAGGTCAGCAGTTCCTCCCGGCTCACGAGTGAGGCGCGGCTCACCTGCTCTAGCATCATGATCGAAATTGCCCACCACGTCATCACCGCGTTCGCCGCCGCCCCCAGGAACCACGCACCGGTCAGGTACCAGACCTCGGCGCGCGCCTGCTGGGGGTACGGCGTGAACAGGCGCGCCAGTCCGGCAAAGTCAATCACGCAGAAGGCGAAAGCCAGCAGCGTAGCCCACCCCAAGCCGAGCAAGCGGACATCGCCGATCAGGTCGGCGAGCGCGAACTCGGTCGTGCTAAAATTGAAGAGCTCAAAGGCCGCCAAACCGGCAATCAGGAGCGCGCCGAACATCCAGCCGCGATTGATGTTCACGTCACGCGACACAGATAACCACGATTGGCCGAGCCATTCAGTCATCCTGATCTGGGGCCGCGCCTGATCAGGTGAACTTAGCCTTGTCGTCACAGGACACCTCCTTTCACCATTTCACCAGTACTTATCCAACCGTGAGAACCACCTACTCTTTTGTCATAATTATATCTGCCTGTGAAAATTATGTCAATACGATTTTTCTTATAAATGGCGGCGTTCCATAGCGAATGGCTATATATTCTGTAAGTCAATGATTCTTCTGCTCGTCGCTCTGAGTCTGCTCTTCAGCGCTTGCACTGTGAGCGTGGTCCAGCCTGCCGCCACCCCCAAGCCCCGGTCGGGCGGAGTCATCTCCGGCCTGGCGCTGGTCGAGAGCGTCGAAATAATGATGCTGGAATCGTTCCCGGTGCAAGTGCGCGTCGTGGCAAAGGGCAATTTGCCCGACGGTTGCACGAAGATTGACCAGATCATCCAGGCGCGCCAGGAGAACACCTTCGAGATCAAAATCACTACCACGCGCCCAGCAGACGCCGTCTGCACGCTGGCGCTTGTCCCGTTTGAAGAAAACGTCGCTCTCGACGTAGTTGGCCTGAAGGCCGGCGTATACCTTGTGACCGTCAACGGCGTGAGCAACAGCTTTGAATTGAGCACAGACAACCTGTTGCCTAAGTAACCGTCAGGTGGAATAATTACCCCCCATCTGTTGACCTATGCCTTCTACGACCTCCATCATCCGCCAGCGTCAGCAGCGCCGCGAGCAGGCCCGCAAAGGGACGCGCCGGGCGTGGCGCATCGCCGTGGGCGCGGGGACGGCGACAGCCGCCGCAGTAGTTCTGTTCCTCATCGCCGTCGTCGGCGCGCTGGCCATCGCGTACGCCTACTTCACGCGCGATCTGCCCTCCGCCGAAGCGCTGCAGGCCGCGTTCAGTTCCGAGAACGGCGAGTTCTTCCAGACCACGCGCATCTACGACCGCACCGGAGAGCGCCTCATCTACGAGGTGATTGACCCGCGCGGCGGCGACCGGCAGTACATCGGCTACAATGCGCTCCCCTCCCACGTCGTCAGCGCGACGGTGGCGATTGAAGACAAGACCTTCTTCACCAACCCCGGCTACGATTTGCTCGGCATCGCGCGGGCGCTCATCTCCAATCTTCAGGGGCAGCCCATTCAGGGCGGCAGTTCCATCACCCAGCAATTGGTGAAAAACACGCTCATCCCCATCGAGCAGCGCGCCGAGCGCAGCTATGCGCGCAAGGTGCGCGAAATCCTGCTCGCCGCCGAGATCACGCGCCGCTACTCCAAAGAACAAATCCTGGAGTGGTATCTCAACACCAATTTCTACGGCAACCTGGCCTACGGCGTGGACGCGGGCGCGCTCGTCTACTTCGGCAAGCACGCCGACCGGCTCACGCTCGCCGAAGCCGCGCTGCTCGCCGCCATCCCCAACGCGCCGGGCCTCAACCCGATTGACGCGCCGGACGAAGCCAGAGCCAGGCAAAGCGTGGTGCTCGACGTGATGGCGCGCGAGGGCCTGATCACGCCGGCGCAGGCCGAGGCCGCGAAGAAAGAGCCGCTGACCATCCAGCTGCCCGTCAAGCGCTTCAACATCCTCGCGCCGCACTTTTCGATCTACGTGCGTCAGCAACTGGTGGAAATGTTCGGCGAGGATCTGGTGAACCGGGGCGGGTTGAAGGTGATCACGACGCTCGACCTGGATTTGCAGGGCCAGGCGGAGTGCGTGGCCCGGACGCAGGTCAAGCGGTTGAGCGGCGGCGACCCGAATATCGTCATACCTCCAGAGCTGCTCCCCTCTCCCGGCGGGGGAAGGGCCGGGGGTGAGGGCTGCGTGGCGGCCGCCTACCTCCTGCCCTTGCGCGAATCCGACGCGGGCCAGGACCATCATGTGACAAACGCCTCCGTCGTCGCCATCCGCCCTCAAACCGGCGAAATCCTGGCGCTGGTCGGTTCGGTGGATTACTGGAACCCGGACATTTCCGGCAGCTTCAACGTCGCGTTAGATGGGCTGCGCCAGCCGGGATCGTCATTCAAGCCCTACACCTATCTCACCGCGTTCAGCAAGGGCTACACGCCCGCGACGATGCTGCTCGACACGCAAAGCGCTGCGCAGTTTCCCCTGCCGGACGGCGCGACCTACGCGCCCGAAAACTACGACCGCAAATTTCACGGCCCGGTGAGCATGCGCGTCGCGCTCGCGCGCAGTTACAACATCCCGGCGGTGCAGGCCATCAATCTCGTCGGCGTGGACAACGTGATTCGCCTCGCGCACCGCCTCGGCATCAACAGCCTCGAACTCGGCCAGTACGGCCCAGCGCTCACGCTCGGCGGCGGCGAAGTCACACTGCTCGACCACACCTACGCCTACGGCGTGCTCGCCAACAGGGGCGTGATGGCCGGTCAGCCCGTGCCGCCGGAGGACCAGCGCCCCGGCTACCGTACGCTCGACCCGGCGAGCATCCTGCGCGTCGAGAACCGGGACGGACAGATCCTGTATCAGTTCGACACGCCGCAGACGCAGCCCATCCTCAGCCCCGACCTCGCCTACCTCATCAACAACGTGCTCTCCGACAACGAGGCGCGCCTGGCCGCCTTCGGGCGCGGCAACCCGCTTGAGCTCGAAGACCGCCCCGCCGCCGCGAAAACCGGCACGACCGACGACTTCCGCGACAACTGGACGATGGGCTACGTGCCGCAACTGGCGCTCGGCGTGTGGGTGGGGAACTCGGACAACTCGCCGATGAAAGCGGTGACCGGCCTCACCGGGGCCGCGCCCATCTGGCGCGCGGTGATGACCTACGCCGCGCGCGCGCGCGACCTGCCCCCGGAGGGATGGCCGGCGCCCCCCGGCATCCTCACTGGCAAAGTCTGCGACCCCTCCGGGTTGCTGCCGACCTCGCATTGCCAGCGCACCCGTGAGGAAGTGTTCATCCGTGGGACCGAGCCGACCACGCCCGACAACATCTGGCAGACGGTCGCCGTCAACCGGGAAACGGGCAAACGCGCCACCGTCTGTACCCCGCCTGAACTGGTGGAAGAGCGCGTGTACGAGATTCTCCCGGCCGAGGCCGCCGACTGGGTGCGCGATGTCAACCTGCCCCAGCCGCCGAGCGAGTACGACCCCATCGGCAGTTCATGCCTGCCGGTGGGCAACGCGGCCATCCTCTCGCCGCAGCCCTTTGCGTACCTTCACGGCGTCGTCGAAATCACCGGCACGGCCAAGGGCGACAACTACGCCTTCTTTCGCGTGCAATATGGGCCGGGGTTATACCCACAAACGTGGACGCAGATTGAAGGTGATCGGGGCGAGCAGATCGAGAACGGGCCGCTGCAAACCTGGAACACCGCCGGGTTGGACGGCCTGTACTCGCTGCAACTTGTCGTCGTGAAGAACGACCCGGAGGGCGGCCCGTTTCAATTTGACACTTCGACGATTCAAGTCACCGTAGATAACCAGCCGCCGACAGTAAATTTGCTCGCCCCCGCGCCCAACGAAGAATTTGAGGTGGGCAGGGATGAGTCAGTCATCATCCAGCCGCAAGTGCAGGACAATCTCTCCATCGCGCGCGTGGCGTTCTTCATTGACGGCGCCTCAACCGAATCGGCCACCGTGCCGCCGTACTCCACGCGCTGGAAAATCACGAGCACGGCGCGGGGGACGCACACGCTCTGGGTCCGCGCCTACGACGCGGCGGGGAATTACACGGACAGCGAGAAGGTGACGATTACGGTGAAGTAGCGGATGGCCTACATTTTTGGCGCAGGCGACGAAGTCGGAGAGGCAAGATGCTTGCTTGGGAGTACCGTCCGCCACAAACAAACCCGCCCACCTAGTCCCAGTGCTTGTCTGGGCAGGTCGCCATGCGGCGACTTTTCGGTGGGCGGGAAAATCGAAAAAACTGATTTTTCAGTACCCTCAATATACGTCAGAAAACCTTGACCCGTCAAGCCCCATTTTGTCTCGCAGACTGCGGGCGTCGCCAGTGCGGATTCCGTTTCTTCTTTTGGAGTCTCGACTTGGGTGAGCCGCCCCATGTTCATATTGAAGGTCACGGTGGCAAAGCCAAGTTCTGACTGTCGCCTGTTGAACTTGCATTGTCCAAAGGCTATAATGAGCGTGAATTCGACAAGATTCGGCTTCTGTCTTTCCTCGCCCCTTAGAGAGTGTCCTCAAACGCTCCCCAGCCGCGTCCTCGCGGCGGGGAACGTCCGCGAGGACGCGGACTTTGAGCGAGTTTGAGGACACTTTCTTAGAGACCGCCATGAGCGCTGACTTACAGCCTGAGGCCAGCACCCGCCTGCAAGGCCGTGCGCTCCTCCTCGCCCGGCTTGCCTGGTCCCTGTGGGCGCTCTCCGTAGCGCTCGTCGCGCTCCGATTGCTTCTTCAGTACCTGAACGATCCCGCCTCGTTTTTAGGCAACCTCTTCAAAGTCCTATCCTTGGCGTTTGCGACGGTGGGGGCGCTGATTGCCTCGCGCCGCCCTGAGAATCCCGTCGGCTGGATTTTCGGGGCTGGAGGACTCCTGATCGCACTGTCTGACTTCGCAGAGCAATACGCGGTCTACGCGCTCGTCACCAAGCCGGGCGCGCTCTCAGGCGGTGTGATGATGGCGTGGATTAGGCTGTGGGCCAGCAGTTTTAGCTTCTCCCTCATGTTTACGTTCACGCTCTTGCTTTTCCCCAATGGTCGGTTGCTATCTCAGCGCTGGCGGCCCGTGATGTGGCTCGCCATTGGAGCAACGGGGTTGGCGACCATTACGGCAGCGCTCCAACCAGGCCCCTTTAGGCTTATTCCATCCATCCATAACCCGCTTGGCATCGAGGGTGCTGCTGGTCTGTGGGTGCAGATTATCGTCGGCGTTCTCATTCTGGCAGCGGTGGGAGCCTCCGCAATTTCCCTGATCCTGCGCTTCCGCCGTGCGGGGGGGGAGGAACGACAGCAACTCAAGTGGGTCGCCTACGCGGCCGCCCTCCTCATCCTCTTCACCATCGTCGCCGTACCCATCGCAATCCTCCTGCCTCAATACCAACGCGCTGTGGAAGTGGCGGAGGTCCCTGTCCTCGTTGCCCTGCCCATTGCCGTAGGCATCGCCATTCTCAAGTACCGCCTGTATGACATTGATCTGCTCATTAACCGCTCGCTGGTCTACGGCGCGCTCACTGTTCTGCTGTCCGCCCTCTTCGGCGTCAGCCTGATGGCGATCTCGCAGGCCTTTCAGAATTTCGCGGGCGGGCCGCTGGTCGCGGTGGCCGTGTCCGCGGGGGCGTTTGGAATAATCTTCCAGCCCGCCCGCCGCCGGTTGCAGCGCTTTGTGGATCAGCGTTTCTATAATATCCAGATTGATTACCAGAAGACGCCGCCCAACCTC
>DATDRS010000148.1:0-15227 GCA_035291605.1 Anaerolineales bacterium | reverse complement strand
GTGCGCGACCACGGGGGGAGGCGGAGCAGGACGTTGCTGATGCCGAGGCCGAACTGGATGGCGATCAGGATCGTCAGGGCCAGAGTCGCGGCGCGGAAGCCCGACTCTCCGCGCCCGGCCTGTATCAGACGCCACAGCGTGAGGCACGCGGTGAGCGCGACGCCGAACGCCGTGAACCGGTGCAGCATCTGGATTTTCACGAGCTGCGGGAAGATGAGCTCGGTCGCCTCCGCGCCGCAGTGGGGGAAGGCCGGGCAGGCCAGCGACGCGCCGCTGCGCGTGACGTATGAACCGGTGAGGATCAGCAGATAGGTCACGGCGGCGGTCGTCCCGACGGCGATGGGCAGGCCCCGGTCGCGTTGAACGACCGCGGCGGCCCGCGCCGAAAGGGCCTGCGCCGCCGGGTGAGTGAGGGCGACCTGCGAGGCGACCACGCCCGCAATCGCCATCGCCACGCCCGTGTGCATCCAGCCGCTGGAGGGGGGAAGCTCAAACAGGACGTGGATGCCGCCCAGGCTCACCTGCACGACCAGCAGGCCAATCGCCAGCATCGTCGGGCCGAAGACCCAGGCTTCGCGGCGGCGCTGCCGCCAGGCCAGCACGCCCATCCCGACGATCTGCGCGCTCGTGAGCGCGCCGATGAACCGGTGCGAGAACTCAACCCAGGCCGAGAGTTTCAGCGGCGGCACGACCTGCCCGTAGCACAGCGGCCAGTCCGGGCAGCCGAGGCCGTTGCCGGTGACGCGCACGATGCTCCCGACGGTCATCAGCGCCAGCACGCTGAGCAAGGCCGTCAGGCTCAGGGTCGCGTAGCTGATATTGCGCCGCACAATGGCTTGGACGAGGGGGTGGAGGGAAGTAGTCGAGGCGAACATGAGTTCTCCGGAATCAAATGATTGTGTCCAGGCAAATCATCAACAACACAAACGCCAGGTAGGTGTTGGAGGCCAGGAACAGCGACCGGGCGCGCGCAGGAGTTGGCTCGCGCATCAACAAGGCGCACCGCCGCACCAGATCGGCGGTGAGCAGCGTGACCGGGAGCAGGTACAGCCAGCCGAGCCCGGGGGCCGCGCCGAGCGCGAGCGCGGCGAAGCCGGTCGCGAGGGCGTGCACCGTCACCCAGAACGCCGACTGGCGGAGCGAGACCCGCGCCGGGAGCATCGGCACGCCCACCCGCGCATAGTCCTCGCGGCACATGATGGCAAGGCTCCAGAAGTGCGTCGGCGTCCACAGGAACACGAGCAGGCCGAGCGTGATCACGCCCGGATGCGCCCATCCCTGAGCCGCAGAGTCAACGGCCGCGCCGCCGCACAGCACCGCGCACGTCCCGGCCAACCCGCCGACGACGATGTTCAACACCGTGCGCGGCTTGAGCCAGACGGTGTACACGCCCGCGTAAATCATCGCCCCGCCGATGGAAAACACGGCGAGCGCGGGGTTGAAGGGCAGCACGGCCAGCGAGGGGAGGAAGATCATCGCGAGCGCGACCGCCGGAATCCACGCCGGGCGGGAGATCGCGCCGGTGACGAGCGGGCGGCGCCGGGTGCGGAGCATCGCGGCGTCTTCGGACTGCTCGAGGTATTGATTGAGCGCGGACGCGCCCATCGCCGCCACGCCGCCCGTCAGCGTCATCAGCGCCAACGGGCCGAAGCCGGGCCAGCCGCCCGCCGCGAGGAACGCACCGCCCGTCCCGGCGAGCAGCAGCAGCGCCACGATCCTCACCTTGAACAGCACGGCCAGCATCCCGATCAGCGCGGCGGCGTTCGCCGCCGGGGTGGGGCGCGGCGCGAGGATTTCGGCGGGGCGGGTTTCGATTGAAGTTGTCATGGCAAGTCTTTACGCTTGTCGTGTGAGCAGCCTAATGCGACAGACTGACGCGCGAAGCCTGTCTGGCGAGTGCGCGCTGTGTGCTGCTGCGCACGTAGAATGGATATCCGACCCCCAGCAGGACGGCGAACGAGAACCACTGGACAGCATACCCCAGGTGGGAGCCTTCGCTCAAATCAAGTTTCGGCGTTATGCGGTAGGGCAGCCCCGTCCACGTGAGGTCAGGTGATTGTTGAATGTACATCGGCAGCAGGGCGTAGGAAACCTGCTCGTCAATGCGTTCCACGCTCACCAGGTTCCAGGCCAGCAGATGCCCGGCCGGGTCGGGCACGCCGCCGAAATCCGGGCGGTCCTGCGAGCGGCGGATGACGCCCCGGACCTCAACCGTCTCCGGCTCGTCGAACTGACGCCATTGTTCGGGCGCGGCGCTCGCCTGGGGGATCCACCCCCGATCCACGAGCACGGCGCGGTCGCTCCCGGCGATGACGAGCGGCGTGAGCAGATGAACGCCCACGCGCGCCGTGGCCTGCCCGTCATCCCAGGCCTGGTTGCGCAGCGCGACCTGTTGTGCGTGGTCGTACTGGCCGACGACTGTCACCGCGCGATATTCCATCGCGGACAGGTCGGCGTCGAGCGCCGCGCCGCTCAGGACGAGGGGCGGCTGCGCCTGTTGTCCGGTCACACGCGCGTTGAACGCGCGGCGCCCGGCCAGCCGGTCGAGCTGCCACACGCCCAGGCGGGCCATCACGCCGACGGCGGCAATCACTAAGAGGGTGGTCCACCACCACTGACGACTGAAGAGAAGTCTGAGCATAAAAAGGTAATTGCTGATGGATGATTTCTGATTGGTGATTGACTGCAATCAGCAATCAACAATCAGAAATTGACAATTGATTGCGATGGGTTTAGATGCAAGGGCCGAAGCACAAGACCGTATAGGAAAATCAGGACGGCCATGGGCGGGCCGGCGAAGGCAATCGCCGTGAGGCGGGTCGCCGTCGTCACGCGCGGTCGCACGTCGAGGTCGAGATACCGGCTGGGCTGGAAGGTGCAGGCGAAAGCGAACTTGTTCGCCTGATCGAGCGTCAGGCTGGCGGAGGCGCCCGGCGGCGCCCATACCGGCCCGAGTTGGTGGCTGACCGTGTCCTCGTTCTTCACCACCAGCGTGTCGCCGACGACGAAGACGAGCTCGGAGGGGATCGAGGGTGAGGCCTGGCCCCGCGCCACGCGCTCGGCCGTGCCCGCCGGGATGACCAGCTCAATCCGCTGCGGCGCGTGATCACTCTTGTCCTTGAGGATCAGGAACGCGCCCTCGCTCATCGCCCATGCCAGCGCCAGGCCCAGCAGGAGCGAGAACGTGAGGCGCCCGCCGACGGTGTTGAGAAAGGCTTTCATCTAATTGCCGCCCCGGAGCAATTGTTGCACGTCGCGGGCGATCTCTGCGGCGCGAGCCTCGGCGCTGTAGGTCAGCCGGAGATTGCCCCGCGTGTCCACGGCGTAAATGCGCGTGGGGTGGTCAACCGTGTAGTTTTCGCCCGCGTGGCCGTGGCCGCCCGCCTGGCTCGCCGCCTCCAGCGGGCGTTTTTCGCGGTATACCCCGTAACTCTGCCACACGCTTTCCATATCGGCGGGCGAGCCGGTCAGCCCAATGAAAGCGGGGTCGAAACCGGCCAGATATTCGCGCAGCCGCTCGGCCGTGTCGCGCTCCGGGTCAACCGTCACCAGGACGAAGCGCACCCGGTCGGCCTCGCGCCCCAAATCCGCGCGGACTTGCCTGAACTGCGCCAGCGTCGCCGGGCACGCATCCGGGCAGGAAGTATAACCGAAAAACATCAAGACAATTTTTCCGCCCTGATCGCTCAGGCGAAAAGGCCGGTCGTTTTGATCCCTGAGCCTGAAATCGGCGGCGGCGATGGGCGGCTCAATCACCGAGCCATTAAAGGTGTAAGGCCGGGAGAACCACAGTGTCCCGGCCCCGATCAGTGTGACGCCGACGGTCAGGCCGATGCTCAGCAAGACGAACTTGGACTTCATTCTGTCAATATCAGCCAGCAGCCACGGTCCCGATCAGATACAACGCCGGGTAGAAGAAAATCCACACCACGTCCACGAAGTGCCAGTAATTCGTGCAGGCCTCCACCGCCCAGTGCCGCTCGGCGGAATACAGACCCTTCCGGCCATTGCGATACACGATGCTGAGGAAGAGCACGCCCGTGAGGACGTGGAAGGCGTGCATCCCGGTCATCATGAAGAACACCGCGCCTTCCGGGCCGGTGTCCGGGCCGAAGTGCTGCCCGGCCAGCGGCCACTCGACGCCCACGACGCCGACCAGGAAGGTGAGGCCGAGGAGCATGGTGATGAGCGTGCTGTTCAGGAAGCCTTTGCGGTCGCCGTGCGCGATGGAGACCTCGGCGCGGTTCATGAAAAAACTGCTGATGAGCAGGACCGACGTGACGATCAGGCCCAGTATCTGGTTGAGTTCGGGCCGGTGCCCGCCCAGCAGGTAAAACCGCGTGACGAACAGCCCGATGAACACGAAGGAATCCGACAGGATGAACAGCCACAGCCCCAGGCGGTTATTGCCAAGTTTGGAATGGTAATCGGCGTGAGGCGCAGCCGCAGTGTGAGCCGCCATTAGTGGCCTCCGTCGCCCGAGGTGACCCGCGAGAGGTGCATGTAGTATTGCAGGACCAGGCTGGCCTTGAGCAGCGCGATGGCGGACAGCGCGGCCCACAGGCGGGTGGCGACCGCCATCCAATATTCCGCGCCGGTCAACACCGCGAGGACGATGAAGATGATTACGCCGTAGAGCAGTTCTTCGTCTTTTTTCATTCTGAAATCTCCCTCACTCCCCTGCTCCCTTGCTCCCCGGCCCGGATGCGAGGCGGCAGGGGAACGGGGAGCAGGAGGGGTGACATGGATCAGTCTCCCGCGCTCGCCGGATGCATGTTCACGTACACCGAGCCGGGGAGGCCGTAATCGTACGGCTCGCCCACGACCTCGAACGGCCGGTCGTAGTTGTGCGCCGGGGCGGGCGAGGGGATCTGCCACTCGGGCGAGCGCGAGCGCCATACGTTCCCGGCCGCCGCCTCGCCCCGCCGCGCACTCCAGATCATGTTGATCAAGAAGATCAACACCGAGGTCGCAATCAGAAAGGCGGCGATGGTGATGACCAGATGCGTTGTGTCGAAGCCCAGGGCCGGGTCGTAGTCCGCGATGCGTCGGCGCATGCCCAGCAGGCCCACCCGCATCATCCCGAACGTCACCACCCAGAACGAGGGCGTCATCAGCCAGAAGTGCAGCTTGCCCAACGTCTCGTTCAGGCGGCGGCCCGTCATCTTCGGGTACCAATAGTAGATCGCGGCGAAGAACGGATAGACAAACCCGCCGAACATCGTGTTGTGGAAGTGGCCGACGACCCAGTAGGTGTCGTGCAGGTGCAGGTCGGTCGCCACGGTGCCGTTGGGCGGCCCGGTCAGCCCGCCGAAGAGAAACACGATGATCGCCCCGATGGTGAACAGCATCGGCGTGGGGAACTCCAGTTTGCCGCGCCACACGGTGCCCAGCCACGAGAAGAACTTCACGCCGGTGGGCACGGCCACGAGCAATGTGCTGTACATGAACGGCACGCGCAGGTATTCCTCCATGCCGGAGGTGAACATGTGGTGCGCCCACACGAGGAAGCCCACCGCCGCGATGCCCAGCGACGACATGGCGATCCACCGGTAGCCGAACAGCGGCTTGCGCGAGAACACGGGCAGCAGCTCGCTGATGATGCCCAGCCCCGGCAGGATGAACACGTACACCGCCGGGTGCGAGTAGAACCAGAACAGATGCTGGAACAGGATCGGGTTGCCGCCCTTGGCCGGGTCGAAGAAGCCCATGCCGAACAGGCGCTGGAACGACACCATCTGGAACGAGAGGCCGATGAACTGCGTGGCCGTCAGCTGGATGAGCGCCGTCGCGAAGGCCGCCCACACGAAGATCGGCATGCGCCACATGGTCATGCCTCTGGCGCGCATGCGCAGCACGGTCACGATCAGGTTGAGCGATCCGAAGATGGACGACAGGCCGATGAGGTACACGCCCCAGAAGAACATCTGCATGCCCAGCGGCGCGCGCGCGCTCAGCGGCGGGTAGCCGGTCCAGCCGGTGTCGAAGCCGCCGAGGAACAGGCTGCTGACGACGAGGAGCGCGCCGGGCACGTTGATCCAGTAGGAAAAGGCGTTGAGGCGCGGAAAGGCCATGTCCTGCGCGCCGATCATGAGCGGCACCAGGTAGTTGGTCATCGCGCCCACGCCCGTCAGGATCGCGGCGATCATCACGATGCCGTGCAGGCCCATCAGCGTGTTGTACAGTTCGGTGGAGAGGAACTGCATGCCCGACGCGGCCAGCTCGGTGCGAAAAGTGAGGGCGAACAAGCCGGCGACGATCAGCAGGGCGACCGAGGTCGCGCCGTACTGGATGCCGATGATTTTGTGGTCGAGCGAGACCCCGAAATATTTCTCCCAACCCCGGGGGTCGTCCCCGTGATGCTCAGGCGTCGCCTCGCCTCTCGCCCACTTGAGCCAGTCGCTGAGCACGCCGACGCCGAACATGAAGAAGATGGCGCCGACCAGGCCGCCGCCGACGACATGCGGCTCCCACGCGGCCAGGCCCGTCCCAGGCCGTGTAGCCGGGAGGCCCACCAGCACACGGATGCCGGTCACCAGCCCCATGCCCACGGCAGTGCCCAGAATCTGAGCCAGCAGTCCCCGCACAAGTCCCAGTTGAATAATCTTCATATACGTCCTCCTGATGGGCAGATGGCGGATGGCTTATGGCCGATAGCCCTTAGCCATCTGCTATCTGCCATCTGCTTTCCGCTATTTCAGGCTCTTGATGTACTCAATCACGTCCGTGATCTGCTCTTCTGTCATGCGCTGGCCGAAATCCGGCGGCATGACTCCGGCGGCGAAGCCCTGCACCACCTTGGCATTCGGGGCAACGATGGACTCGCGCAGGTAAGCGTCGTCGGCCGTCGCCGTCGTCCCGTCGGCGAGCGTTTCCTGTTTGCCGTACAGTCCCTTCCAACTTGGCCCGACTTTGAGGCTGCCGTCAATCGAGTGGCAGGCATCGCAGCCGAACTGCGCCGCCCACTTCTTGCCGCGCTCCACGGGGTTATCAGAGACGACGGACTCCTTGGCGATCCAGGCGTCGAAGTCGGCTTGGTTCATCACAACTACCGGGCTTTCCATGTAAGCGTGCTGCCGGCCGCACAACTCGGCGCAGCGGACTTTGTATGCGCCAAGCACAGTCGGCGTGAGGCGCAGTTCTTTGACGAGATCTTTGCCGGGCAGGGCGTCCTGCTTGACGCGGAACTCCGGGACCCAGAACGAGTGGATGACATCCGTGGAGGTGAGTTTGAGCAGGACTTGCTTGTTGACGGGCAGGTTCAGCGAGGTCGAGGTCACGCCGTAGTCGGGATAGTCATAACTCCACGACCACTGCACGGCTGTCACGTTGACGACCATCGCCTGCGGGTCCACCTTGCGCGTGTCGGCCAGCGCCTGCGCGCCGAGATAGGCGAAATAGAGCACGGTGGCGAGGGGGAGGATCGTCCAGGCGATTTCCAGCCCGGTGTGTCCCTCGAAATGGTCGCCGTCCTCGGTGTCGCCCGGTTTGCGGCGGAAGACGACGACGCTGTAGAGCAGAAAGACGACGACCAGCGCGAACAGAAACGAGATGACCTTGAAGTGCAGGTTGAAGAGACGGTCAATGACGCCGGCCTGCGCGCTGGCCGCCACGGGCAGCAGGCCGATCTGATCGAGCAGCAAGCTCACCACGACCGTCACGACGACGATCAGCACGCCCACGATCACCAGGTGCCGCCGGTTGGCGCGGCCGGCGGCGGCTTTGGGCGCTTCATGAGACGGATATGCCATAGCAGTGATGCCTCCCAGCCATTCTTCCACTTGAGAGACGGCCAGCGTGCGACGGTCGTAGACCACCGCCGGGCCGGTTTCTTTGAGCGAGACCAGGACCACCCGCATGGGTCCCGCGCTTTCCACAAAATAGGCCAGAAACTCCTCGCGGTTTACCGCCTGGTCGTCGTAATCCACGATGACGATGTCGGGCGCGAGGGCCTTCAACGCCTTCGCCGCCTCGTCGGTCGTCGCAGCCAGCCCGACCACCTCGGCGGTGGGCGCCACCCGCTCCTGCAAAAGGCTCCGCAAGCCCTGGCCGAACAGCGGGTGGCTCGAAACAATCAGGACGCGCTGGCGGCGGCGCGCGTAGGACCAGGCCATGTTCAAGAGTGTACTGAAGGAAACCGGGCTGTCTATCACCCGGCGTGGGTGAAATGTGGGTGAGGCATTGGGGCAGAGGCGTTCACCCGCCGCCGCGGCGGGGTGAATGCTCGTTTCGCCCAGAATTGAACTGCGGGCGCAGTCGGGGCCTGAACGGGCGGAGGGACAGAGGCTAATTGAGCGGCAGCCAGCCCCGGGCGCGGGCCAGCGCGGCCGCCTCGCTCCGGCTGGTAGTGCCTAGTTTTTCAAAGATGCGCGCGAGGTGAGTCTTGACGGTGTTTTCGGAGACGCTCAGCCGCGCTGCGACTTCGCGGTTGGTGAACCCCTCGGCGACCAGGCGCAGAATCTCGGTCTCACGGAAACTCAGCGGCGTATCGGCCCCGGGCGAGCCGGACCGGGCCGCATGCTGGAAAAGCCGTTCGACGAGCGCCGGATCGAGCACCGCCTCGCCCGCCGCGGCCCGGCGAATCCCATCGTAGAGTTCCTCGGTTTCGGCGTTCTTGAGGAAGTAGCCCCGCGCCCCGGCCCGGATCGCGCCGAGCAAATCCTCGTCGCTTTCAGAAACGGTCAGCATGATCACCGGCACGGCTGGGGCCACCTCGCGCAACTGCTGGACGGCCTCCACGCCTCCGCCCCCCGGCATGTGAACGTCCATCAGCAGGACGTCCGGGCGCAGTCTGGTCGTCAGCCGCACGGACTCCGGGCCGTCGTTCGCCTCGCCCACTACCGCGAACTCTTTTGTCTCGTTGAGCAGGCTCACCAGTCCGCGGCGGAAGAGCGTGTGATCGTCGGCGATGAGAACGCGAATGGGAGACATGGTGAATGGCGATGCGCTTTTGCCGCCTGCCATCTGCTATCCGCCATCTGCTGTCTGCCATTGTCTATCGGCTGCCAGCGGCAGTTCCACGCAAATTTGCGTCCCTGCGCCGGGCGCGCTGGTCACACTCAATTCTGCGCCCAGCAGGGCGGCCCGTTCGCGCATCAACTGCAAGCCATGACGCGAGACGGGCTGGTCCGCGGCGGACGGGAAGCCCTGACCATCATCTTGAATCCGCAGGCAGAGCCGATCGTCCATCGTCGTCATATTGAGCCGGATGCGGTCGGCGCGCGCATGTTTGCGGATGTTCGCCAGCGATTCCTGGACGATGCGGAGCAAATGAGCCTGCGCCGGGATCGAAAGCCGCGGCTCGGCCTCGAGGGACATCTCGACGGCCAACCCGCTCTGGCTCTCGAAGACGCTGGCGAGGCGGCGGAGCTGCGCCGCAAAGTCCGGGCTGGCGTGCGCGGCCAGTGGCAGGCGCAATCCGTCGAGGGTTGTGCGCAAATCGAGATACGCCTCGTCGGCCGTCTGCGCCAGTTCGCGCAGCCCGCTCCCGGCCCGCTCCAGCTGGCCGGACTCCAGCCAGCGCGCGATTTGTCCGGCGCGCAATTTGAGATAGCCCAGCGTTTGGGCGAGGCCGTCGTGCATCTCGCGGGCCAGCCGGCCGCGTTCGGCCAGGATGGCCTGGTGCTCGAGACGCGCATACAGCCGCGTGTTTTCGACCAGCAGCGCCGTCTGCCCGGCAATCGCCGAGACCAGCCGCGTATGCTGGCGCACGAAGGCCTCGCGGCGGCGGCTGCCGAGGACGATCACACCCAGCGGCCCGGCGTCAGCCAGCATGGGGGCGCACAGCACCGAAATCGTATTCGGATCCTGAGTCTGCAAGTGGGCGACGACCGGCTCACCGCTGGATTCTTGCAGCGCGCCGGACGCCAGGCTCTCGACGAGCGGCAGGGGGCCCGGCCCGCGCCATTCGCCCGAAGCCGCGTAAGGCTTGAGCGCTCCATCCGGCTCGCGGAGCAGCAGCAGCCCTGCGTCGGCGTGGCTGGCTTCCATGGTGCGCGTCAAAATGCTTTTCATCAACCCGTCGAAATCCAGGCGCTGTTGGAGCGCCTCGTTGATGTCATACAACGTGACCAGTTCCTGCGTGCGCAGCCGCGTGTTTTCGAACGCGATGGAAATCTCGGCCGTCAGCGCCTCGAGTAGGTCGCGTTCGGCCTCGGTCAGTTCTTGTCCCACGGCGAGGAACAGCCCCAGGATGGCGAACTGCCGCCCGTTGCGCTCAAGCGGCAGACAGATCATCCGGTCAGTGTTAGAGAGAGGCAAGTGCTCGTAGACCGCGCAGGCCTGCCCGGGTCGGGCCGTGCGCACCCGGCACGCCTGGCATTGCAGCCGGACCGCTTCACTGGAGAGATGCCGGCGCCAGGCAGTCAGGGCGGTTTCGTCGAGCGCGCCCCGATATTCAACCGGCATGGGCTGGCGGTGCTCGTCGAACCGGATCAACGCGCAGCCGGCGACTGCTGGCACGGCCTCACCCGGCAATTGCAGGGCGAGCGCAGCCAGGGTTTCCTCGTCCGCCGCCTCGCCGAGGCGCTGATTGACTTTCAGCAGAAAGGAGACGCGCTGATTGAGGTGCGTGAGTTCCGCGTGCGCGCGGACCAATTCCGCTTCGGCGGCCTCACTGAGCCTAGCCTTGTGCTGTATCCAACCCAGCGCCCCCCAGGCGACGACTGGGCCGGCCACGCCGTACACGATGAGCTCGATGGCGAAGCTTAGATTTGCCGGCAGCGCGAACCAGAAGTGTTTGGCGGTTTGGAGGGCAAGCACCGCCAGCAGCGCGATGAGGGGTACTTGCCAGCGCAGGCGGCGGATGTGTTGGCTGAGGCGAGTGGCTTGGCGCCCGGCGCTCGTACCTGGACGCAGACGGCGCGCGGCGCGGGCGAGGAGTGATCTCATAACGGGTTATGAGAGTCTATAGTATATCAATCGCACAGAAACCGCAAAGGATACGGGTCAGGAATAATTCTAACTTTGTTGACACGCATAACCCGAATATGTTAGTCTGTCATTGCCACTGTTGCCTCACGCACGGCTTGGAGGAGATGCATCTGAATCGCGCCGATCTATTCTGTCGTCACGCACAGGCGCGTTTTTGTTTTAACGCCGTTGTTCCATCACAAGACATGCAGCGGCTGCCTGACCAGGTCGCTTCGACTCGTTCGCCCGCGCCGGCCGGAGCGCGGCGTCTTAGCCAAACTAAACACTCGGGAGCCAGAAGATGTCACGCTTCATTCGAATCGCCCTTGCACTCGGCCAACTTCTACTGTTGCTGCACCTGCCGGATGGAACGGCTCAGGCAGCGGACGCCAACGCGGAGCAGATCGCTCTCGGCCTCAAGGATTTTGGGCTGAGGCTGAACGAGCTCGGCGCGTTCGAGGAACTGGGCGAGGCGATCCCGCTGACGGCGCTCAGCCCCGGCGCCAATGAGGCGCTGCGCCTCGGCAACCTGTTTGGCGCCGCCTTCGGCGGATTGACCACAGCCCACGACGACCTCGACGCTCTGGCGGGGGCGATTGATAGCCTGGGCGGCGACGTCGGCGGCGTGGATTTCGGTTTTAGTTCGGTCTCGGTGACGCCCAATACCAACCCCGATCTGATTGACGTGACCTTCACCGTGACCGCGACTCGCGTGGTCACGCCCTCAGTGGTCTTCTCCAACGAATCGGTCAACTTGAACGGCGGGGGTCTCCCGATCCACCTGGGCCTCGCCTCGACGCTCGCCTTCCAACTGGATAAGACGCAGCTCCCGGCCAACCCCACCCTGGCCTTCTACGTGGTCGGGGAGCCGGCGATTGACCTCACCCTCGATGCGAGCGGCTCGATCCTGGCCTTCAACAGCCGCGTTGGCTTCGCCGACGTCAGCGTGACCGGCTCGACGACGCTGAACGGCGATCTGCAGGTTGCCTTTAACGATCCGGACAGCAACGGGCGCATCACCAAAGACGAATGGAACAGCACGGCGCTCGTGGACCTGGTCGGCGTGGCATTCGTCAACGCGCCGGGCGACGACGTGGCGGCGACGCTGAACTTCGAGACGAGCGCCCCTCTGAACGTCCTGAGCGGTTCAGTAGCGCTCGCCGATGCCAGCCTGGCCGATGGTTTCAACCCGGCCGTCACACCCAGCCTCGGCCCGGTGGGCGACTTCGCCAACATGGACCCGGTGCAGATGCTCAACGGCGTCGGCCAGGTCGCTGCGGGGCTGATCGCCTCGCAGGCCGCGGGTGATTTGCCCCTCCCCTTCCTGCAGCAAAGATTCGGCGACGCGTTCGCCTTCGCCCAGCCCCTGATTGAATTTCTCCATCAACAGGGAGATGCAGCCATCGTCTGCGGCGTCACGGATACCGATCTGCCCACCGGCGACGTCTCGAACCTGTTGGCCGGCGGCACGGTGTATTGTCAGGCCGTCACGTTGCAGAACCCCATTTCGGTGACCTGGACGATTGCCAACGGGACGGTGGGCGCTAACGCGACGGCCACCACGACGGTCGGCATCAACCCCACGGTCAACGCCTCGTTCACGCTGACTTCCGCTGGCCGCCCTCAGGTCCAGGTTCAGTTCAACGATGAAGGGGGCGGCTTCCATACGGTTTCGCCGATCTTCCGTTCGGCTCAGGAACTCGCGAATAAACTCCTGGACCTCGCCGACCTGGACTCGGTCGGCCTCAACTACGACTCGGGAACCAAGAGCCTGACCTATCACGTCGTGAAGAGCAGCGACCCGGCGCCGGTAGGCGGCAAGCTGGACTTCGGGGACCAGATCAGCGCCACGACCCACCTGATCGGCCTCAGCCCGGACAGCGGCGCGAGCGTCGCGATTGACCCGAACAACGTCCAGGTAGACATCACTTTTGGCGCAATCCTGGTCGAGAATCCGGCGGCCATCACGCCGGGGGATGAAACAGCTTTCCCGACCGGGGACGAGGACCGCTTCTTCATTAAAGTCCGCACCGGCCCGAATGAACACGAACTGCAGGCCGATGTGCTGGTCACGGCCACCGTGGCGCTGAAGGGCCGGCTTGGCTTCCTGGATGTCAGCATCGTCGGCGACGGCGCGCAAAACGCCGTGAATCCCGGCGCGGCCTTCCAGCTCGCCCGGGCCGACGCGTCTAGGCCGATGCTGGCGGTGGACATTAATGCGCCGGGTATTCCGGTGGACACTGGGGCGGGGGTCTCCACGATCCAAGACGCCATCCGCGTCCGCCAGTTGATTACCGAGCTGGTGACGATCGTGGACCCGGCCTGTAATGTGAGGCTGTCGGCGGGTCTGCAGGCCACGGCCTCGACCGGCGAACCCGCCACGCCGCTGGCCTCGGCCGGGGTGGCCATGAATTGGCCGAACGTCTTCGACGCCAGCTGCGCGCCGATTACCTCCGGTCTCCTCGTCACGCCCACCGCCGATTTCAACGACAGCCTGAAGGTCTTCGACATTGATCCGGACAATCCCCTGGCGTTGCTGAGCATCATCCTCGACAATCTCGACACGCTGGTTTCGCTGGCGGACGATCTGAGCGGCGGGGCGCTCGACACGGACCTGCCGCTGGTTGGCGTCAGCCCGAAAGACCTGCTCACTCAGTTCCAAGACATCCAGACGGCCCTGGACGAGATCCGCCTGGGCGTGCCGGATGCGACCCTCCAATGCGGCACGATCAATACCAGTCCGCCCACCGGCGACCTCTCCGAGGCCGTGGTTGACGCGACCATCTACTGCCAGGCCAAGACTGACAAAGATGCGACGGGCGCGGCCTGGAGCATTCAGGGCGGGACCGCGGTCGCCAACACGACGCTGGCGTCTACGGTGGGGATGACGCCTACGCAGAATGCCGTTTTCCAGGTGGACGTGCCGGGCGGCCTCGGCTCCTTCATCCTCGGCCTGGTGTTCACCGACACGGCTGGCCGGCATGCCGCAGAACTCCCGGCGGTCACGCCTCCCCGCACATTGCAGAAACTTGAGACCGTGATTGAATCGAAGCTAGGCCTGCCGCCAGCGGCGCTGGAGCTCCAACTGATGGATCTGCCTGCGCCGGGCAGCACAACCCCTGACGGCGTCAAGGATCTGGTCATCCGCCTCGGCTACGGCGTCTGCACCGGAGGCGCGACGACCTCGATGCCGGCGACGCAGGGCGCTTATACCACAATCGGGACGGGCGGGGCGCAAGGCGCATCGGCGGTAGGCGGAACCTTAGGGATACCGCCCGTCGGAGGCGCCGGCGGGGCCGGGTCAGGCGCGCCTCAGGGGACGGGGCAATTACAAGGGCGCTACCGTGTGTTCCTGCCCGCCGTCGCTTCCTTCTCCTCGAACTCGGCGCCAGCCATCCCGACCGGTCAAGCCGCAGGCCAATCCCCACAACCGGGGCTGGGCATTGCGGGCATCGGGGCGTGCGCTGCAAGTGACCGGACGGTTGAGACGCTCTCTGTGCCGCTTCAGCTCGACCTCGGTTCGGGGGCGGCGGGCCTGGTCGGCCTCGAGAGCAACGCTTCCTTCGTGCTCGAATATCGCGCGCACGCCGAGCTGGATTTGGGCATCCCGCTGGCCGCCACATTTGACCCCACGGACATCGTGGTCGTGGATACGAGCGGTGTTGTGCTGGAGGCGGGCGTCTCGGCGCAGGACGTCAACCTCAGCGCGAACGTCGGCCCGTTGACGCTGGCCGTCGGGTCGAGCATCACCGTCACCACCGGCGCGCACAATGGCGCGAGCGACTCCAGCATACTGACCGACACTCTCAATAACTTCACGGCCATCACAGTTCCGGTCGGCTCCCTGCTCAAGAACATTACCGACGGTTCCAGTTGCGTCGTCACGGCGGTCACTGCCACCACGCTGGCCTGCGCGCTCGCGGGCGGCGCGGAAAACGATTGGGACGACGGCGACAGTTATCAGGTCTTCGGCATCGGCGCGGCCAAACTCGGGGCCAGCTTCTCGCTGGTCGAGGGCGGCATTGACGGAACGCCCAACAACGAGACCTTCGCCATCCCCGCTTTCGTCTCCGGCCTGAGCGCGGGCCTCGGCGGCCCGACCGTAACGAACAACTGCGGCAGCGCGAATGGCGAGACGATGAATGGCGACGTGTGCGCCAATCTGTCGCTGGCGCTGATCGTCGGCTCCAGCGTCACCTATCTCGGCGAGCTTGGCTTCCGCGCGCAGGACATTGAAGACCCCGATGACCCGACGACGCCGGAAAAGTGGTACGTGACCATCCCGCCGGATCTGGGGTCGAAGATCGCCACCGCGG
>DATDRS010000147.1:0-3178 GCA_035291605.1 Anaerolineales bacterium | reverse complement strand
CATCGTGATAGCAACCCTTAAGGATTTCAGGAGGCGCATCCATGTTCATCGTCCACGTCTTTGTCCACGTCAAAGCCGATCAGGTCGAGGCTTTCAAAGCTGCCACGGTGGAAAACGCGCGGAACAGCGTGCATGAACCCGGCATCGCCCGCTTCGACGTGATCCAGCAGCAGGATGATCCGACGCGATTCGTCCTCGTCGAGGTCTACCGCACGCCCGACGACCCGGCCCGCCACAAAGAGACCGCGCACTACAAGCAGTGGCGCGACGCGGTCGAGCCGATGATGGCTGAGCCGCGCACGAACATCAGATACTTCAATATCTTCCCAGATGATACAGGGGGGAGATAGCCCGATGCGCTTTGAATTCGCTACGGCCACGCGCATTCTCTTTGGGCCGGGCGCACTGCAGGAGGCGGCCCTGGCGGCGGCGACGCTGGGCCGCCGGGCGCTGGTCGTCACCGGTGGGAGCGTCGAACGCGCTGCGCCGCTCCTTGAGCAGTTAAAAGCGCAGGGCGTCGAAGCAACGACTTTCGCCGTTGCCGGTGAACCCACGATGGCTACGATTCTCGCTGGCGTCGAGCGCGCTAAAGAGCTGGCGTGCGATCTCGTGATCGGCCTCGGCGGTGGGAGCGTGCTGGACTCGGGCAAGGCGATTGCGGCGCTCCTCACCAACGGCGGCCACCTGCTCGACTATCTGGAAGTGATTGGCCGCGGGCAGGCGCTCGCGCGGCCGGCGGCGCCGTACATCGCCATCCCGACCACGGCGGGCACCGGCTCGGAAGTGACCCGCAATGCTGTCCTCGCCTCGCCTGAACACCGCGTCAAGGTCAGCCTGCGCAGCCCCCTCATGCTCCCCCGTTTAGCCATTGTTGATCCTGAACTGACTTACTCGCTGCCTCCCTCGATCACGGCCAGCACCGGCCTGGATGCGCTGACACAACTCATCGAGCCTTACGTCTGCAACAGCGCCAATCCGCTGACCGACGCGCTGTGTCGGGAAGGGATCGTGCGCGTCGCCCGTTCCCTGCAGAGGGCTTGCGAAGACGGGAAGGACCCCACTGCGCGCGAAGACATGGCGCTGGCGAGTCTTTTCGGAGGGCTGGCGCTCGCGAATGCTAAACTTGGCGCGGTGCACGGATTCGCCGGGCCGCTCGGCGGCCTGTTCCCCGCGCCGCACGGGGCGATCTGTGCGCGGCTGCTGCCCAGCGTGATGAAGGCCAATGTGCGCGCCTTGCAAGCCCGTGCGCCAGAGACAGGGCGTTCAGTTGAGCGCCCCTACGCACGCTATGATGAGGTCGCCCGGAGACTGACCGGCAGGGACGACGCCACCGCCCCCGACGGCGTGGTGTGGGTGCAGGATTTGTGCGCCGCGCTGGCTGTGCCGCCGTTGTCTCAATATGGCCTGACTGAGGCGGATTTTCCGACGGTGGTTGCTCAGGCCCAAAAGGCCAGCAGCATGAAGGGCAACCCGATCCCGCTCAGTGATGAAGCCTTGACCGAGATTCTCCGGGAGGCGATGTGAATGCAGGAACCGTGCGCCGCGCGGTCTTTCTCGCCTCGCCGGCCGTCTGGGCGCGCGGGCACGGGCCGAGTCATCCGCTCAAGCCCGAGCGTTTGCAACGGACGTGGACACACATTATCGTGACCCGCTGGCGAATCTGGCCCTCACGACCAGCGGGCAACTGGCGTTGTTTGAGGCATTGAGCGGTCTCGCCCCGCGCTGGCTGGCGTTTGGCGGCGGCGGTTACGATATGGGCGTCGTGCCTCGCGCGTGGGCGCTGGCTTTCGGCGTGATGTCCGGCCAGGCTTTCCCGGATGAGCTGCCGGAGGCCTATCAAGCCCGATACGGCGGCCGCTGGCTGAGGGACCGCGAAGGCCCGCCTCTGGGCGAAGCGGATAAAGTTCGCATACGTCACGCTGTGGAAAGAGTTGTCGCAGCGGTTAAACAACGCCATCGGATTGAGTAAAGGAGACAGTTCTATGCCTGTTATCAGCGAACGCATTGAAACCGATCACGCGCACCTGCTTCACCCGCTCCACCATCCAAGCGCACACCAGCGTCCGAAGATCTGGGTGGAGGGGAAGGGGGCCGTTATCAAAGACGCCGAAGGCCGCGAGTATATTGACGGCCTCGCCGGGCTGTGGAACGTCAACGTCGGCCACGGGCGGCGCGAGCTGGCGCAGGCCGCGTTAGAGCAAATGTCCACGCTGGCCTACAGTTCCGCGTATGCCGGCTCGACGAACTTCCCGGCGATTGCGCTGGCCGAACGGCTCAGCGGACTCGTCTATCCCTCCATCAATACCTTCTTCTTCACCAGCGGCGGGGCGGAGGCCAGCGAGACCTCGTTCAAGACCGCGCGGTTTTACTGGAAAGCCATGGGCCAGCCTGACAAGGTGAAGATCATTTCCCGCACACGGGCCTATCATGGCCTGACCCTCGCGGCGATGAGCGCCACCGGCCTGGCGTCTTTCTGGCCGATGTTCGAGCCGCGCGTCCCTGGCTTCCTGCACATTGATGCGCCGGACCCCTATCGCTTCGTGAATGATGATCCGAGCGTGAGCCAGGGCGTGGCCGCCGCCAACCAGTTAGAGGCCGCTATCCTGCGCGAGGGGCCGGAGGCGGTGGCCGCCTTCATCGCCGAGCCGGTGCAGGGGGCGGGGGGCGTGATCGTGCCGCCGGACGATTACTTCCCGCGCATCCGCGAGATCTGCGACCAGCACGACGTCCTGCTGATTTCGGACGAGGTCATTACCGGCTTCGGGCGCACCGGGCGCTGGTTCGGGCTGGAGCATTACGGCGTCGAGCCGGACATCATGCAGTTTGCCAAAGGCATTACCAGCGGTTACGTGCCGCTCGGCGGCGTTGGCGTGTCCGACAAGATCCGCGAAATCATTAATGGCGTCCCGCCGAATAAGCGCTGGATGCACGCCTACACCTACTCCGGGCATCCGACGTGCTGCGCGGTAGCCTTGAAGAATATCGAGATTATTCAAAACGAGGGCCTGGTGGAGCGCGCGGCGGACGCGGGGGGGCGGCTGCTGCAAAAACTGCGCGCGCTGGAGCCGCTCGACGGCGTCGGGCACGTGCGCGGGAAGGGGTTGATCGCCGCGGTGGAGGTCGTCGCCGATAAAGCGACCAAGCAGCTCTTTCCGCCGGAGGCGCAAGTGACTCAGCG
>DATDRS010000146.1:0-2248 GCA_035291605.1 Anaerolineales bacterium | reverse complement strand
GGTTCACCCAATGGTTCGCCGTGGCCGACCCGCTGGAGAAAAACACTGAAAATCTCAGGCCCATCCTCGCCCTGCACCTCGAGCGCCTCAAAGCCCAGAACGTGCGCTACGCCGAAATCATGCTGGGCACGAGCGAGCTGCCAAAAGACGACGGCGCACTCGTCGAAAAATTCCGCGCGTTCCGCGATGACGTGACCGGACTGGAAGGCGGGCAGATTCAGGTGGAGTTTCTCGTCGCCCTCTGGCGCGGCCGGCCGCTCGAGTTCTTCGAACAAATGGCCGACCGGATCATCCGCCTGCGCGAGGCGAACCTGGTCGTAGGCGTCGCGCTCGCCGGCTGGCCGGAGGTCCCGGTCAAGCCGGTGAGCAAAGTCCTGGCGCGGCTCCGCGAGGCCGGGGTGGGCATCGAAATTCACGCGGGCGAGTGGGCCGGGCCGGAGTCAGTCTGGGACGCGCTGGAACACGGCTTCGCCAACCGCATCGGCCACGGGGTAGCCCTCTTCGAGGACCCCCGGCTGGTGGAGCGATTTCAGGTGGAGCAAATCCACATCGAGATGTGCCCCACGAGTAATTTCAAGACGGGAAGCGTGGACTCAATCGAAAACCATCCGGTGCATCGCGCCAGGGCGCTGGGCCTGAATTTCAGCATCAACACCGACGACCCCGGCCCGTTCGAGTGCTCGCTGGCGACAGAGTTCCAGCTGCTCGCGGAGACCTTCGGGTTTCAGGAGGATGATTTTCAAAAGGTCTTCGAGAATGCTTTGAACGCCCGCTTCCAGCCGGAGCTGCGGCGGCTACCTCCAACGCCCAGGGCTTTTCTATTTTCCCTTGACAGCGGCAGTTGAAACTGCACCAACACTAAGCCAAGCCACCCTTCGGCGGCTAAAAGCCCAGTCGGCGGAGGCCGACTTCGCCCACTTCGCGTGTTGCCGCGATTTCTAATCGCCGGTTCGATTGCCAATCGCCGGAATAGGCTGCCTATTGCTCCCTGCGCCCAACCGGTTTAGAATGCCCCCTGTTGCTCTTGCTTCACAGACTGGAGGTGTGTCATGGCTGACGCGGTGACTAAGTTCTATATCTGCCCCAACTGTTTCCTGGCGGATACGGCGCCAGGTCAATGCCCCAACTGCGGCCACACGCGGGTGGAGTGCGATCCGGGCAACCCGGATAACCCCTGCCGCAAGCCGCCCATGGATGCGGAGGGGAACATCACCTCCCGGGCGCCGCTGTGGTGGCTGGCGCGCTCCGTGCCCCACCTGCGCGAGAAGATCAGACAGATGATGAACCGCTGAGGTAGAAAGATATGCAGACAGAGAATGTGATTATCATCGGCTCCGGCCCCGCCGGACTGACCGCCGCGCTTTACGCCGCGCGCGCGAACCTGAACCCGCTCGTCATTTCGGGCAACCAGATCGGCGGGCAGATTGCGATCACGAACGAGGTGGAGAACTTCCCCGGCTTCGACTCGATCCTCGGGCCGGAGCTGACCGACAAAATGAAGGCGCAGGCCGAGAAATTCGGCGCGCGGTTCGAGATTGACGAGATCACCGAGGTGGATTTCACCCGCGGCTCGCCGTTTCAGCTCAAGGCCTACGGGAACGCGTACGAAGCCAAAGCCGTGATCATCGCCACAGGCGCGTCGGCCAGACGGCTGGGCATCCCGGGTGAGGACGCGTTCATCGGCCGGGGGGTGAGCTACTGCGCCACCTGCGACGGTTTCTTCTTCCGCAACAAGGACGTGCTGGTGATCGGAGGCGGAGACTCGGCGCTGCAAGAGGGCATTTTCCTGACGAAGTACGCCAACCGGGTGAGGGTCGTCCATCGCCGTGACAGCCTGCGGGCCGGCGACCTGCTCCAGGCGCGCGCCCAGTCCAACGAGAAGATTCAATTTGTGTGGGACACGGTGCTCGACTCCATCGAGGGCAACGGCAAAGTGGAGGCGGTGAAGGCCCGCAATTTGAAGACCGGGGAGACGGCCACCTGGCCGACCGACGGCGTGTTCGTCTTCATCGGTCACTTCCCCAACAGCCAGCTCTTCCGGGGAGGACTGGCGATGGACGAGCAGGGCTTCCTGATCGTGGACAAATCCATGCAGACCTCCGTCCCTGGCGTGTTTGCGGCCGGCGAGATCATGGACCCGATCTATAAACAGGCCATCTCATCCGCGGGACACGGCTGCCAGGCGGCGATTTCGGTAGAGCGCTACCTGGAGTCGCTCCACGATAAGGAATTATCGGCGCGGTAAAGG
>DATDRS010000145.1:0-9692 GCA_035291605.1 Anaerolineales bacterium | reverse complement strand
CCAGTTCCTGCAAAAGCAACAGAGTCTGCCCTACCGCCTGCTCGGTCGTCAGGGTTTCCGCTTTCCACGCCGCCAGCACGCCTTCCAGCCCATAAGTGCCCATCGACGCCTCCTTGCGCGATACATGAATTCATGTATTGGACATAATTTTTTGGAGGGCCGCGCCCTCCACTGTGCCAACAGTTTACATGAATTCATGTACGATGTCAAGGGGCAGTTTTTGACGGCGCTTCCCCATAGTTGAAGTGGGCTTTCTCCGCCACCAGGCTTAGCATTTTCACCGACAGGCCTTTGGGATAGTGATAGCCGCGCTCCCATTCGCTCACAGTCTGTTGGAGCGTTCCCAGTTCCTCGGCGAACGCGGTTTGGGTCAGGCCCATGTGTTCGCGCAGGGCCTTTACTTTTTCGGCATCCCACCCGTATTTGGGTTTGCGCTTGGCGCGTTTGACTTTCGGCGTGGCAGGCATGGCATCACCTTACAGGAAACCGTGTAAGGCCTATTTTACACGGTTTCCTGTAAGCAGCCAATGGCGATGACGGTGAGTGTGCACACACGAGTCGTCAGGGGATCGAGAAACCGTCTCCGGCGATTGCCCGCCCTGGCTAGTGGCCTGGAAAGTAAGTCTTGCAACAAATTCGTAAAGCACCCTGAGCGGAGTGCCGCGCTCCTTCGACTTCGCTGACGCTCCGCTCAGGATGCGCGGCACGCAGCCGAAGGGTGCGATTTCGTTGCAGAATTTAGCTTCCGACCCACTAGCGCCAGCGGGCCAGGGAAATCGCGGCAACGCAAGGCGCGGTTTCCCCCACCGGGGCACTTTAGTGTAACTGCCAGCACAGGGTTTTCGGACTATCGCCGTAGGACCAACTTCCAGTTGGCCTGCGCCGTCTGAGCGGCCTGCGCTGCACCGTTTTCCACATGCCGATAGATTACGATTGGCAGATGAACTTTGAAGCCACCTGTGACAGGTATGAATACGGTGGGGGTAGCTGTAGCCGTCAGCGTCGGGATGGGCGTCCCTGAAGGCGTCGGTGTGGGAGTCTGAGTGGTCGTGGCAGTCGAAGTCTGAGTGACAGTTGCCGTGGGCGTTTCACTGGCCGTTGGCATTGGGGAGGGTGTGGGTGTCGGGGTGTGAGTGACGGTTGGCGCCGGGCCAGACGTCTCTGAGGGCGTAGGCGTGCGGGTGTGGGTTGCGCTCGGTATCAGTGTGTAGGTGGTTGTCGGCGTTGGACTCGGCGTCGCCGAAGATGTGGGCGTGCGGGTGGGTGTGAGTGTTTGAGTTGTGGTAGCTGTGGGTGTATGAGTGACCGTCAGCGTTGGGCTGGGCGTCTGCGATGGCGTTAACGTGGGTGTCCGGGTGTGGGTCGCAGTTGGTGTGCGACTGGCCGTTGGCGTCGGGCTAGGAGTCTGTGAGGGCGTGGACGTGGGGGTGCGGGTGTGGGTTGCGGTCGGAGTCGGCGTGTGAGTGGCTGTTGGCGTTGGACTCGGCGTCGCCGAAGGTGTGGGCGTGCGCGTTTGAGTTGAGGTCGGCGTCGGGTGAGCGCCGAGATCGCCGCCGACGACCAAAGCGAAGGGCTGCGGCCCGTTTGGGACGTTGAAGCCGCGCACTTCTACGGTCCATGTACCGGCCCCCGCCGACTGAAGGTAGACATTCTCGACATTGTTCGTACGATCAGCCGCGCCGCCAATTTGCGACCAACCTCCACTGAAAAAGTTGCCCTTATAAACCGCGCCGCTGGGCGAGGTGACCGTCAAATCCAAGTCATTGACTAGGTTCACGCTCGCGCTCTCCGTGGAGGGGTAGTCGCTCCAGACTAGCGTGACCTTGAAGGATGATCCGCCCGTATCAACGGTGAAAAGATAGGCAGCGGTATTGTTCGTCGCCAGGCCGAGCGTATGGTCAACAAACGCGTGACTGCCGTCCGTGGCATCGGCCAGATCAACTCGCCCCCAGCCCTCGTGATGGTTGGGGACGGGGAAATCATTGTCGTTGGCCCCATCGTTGTTCTCATCCAGCAGGTCTACTGCCGAGTTGATGAGCGTGGCCTTCACCAGCGCGGCGCTCGCACTGTGGGTGTAGGCCGCCTGGTAAAAGTCGCGCACCACCGCAGCGCCGCCGGCTGCCAGCGGGTTCGACATAGATGTGCCGCCCAGGTACTTGTAATACCGGGTGCGCGGGTACCCCCAACCGTCGTACTGCCAGGCGCTATTTTGAGGATTGGGCGAGGCATCGTACCCCTGCTGATATAAATCCGAATAACCGGACAGAATCCAGGTCCCCGGCGCAACGACGTCCGGCTTGATCCGGCCATCATCTGTGGGGCCACGGCTGCTGAACGCAGCCATTTGGTCGGCGTTGCCGGCGGAAGGGTCATCCTTAATCGGGTTGGCCGGAAAATCGGTCGGCCAGGCGGAGCCGTAGGTAAAGAGGGTGTTCTGACCGCCCTGAGCAGCGCAGTTGGTGAAGGTGAGGGACGGGTCACACTCCCAGCGCCCCTGGCGATCGTTTTCGGATGCGCCAACCGTGATGACGTTTTTAGCCGTCGCGGGGGAGCCGATCGAGTCGTCGTCAATCACGCCGTTGCTATTCGCATCGGCGCCGGCGTTTCCGGCCGAGAAGGTGATGGCGATGTCCCGATGATTCCAGATGAAGTCGTCCGTATTCGCGCTGTCCAGCGTGTAATCCCCGGCGGCATCGCTGCCCCACGAATTCGAATGAACGCGCGCCCCGGCATCGTACGCTTGTTGGAAGAGTTGGCGGACGTCGGACGGAATACCGACGAGATAATACCCATCGTCTATGCCGTAGAAAACCCGGCAAAAACCGGACACGTGGGCGTAGTTCTCGAGGGCCTGAAAGACAAGGTGCGCCGCGGGCGCCGTCCCTTTGCCTTCACCTCCAGAGCCGCCATCACTCAGCGCCGAAAGCGCCACGTGAGTCCCATGACCGCTATCTACATCTTTAGCGCCGTCATCGGTGATGCTGGTGAAGCACCCCCCCGCCGCGCCGGGCCAATTGTAGATCGCAGTGATGCGGCTGGCGGGGATGTCGGGGTGGGCGGTTGTGGTCGCGCCGCCGCCCAGGCCGGTGTCGGCCACCGCCACAATTTGGGCCGAGCCATCGTAGCCGTTTGCGTTGGCCGTGTTCGCGCCCATAATCACGCCAGCGCCATACTCATTATGCTTCTCTCGGAGCCTGAAGTTCTCGACCCAGGCGACGTCGAGCACGCGGGCGACGGCGTCCAGCTGAGCGGCATCGGCAGCCACCAGCAGGATGTTCCCCTCGCGCGCCAAAACCTGGGCGCCGCCCGCCACAATGGCCGTCGCCGTCAAACCGGCCTCCGCGCCGCGCTCAATCCGCACGGTATATAGCCCTGTTCCATGGCGTACCAGATCCGGGCTGAGCTTATAGGCTGGATGGAAGAGGCCTACCCAGGCGACATGGCTCAACTGTTCGACCTGACGCGCCTGCGCTGGGAACATACGCACTTTGAAGGCGAAATCCGGTATGTAGTCAAGTAGTTCGGCCCCCGTCGCCGTCACCTGATCCTTCCAGGCCTGTTCGACCGGGCCGCGAAATTGAACCAGGTAATAGCCGCGCTGATTCTGGGCGTAACCGGCGATGGTTAGACCCGGGGGCAGTGCGGGTGGCTCACCCTGGGTCGGCATGAACATGGCCGCCTTCAACCGGATGGGCGCGGCCTGACCCTGGCCCAGAGGCGCAGCACCCATAACGGTTGCGCTGACCAGGGAGGCAGCCAGGGTTACACCAATGAAGCTACGGATCATCTTTTCCAGTATAGAGCAGCTTCGGCGTGGAGGGAGGCATCCAATTTGTCATGGTGATGAGGCTGGCGAGGCGGCGATGAGAGGCATGGGGCGAGGCGTGAAGCGTGATCCGCGAGGCGTATTCCGTCCGTAAGGTGTATCTGGATGGGAGCTATGGTTGCGACGAGGGGCCGGGGGTGGGAGGCAGCGGGGTGCGCCGCGCGTAGGCGGCGAGGGCCACAGCTCCGCCAAGAATCAAGCCGGCCAGCGCCCAGACCGGCGTGCGCGCCATCACGCCGAGCACGGCTTCGGGCGGGTAGTCAGGATAGGCGTGCGCGTGCAGGGAGACCTTGAGGGCCATGAAAATGCCGATGGTCAGCGGGGCCGCGCATCCCACCAGCAGGCCGCCCGAAGTCAGGAGCAGCACGCCTTTATGGACGCGGAGCGGCGCGCCGCCAAAGCGGCGCGTCAGAAAATGCCCCAGCAAAATCAGCGGCAGCGCCGCGCCGAGCACCGTCACCGAGAGGAGCGTCGCGTCCTCAGTCCCGATCCAGAAGAAAAAGGCCAGGCCAAAGATGTAGCTGAGCGCGGTGAGGGGCCAACTGCGCGCGGGCCATTCGATCATGGGGGTTCTTCGTCTCCGCGCGCCCTTCGACTGCGTTGACGCTCCGCTCAGGGGGCTTTGCGCCTTTCGGTCAGCTGCGCACGCGCAGGGCGGCGGCTTCGGTGAGGGGGACGAGAACGGTGATGCGCGTGCCTTTGCCTTCCTCGGAATCAATCTTGACCGCGCCTTCGAGTATTTCGGCGCGCTCACGCATGTTGACCATGCCGAGGCTGCCGCGCTTCTCGTAGTTGGCGTTCACCGCGCCGACGTTGAAACCCACGCCGTCGTCCTGGACCTCGAGCGCCAGCACGTCGCGCTGGGTCTTGAGCCGCACCCAGATGTGCTGGGCCTGGGCGTGCTTGCGGGCATTGCCCACGGCTTCTTCGGTGAGGTAGAAGAGCACGCCCTGCTGGTTCTTCTCCAGCTTTTCATCCACGCCCGGCTCGGCCTCGACGATGACGTTCTGGCCGTGCGTCTCGCGCATTTTCTCGGCCAACTGCTGCAGCGCGGCGGTGAGGCCCTGGCTCTCCAGCACGAGCGGGCGCAGCGTGAAGAGCATGTGCCGGATTTCTTTGGTCGTCCGGCGCGCCAGGTCTTCCATCTTGTACAGCTCGTCGGCCGCGGCCTTCACGTCGCGGTCGAGCAGGCGGCGGGTGAAGTTGGCGCGCATGGCGAGCGCGGCGACGGACTGGGTGGGGCCGTCGTGCAGGTCGCGGGCGAGTTTCTTCTGCGCCTCTTCCTGGACCTCGACCAGCCGCTCTTTTTCTTCGCGCAGGTGGCGGTAGAGCTGGGCGTTTTGCAGCGCGATGACCGCCTGGTTCACGACGGCGGTCAGAAACGCGCGCACGTCGTCGGTGAAAGACTCCGGCTGCGGGTGTCCGTATAGCACCACGCCGTAAGTCTCGAACCCGGCGCGGAGCGGAAAGACCATGAGCGAGTGGCACTTGCTGAAGCCGATGAACTGGCTGAGCTCCGGGTCCTGGAACGGATCGGCGATGACCCTGGATTCGGCGGTGCGGATGACGTCGGCCAGGACGCCCTCGCGCGCGGGGCAGAGCACGCGGTGGTCGGCGGGCGGCAGCCCCCAGGCCGAGGTGACGCGCAGTTGATCTTCGTGGAAGGTGAGGACGGCCCCCGCCATGCCGCTGTCCCCTTCCTGGCCGCGGTTGACGCCCATCGCGCCGTAGTTGAGGGTCGCATCCAGCACCCGGTTGTAATCCAGCGTGGCGGAGACCATCGAGGACATCTCGTAGATGGCCCGGGCGTAGGCGCGCAGGGAATCCATCAGCCAGTTCCGGGTGTGGATGTCTTTTTGAACCACGGCAGCGATGAAAGCGCGCAGGCGGACGGCGACGACCGAGCCGCCGACGATGAGCGGCCACAGGATAGCGGCGGCGATGGCGAGCGGGACGAGGCTGCTGTAACTGTTCGGGTGGAGGTAGAGGAGCAGCGCGGCCTGGGCCAGCGTGAAGACGGCCATGGAGGTCAGGGCCAGCGGCCAGCTCATCTGCAGGGCAATCGCGGTGGCCGGAAGGAGGCCGATCCAGATCAACGGCCCGCCGCTGTCGCCGGAGAGGCCGAACAAGCCCAGGGCCAGGATGGAGTCGGCCACGAACATGAGCCACGTCAGCCACGGCTCCCAGTATTCAAAGAACTCCAGCAGCGTCAGGCCGATGTTGTAGAGGATGGCGACGCCGACCAGGGTGATCACGGCTCCGCTGGGGCTGGCAGCGCCGATGTTCACAAAGGCGAGGAAGGCGGCGGCGGCGAGCAGGAGCCAGCGGAGGTTGAAAATGAGCCAGCGCATGCGGCGCGCGACGCGGCTGTGAAGCTCGTTCATGGCGCTAATGATAGTCTTTTTACGGCGAGAGGGAAAGTTCCCCGTCCGATACATAAAACAGCCGCCGATTGACTGAAATCGGCGGCTGTCTGGATCAGGTGCGAGACTCAGCGCTTCTTGCCCGCCGTCTTCTTCTTCGCCGCCGGGCGCGCGGCCATCGGGCGTTTGAAGACCAGCCCCTCGCCGCCGGGCATGCCGGTGTTCATATCGTCAATCAGCTCCCAGCCATCCGCCCCCATGAGGTTAAGCACGGCGGGCAGGATGGGGTACTCCTTCGCGGCGTGCAGCTTGTCAATCTGCGCGTTGTATTTCTTGTACTGGGCCTCGGTCACTTCGGCGGGCAGGTCGGTTTCGAGGTGGTGGAACACGCGGTTAGCGTGCCACTTGGTGTCCAGCCCGGCGCTCAGGCGGGTGAGGATGCAGTATTCCCATTTGGTAGCCATGAGAGTTCTTCTCCTTTTTCGGTGTGCGGTGACTAGGCTTAGGATACTCCCGGAGGCCGCTGGAGTCAAAGCGCGAGGGGCATTGGGCAGGCGGCAGTAGACAGGTAGACAAACCGTGTGAATAAAATCCCAATGTTGTAATTGCCCTCCGCCAGTTGTATACTCAGAGCATATTCCTCGCTCATTGACTATAGTTACATTCTCCACGACTGCTGGTAGTTTCGGGACCTTGCTGGAAGTCATAGCCCTTTGAGGGTCCATTAGCCGCAACAAAAGTTGTACGTAAATTCCAACTGACAACCCAATCTGAGATGTGAGGAGCGACGAACTGAGGGCCTGATCTGGTCGCTTACCGATCCACAGGATCGGTGAGGCCTTCAGGGAGCGAATAGCGAAACCGGCCGCGTGGCCGGTTTTTTGTTGTCGCCCGGTGGGAAAAGCGCTCCCCTCGCTGGGCTGGCTCTCAGGCCGCTGGGGATCCCAGCTTAGAGGCGTGGTCTGACGCCGTCTCTTCCCGGAGGAGGACAGAGAGATGAACAGGAAACTATTGAGCCTTATCTTTGTTAGTGTTGTTTTGGTTGGGGTTGGCACTCTGGCGCTTGGGGCGATCGGCAGCGCAGCCGGTACTCGCGAGAGTCTCCCAATATCTGACGCCGACGGCGACGGCATCGCCGACCACGTAGACAACTGCCCCACAGTAGCCAATCCAGGCCAGGAGGACGCCGACGCTGACGGCCTGGGCGATGCCTGTGACCCCAATGATGCGGATGGCAACCTGGACCCCGATGGCGACCGCGTCAACAACGACATCGAGAACGCCCTCGGCTCCAATCCCGTGGTCACTAACAGCACTCCAGAGCATTTCGCCATGATGACGCCCACCCGCGACCCCTGTAGGGACGGTTCGGACAACGATGCGGACGGTCACGTAGACGTCGCTGACCCCGGGTGCGCCGAACCGGACTTGATCACACAGGGTTTTCCGCCCGACGCAGGACCAGACATATTTCCCTCGCGGATGGAACTCACCCTCCCCGATAGCACAAGGGCGACGTTCTTCGGCCCGACGGTGATTGATAGAAAGGGCCGCGCCGACGCCGATGACGACGGGAGAGCCGATATCCAGGTAGAGATTGTAGCGATGCAGTTAGTTGGGGGCGAGATGCAGATTGTGGAGAGCAAGCTGAGTGCTTCCCAGGGACAAGTGGAGAGCCTACAGGCAGGGAGCGATTTCCCGGCCACCAGCTTCTTCGACGTCTCCGCCGAGTTACAGTTTTGCCCCCAAGGGATCTGCCAGCCGGTACAACCCCTCCAGGATCGAATGACCAACAGCCAGGTCCATTGCCTGCCTCCCGTTTTCCCGGACTGCCATGGTCAGGTTCCCCAGCAGTTCTGCTACCAGAACGCGAACGCCACCATTACCCACTGTCCGGAGTGGCCGGAACCAGCTCCCGAACCAGCTGCCACACTTAATAAATACGTGGCGAAGTTCGACTGCGGTGAGATGTTCTCTACTCCGCCGCCTTTCCTGGGAGAAGTGAAGCCAGGCGACTACGCCACCAAGATCGTCATTCATAACCCACAAGGGGCAGCAGTGAAGTTCTTTAAGAAGGCGAGCGAGTCCTTGCGCAATCCTGAACACGGACGCGTAGGCCCATTTTTCGACACCACTTTGGGGCCTGATGAAAGCACCTTCGTGGATTGTCTGGATATTCTGAAGCTCTTGGATCGCCAGCCGCCCCCCCTGGGTGAAAAGCTCAAATATTTCAACGGGGTAGTGGTGATCCTAAGTCCCACGAAGCTGGATGTGATCGCCAACTACACCCAGGAGTTGGCCAAGGAACAGATCGAGTTCGAAATTAAGACGCCGAGGGATGCGCCGCCTGAGATGCAGGCCCTGGCCGGGAAGAGGCTTAAGGTGGTGACGCTCGTCAACCAGGACGTGATCATCGACGAGGAGGCGGAGGTCAGGGAAGCATTGAAGCGCCAATTCCCGCCCGACGTCGTGGATAGGACACAGATAGACATTCATGGCAGCACGCTCGGGGTGGGTTCCAGCATGGATGTAGAGGTGATGCAGCCGCAAAAGTGTCGCCTGGTGGACCCAGAGGACCTGTCACAGCTAGAGTGCGCAGTGGATGGTCCTTAATGAGTTCTCGTTTTGGAGCGCCGTTGCCCGTCTGCCGCAGGCGGTCGCCTTGCCCGTTGTAGGCGAAGGCATACACATTCGCGCCTTGCGTGACCGTGATCAGCCGGTTGGCGGAATCATAGGCATAGGTGCTCGCGCCACCACTGAGCAGGTTGCCGTTGTTGTCCCAGGTGTACACCTGGCTGCCCACATTCGTCAGACGATTGGCAATGTCGTAGGTGTAGACGGTGGTGTTCGTCAGCGTGGTTTGCGTCAGGCGGTTGCCGACCGCGTCGTAGGTGTAGGTGAACACATCGCCCGTGCTATAGGTCGCGTTCGTCAGGCGATACAACGCATCATGGCCGTAGGTCACAGTGATGGTTGTAGCAGGAGCGGCGGTGGCCTGAGCCGCCCCAACTTCGTAAGTACCCGTGTCGCACAGCGCGCTGCCGTTGTTGTCCCCGTCCATCGGGCGGGCATAGCCGCGCTGGTCATCGGCGGCGCAGGCGTTGCCCCCACTCCCTGGCGTGGTCGGGTTGCCCTTATCTATCGCCGGGCTGGGCGTGAGTAAGGCATGGGTCAGCGTCGCGCCGCCATTATTGGCCAGCGGCCCGAGTTGCGGGTTGAGCAGGCTGCCGCTCGTCCCCACCTGGTCGCCGTTCACCCCGTGCGTAAAGCCGGAGCAACCGCTATTGTTCCCAATCAGATTGTACCCCTGCGACGTCAGCGTCCCCGAACAATCCGGGTGCTTGGTGCCGCTGCTGGCCGTCGTGTTGCTCAGCACCGCGCTGTTGACGAGCGTCAGCGCGCGGAACCCCTTCAGACCCTAACTCACGTAATTCATCGGTGGTGGAGGGCGCGGCCTTCTGCTTCCGCCCCTTCCGCCTTCACCCCTCATCCTTCGTCTGGCA
>DATDRS010000144.1:0-11619 GCA_035291605.1 Anaerolineales bacterium | reverse complement strand
GTCGTGGCTGATTTGCCAAACTCAGCGCGGCACTCGACGGCCTCGATTTGCGCGCGCCGAAGCTTTTCGACTTCGCTTCGGAGCGCTTGCGCTAGTTCTTGATTGATTGCCGGCATGATAAAGCAATAGTCCGAACTTAAGAATAAAGTCGCGAAGAGCTATAGTTGTGCTCTCTCCGGTTGAACACAAAGCAGAACCCGCTCACCCCAGCGATGCTTGAAATACTTCTCCTGGCCGATCCACAGGCGCTCGCTTGACAGGTAACTACGTTGCGATAGAATTACGTATGACTAAAATTGGTATATAGTCACACGACCACAGAAGGCCAGTCATGCCAAAAGGATTTACGGAACACGAAAAGGAATTGATCCGCAAGCGGCTCCTAAAGGAAGGCTACAAGCAGTTTTCCGCCTACGGATTGAAAAAAACCAATATCGAGGAACTCGCCGAAGCGGCCAAGATCTCCAAAGGGGCGTTCTACCTTTTCTACGAGTCCAAAGAAGCGCTCTTTATGGATGTCGCAGAATGGGCCGAAAAACGCTATCGCCAGGAAATATTGGCAGCGATCGACCTGCCAGGGCCATCGCCCCGAGCTCGCCTGTTTGCCGTTTTCAAGAAGGCTTTTGCCCTTTTGAAAACGATCCCCATTTTGCAGTTTTTCACGGGCAGTGATTATGACCTGCTATTCCGTAGGATCCCTGCAGAAAAACTCCAGGAGCACCTGGCCAGCGATCGGGTGTTCTTCAAAGAGTTGATCACGCGCTGCCAGAACGCGGGAATACCCATCCGGGCGCAGCCCGAGGAGATCATCAGCCTGTTGTATCCACTCGTTCTGGCCATCATGCATGAGGACGATTTGGGTCGATATAGCTTTAGCGGCAGCATCGATTTGCCTCTGGAGCTGGTCGCGGCTTTCTGTCTGGGTGAGGTCGAGATCCAGCTTCAAAACCAATCAGCTCCGCACCGGATTCAGAAGACAGGAGCCTAATATGAGCTTGCCGATTGAAACAGAGGACCTCGGAAAACACTACGGAGACGTAAGGGCCGTCGAGCACCTTTCTCTGCGGGTTGCCGAGGGAGAAATTTACGCGTTTCTTGGCCTCAATGGCGCAGGGAAAACCACCACCATCCGAATGCTGCTTGGGATGATCAAGCCCACCACCGGGTATGCCAAGGTGCTTCAAACCAGGGTACGTCTAGGCAACCGGGAACCCTGGGAATCGGTGGGGTATCTGGTGGAGATACCACATGCCTATCCGGAATTGACGGTCTTCGAAAACCTGGAGGTCGCCCGTCGCCTGCATCCTGGCACCGAGCCGAAAGCTGTTAGCCAAATTATCGAGCGCCTGGGGCTGGCAACTTACGCCAACCGGCGGGCTGGCACCCTTTCTCAGGGTAATGCGCAGCGCCTGGGATTGGCTAAAGCCTTGCTGCATTATCCCAAGCTCCTTATTTTGGACGAGCCAGCCCTTGGCTTGGACCCAGCCGGAATCGTCGAGATCCGCGAGCTCCTGCTAGAACTGACTCGCGAACAGGGCGTGACGGTCTTCATGTCGAGTCACATCCTAGCTGAAGTCTCACGTCTTGCCCGGCGGATAGGGATTATCCACAAAGGGCACCTGCTCCAGGAATTGAATATGGATGAGCTGGAGCGGAATCGAAGGAGGCGGCTTTTGTTGCGGGTGCGGGACATTGAGTCAGCCCACCGAGCGTTGATAGCCGCCGGGCAGCCTGCCGAAATCCTCCAAGACGGAACCATAGAGCTCAAAAATGCTTTTTCAGTTGAACGCCCGGATGACATCAACTGCCTCCTGGTCAAGGCCGGGACACCGCCCACTCAGTTAATGATTGAGGAAGAGGAACTGGAGCAGTATTTCCTCAGGTTAGTTGGAATGGACGGAGGACTGCAAAATGAATAACCTTTCAGATATGATTTGGATAGAGTTGCGAAAAGCATTCCGCTCCAGGATGCCCCTTTGGACCGCCCTTGGGTCCCTATTCATGCCTTTGGGTGTTGCTTCCTTAATTTTCCTCGCTAAGAACCCCGAGCTTTCCCGAAAGCTTGGCCTGATCAGTGCCAAGGCCGACTTAACGGCATATTACGCCACAAATTGGCCATCCTATCTGGTATTGTTTGCCGAGATAATTGCAGCCGGCGGCTTCTTTTTTTTCCTCCTGGCCATTAGCTGGGTATTTGGCCGTGAATTTGCCGATGGCACCCTGAAAGACATGCTTGCCGTGCCAGTTCAACGCTCAAGCATACTCCTGGCGAAATTTACCGTGGTGGCCGCCTGGTCTGCAGCAATGACCATAATTATTTTCATTTTCGGCTTGGTCATGGGTGCGATCATCCAACTCCCGGGAGGCTCGATCAGTGTTATTCTCCAAGGCAGTACCCTCGTGGCGATAACAGCCTGTCTGGTTATTGCGGTTATTGTGCCATTCGCGCTCTTCGCCAGCGTGGGGCGGGGATACCTGTTGCCAATGGGGATGGCGATTCTCACGGTGATCATGGCGAACCTGGCAGTAGTAGCGGGGTGGGGCGAATACTTCCCCTGGGCAGTACCCATGCTATATGCACAGGGAAAAAGCTACACCGAACCGATCAGCTATTGGATTGTATTTCTGACCGGGTTGGCGGGGATGATCGGGACGTATCTCTGGTGGAAGTTTGCCGACCAGAACCGTTAGCCACTTTGTATGGCTAGTGTCTTGACGCTTAGGGGAAGCCATACTTCCGCCCCGCCATAAAACGTGGCACACCTTAATCTCGTGAAGAGATGGAGGCAGGCCGATGGCGGATATGCTCTCAACCGAAACCAATCCTCTAGCGGTGGAGACGCTCACCGATGCCGAAGCAGAACAGCAAAAGGTGTCGCTCCACGCCCTGTTGCTGACGGTCGAACATTTCTTTGGTGGCTTTCCACGCTGTTCCAGTCCGTCTCCGATCCCCGCCAGCCTGCTCTCATCACCTACCCGTTGCCGATGGTGTTGGCGGCGTACTCATGTTTTTGATGCGCCTGGGGGCGCGGCGTCAAGTGCAGCATTAGTTGCGGGATAACACCCCCGTCGCCACCAAGTTTGAGGCGTTGTTTGACGTCGCCAACTGCCC
Source organism: Anaerolineales bacterium (assembly GCA_035291605.1). Lineage (GTDB taxonomy): Bacteria > Chloroflexota > Anaerolineae > Anaerolineales > UBA6663 > DATDRS01. Next base: position 8,507 of record DATDRS010000144.1, on the reverse strand, counting down.
GCACGGCAACACCCTGAACTGCGCCTATTAGCGGAGGTTTTGCGCTTCCAGTTGTTGCTGAAGCTGATCGGCCTGGATCATCGCTTCGACGTCGGCCGCCGGCCCCCCCAGCGCCCTCACCAGAGGGGTGACCGAGACGGGAGCGTAGACGCCGTTGCGGAGCACGTGATGGGCCATTTCCCGCAGGCGGGGGTCGCCCACGCGTTCAGTGAGAAAATTCTGTCCGCCTCATCACTCCAAAAGACAGGGGCACGACCACAACTCACTCAGCCATGCCCTTGCTCTCTTATCCTGCGCTTGCCTGCTCGCCCTTCAGGCGTCGCCTGCTGCGCGCGCCCATCCCCCTCACGTTGCCCACTCCAACTCCAGCCGCTTCAGTGTCTCCGGCGTCGGGTTGCCGGTGGCTTTGTCCCAGCCGGCCATCTCGTAATACCAGTCCATCACCTGATTCATCTCGGCCTCGTCGAGCGAGCGCCCGGCGGTCTTGCCCGCGCCGCCCAATGCCTTGAAGAACTTCTTGGGCAGTTTGTCCGCCTGGCGTGTGAGGCCCTCGCGGGCGTTGAAGGCGCGCAGCATGTTCAGCCGCCGCTCGCCGACGGTCATCAGTTCGTCCAGCGTGAAATCGTTCCAGCCGGTGACGGCCCGGACAAAGTTCACGGTTTCCTCCGGGCCGTAGAGCGTCCACGCCGGCCCCCACACGAACTGGCACAGGTCGGCGGAGTCGAGGAAGGAATAGAAGATCTGCGTCTTCAGCGCGTAGCGCACCTTATCCTGGTTCAGCGACTTGCGCGGCAGGGGGTTGTCGAAGCCGAGGTGCTTCAACCGTCCCATATACAGATCGGAGGTGCTCTTCTCCTCGATCATCGGATCGTGCTCGGAGGACTGGTGATCCGCGCCGAAGGGGTTGACCGCGTAGATCAGGCCGAGAGACCGCTTGGCCTGCGGCATGTGCGCCGGGGCCTCAGAGCCTTTCACGGTGATGAGATAGTCGTGGCCCTTCTCCAGGCGGTCGGCGGCCTTGCGGGAGCCTTCGGCCAGGATGTTCCCGAACCCCTCGCGTTTGGCGATCAGCTCGGTCATCTTGGTCATCGCCGCCGCGTCGCCGAACTTGAGCGGGAAGCCGACTTCGGCCTCGCTGAGCAGGCCGTTCTCGAAGCATTCCATCGCCCAGGCCACCGTCGCGCCCGTGCCGATGGTGTCCAGCCCGTACTCGTTGCAGAGCTTGTTGGCGTACGAGACGGCGTTCAGGTCGCTCACGCCGCAGTACGAGCCAAAGGTGGAGAGGGTCTCATATTCGGGGCCGCCGTGTTTCTTCTCGACCGGCCGGCCCATGAACTCGGTCTCGACCACGCGCTTGCAGTGGACGGTGCAGGCGTAGCAGGTGTCGCGCTCCTTGAGGATGGTCTCGGTCATCACCTCGCCGGAGATCGGCTCGAAGCCCTCAAAAGAACCCTCGTTGTAGTTGCGCGTAGGCAGGGAGCCGATTTGGTTCTGGAAACCCAGCACGGAGGCCGTGCCATGCTCTTTGAGGCCGGCCATGTCGCCGTTGAAGTTCGGGTCGGCGCTGTCCGAAATATTCATGATCCCGGCGCCCGACTTCGCCAGTTCGTTGACGGCCTTCGCGTCGGCCAGGTTGAGTTTCTTGGACTTGCCGCGTACGACGACGGCCTTGAGGTTCTTGCTCCCCATCACCGCGCCCAGGCCGGTGCGCCCGTTGGCGCGGTTGCCCATATTGATGATCGCCGCCAACCGCGCCAGCTTCTCGCCCGCCGGGCCGCACTGCGCGACCTCGATCTTGTCGTCGCCCAGGTCTTTCTTCAAGAGGTCGTCCACCTCGGTCGTGGTCCTGCCCCACAGCCGGGAGGCGTCCCGCAGCTCGGCCTTGCCCTCGTTCAGCCAGAGGTACACGGGCTTCTCGGCTTTGCCCTGGACCACGATCCCGTCGAACCCGGCGAACTTCATCTCGGCGGGGAAGAAGCCGCCGCACTGCGAATCGCCGACGCCGTCCACGAGCGGCGACCTGGCATTGGCCGTCATGCGGCTTTGCCCGGAGATGGCGGCCCCGGTGAGCGGGGAGAGCATGAGGGTGAGGACGTTATCCGGGCCAAGCGGGTCCGCGCCGGGCTTCATGTCTTTGAGGATGTAGTACATCCCCATCGCCGAGCCGCCCAGGTATTTGCGGTAGAAACTCTCTGGCGGGTTCTCGACGGTGAGCGCACCTTGCGTCAAATCCACGTGCAGGATGTTTCCGGTGTATCCGTTGGGCATGGGGGGCCTCCTTGGGAGTAGTAGATGGGCTATAGATGATTATCTTCGCTAGGTAATTCGGAAGAAAATCGGTTGTGAGGTTGTTCCGATTTAGAGCGCTCATCCAGGAATTGATCTATTGCCTCCTTGACTATCGGCCAATCGTGAGATGGGTCACCGTTCAAAGGTGATTCAACGATCTCATCCTTATCATTATGAAAATGGTGGGGAGCCGTGGAGAGGGGACCTACATCCTCTTTGTTATCCCAACGCAGAATCGGGTCGCCATTGAAGAGTTGATAGGAGTAATCCAGATGACCACGGTTGTAATAAAATCGGATTTGCAACTGGAATGGCTCCGGTAAATAAGTCCTAACCTTGAAATGGAACTGATCTTCGGCAAAAGCCTCCGTTTCAAGAGTTCTAACCTCACGGCTATTTGGCCAAGCCTGTAGCTGGCTGATTGTCCAGCTGAGCAGGGAGGCCAGAGTCTTCAAGCCCTCGCCTCCGCTTTTACGCTGAGCCAGCCTTCAAGAAAATCGCGGGCGATTTTCCAGTCCAACCAGTCTTCTTCCTCAAGCATGACAGCTTGTGCGATTCTTCTCTTCTGCTGGGGATCGAGTTGATCATTTGAGAGCAAAGCCGAACGTTCCTTAAGATAGGCGCTGAAATCCTCGAACGACATCCCATGGCGTTTTTCTAGTTTTGTAATTCGACGCCGATAGCGGTCAATTTGTCGAAGGATAAACTCTAGGACAAGTTCACGCACAGCATCTTCAGCCGACGGGAAAGCCTGATGTCGGACAAGAGGCTCAACAATTGTGGCTACCTCACGTTTGGACACAGCCGCCACCTCCTTCCTGATTATAGTGGTATCTCCGCATGCTCAATTGTCTTCCGAAGCGCCGGACGTGCATTTCAACAAGGCTGCTCCCCGACGCGCCTCTTCCCAGGCTCTCGCTCGACGCGCCTCCATGCGTCTACAGCGGGCCGGCAGCCGCGCCCGTGCAGTACGGGCGTATTTCTTGATTTCTTCCGGGGTTAACTCCGCCGCCGTCTTGCCCATGGCCTTGCTCCACTGGCAGAGATTGTACAAGAGAGGCTAGGGCGTAGTCAACGCGCGTCTGCCGCTGGTCGCTGGCCTGTAATCCATTTCATCCGTTCATTATCCGCTGTCGTCCAGCCACTCGCCCAACTTCCCTAACCCCCACATCACCAGCGCGAGCAGCCCGGCCAGGGCGGCGAAGACGGCCAGGCACAGGAGACCGCCGATGGCGGCCCCGCCGCCGTAGAACAGGAAGATCAACCCCAGGCCGACGACGAGCAGGATCGCGAAAAATCCGATCAGCAGGTTGCGGTCCGTGATCGCGCGGTGGCGGCGGAGGTCAGTGGGCTGGTTGTCCGGCATAGGCTTTAGTATTGTAGCCCCAAAGTTCCCCGAACAGCCGTCTCGACTCTGGTATAATGCCCCTGCCATCCACTCGACCTGTTACTCGCCGCAGACGATATGAACTCGCTTCAGCATGACATCGCCCGACTCATCAAGCAGGCCGACCATTTCATTATGCACCACGACTGGGATGAGGCGGCGACGCGCTGTTATCAGGTCCTGGCCCTCGATCCCGACAACGTCAACGCCCAGCTCAAACTCACGAGCATCTACCTCCAGCGCGAGCTGGTCGAGGACATGCGCCTCACACTCCAGCGCCTGTTCGACCCAGACGACGCCAGCCCCCACCAACACCGGCGGATGCTGGCGTTTTCTTATCGCGTCCTCACGCGCTGGAGGGGCTGGCTCCGCGACGACTTCGAGCAGAGGCCGCCCGTGGACGAGTTGGAAGAAGTTGAGCGCATACTGAGCCGCGCCTACGTGCGCGGCGGCGACGCCGAACTGCAAAGAGCGTGGGGACGCTATATCGAAGCATGCGCCAGGCACCCGCGCGCCAAATACACCATCCAGTGGTGGGTGGTCAAACTATACGCCGAGCACGGCTTCTTCGCCGACGCCGCCGAAGTGCTCACCGAGATGCGCGCGGCGTGCCCCGAAGACGAAGATGCGCGCTACGTCCTGGCCGAGGTGCGCTGGTGGCGCGACCACTCCGACACGCTCATCTGGCTCCCCTGATCCCGGCTGATGCCTCATCCCGGTATTATCGCTCGTTACCGCGCTTACCTGCGCCTCCCCCCCAACGTTGCACCAATCACCCTGCTCGAAGGCGACACCCCGCTCATCCCCGCGCCGCGCCTCGGCGCGGAACTCGGCTGCGCGCTCTATCTGAAGTTTGAGGGCCTCAATCCGACCGGCTCGTTCAAAGATCGCGGCATGACGATGGCGATGACGATCGCCGTGGCCGAGGGCGCGCGCGCGGTGATCTGCGCCTCGACCGGGAATACGGCCGCCTCGGCGGCGGCCTACGCGGCCCGCGCGGGGCTGCGCTGTTACGTGCTGATCCCGGAGGGCAAGGTGGCGGCGGGCAAACTCGCGGGCGCCATGGCCTCTGGCGCGGAAGTGGTTCAGATTCAAGGCTCTTTCGACGATGCGCTCTCCTTAGTCCGCCAGATTGCCGACCAAACTCCCCTTGCGCTCGTCAACTCGATCAACCCGCATCGCCTCGAGGGCCAGAAGACCGCCGCTTTTGAAATTTGCGACGGGTTGGGCCGCGCGCCCGACTGGTTGTGTCTGCCTGTCGGCAACGCCGGGAACATCACCGCTTACTGGAAAGGGTTTCACGAATATCGCGCCGCGAACCGCGTGGACTCGCTGCCCCGCCTGCTCGGCGTGCAGGCGGCAGGCGCGGCCCCGCTTGTCCTGGGCCATCCAATTGATAAACCGGAAACGGTGGCGACGGCCATCCGCATCGGCCGGCCGGCCCGGGGCGAGGAAGCCCTCATCGCCGCCGAGGAATCGGGCGGGCGCATCGTCGCCGTGAGCGACGACGAGATACTGGAGATGCAAAAACGCCTCGCCGCCGAGGGGGTGTGGTGCGAACCCGCCTCGGCCGCCGGGGCCGCCGGGCTGTTCGCGGAAGTCCGCGCGGGCCGTATGGACGTGCGCGGGCAAACCGTCGTGTGCGTCGTCACCGGACACGGCCTCAAAGACCCGGATATCATTACCTCCCGTTTCGCCGCGCCGCGCGTCATCCCCGCCGAATTGGACGCGCTTGAAAAGTTGTTGTAGGACCGTGCCGCGTGATCGTGGAGGGATAATCTATTGAAGGGAAGGCCAGCCGCATGAACAAAGCCTCCGTCTCCGTCCCCGCCTCCACCGCCAACCTCGGCGCGGGGTTCGATTGCCTCGCGCTGGCGCTCGGCTTGCGGAACACCGTTGAGTTTGTGGAAATTGACCAGGGGATCGAAATCGTCGTCGAAGGCGAGGGTGCCGGGCGCGTCCCGCTCGACGCGACGAACCTGATTGCGCGCGCGGCGGAGAGGGTGTTCGAGCGGGCCGGCCGGCGGCCCCGTGGGTTGCGCATCCACGCAATTAACGGCATCCCGCTTGGCTCTGGCATGGGGTCGTCGGCCGCGGCCATCGTCGGCGGCCTTGCGGCAGCCAATGCGCTGGTAGGGGGCGGCCTGAGCCGGGATGACCTGCTGCGCCTGGCTTACGAGATGGAAGGGCATCCCGACAACGCCGCCGCGGCGATATTCGGCGGCCTGGCTCTGGTCAGCGCGGCGGAAGAAAAGCTCTTGGTGCGCTCGCTCCAGATCCCGCCGCTCACAGTCGTGATTGTCCTCCCGGATGTTCATCTCTCCACAGCCGAAGCCCGGGCCGCTTTGCCAGCGCAGGTCCCGCTGGGAGATGCGGTCTTCAACATTGGCCGGGCGCTGTTCACCGTGCAGGCTCTCATGACTGGGGAGGTTGAACTGTTGCGCTGGGCTGTGGTTGACCGCCTGCACCAGCCGTATCGCCAGAAGCTTATCCCTGGTTACGATGCGGCTGTACGTGAAGCCCAGCGGGCTGGCGCGAATGCCGTTGCGCTTTCGGGCGCGGGGCCATCGCTCGTCGCTTTCTCATCCAGCGGACATTCGGAAATTGCACACGCGATGAAAATGGCATTCGAGGCCGGGGATGTAGATTGTCGGACGTTCATATTGCTCGTTGACCAGCAAGGAGTGCGGATTTCAGAACCACCTGTGCACTCGTTGTCATAACGCAGGCCCTGGCTGCCCTGTGAACTGTTTCTGCACGCTGTCGCAGCCGATGACTTCGCATGGGGCCTGCGATCAAACTTTTCCCAACTTCATCCCCCTAAAGTCTCACTGACAAAGACAGAAAAGCATCTATAATGACAACAGATTGAAATAGAACCTGAAGTTTCGATAAATGGCAAACCCGGCGAAAGTCGGGGACGCAAAGCTATGGGTCTAAAGCCTATCCGGGCCATGACTGCCAGGCCGCCGAAAACGCAAAGATTTGATCTTGTGTGTCTTCATGCGGGCCTGGTGCTTTGAACCAGGCTCGTTGTGTTTCAAGAGGAAGATAACCGCGAAGTTCGATCACAACCCAACTTAATCATCGTACCGATAAATGGCAAACCCGGCGAAAGCCGGGGACGCAAAGCTATGGGTCTAAAGCCTATCCGGGCCATGACTGCCAGGCCGCCGAAAACGAGAGCCCCTATCGCCCCCCGCGTGGATGAGCGGAGCTCTTGTCAGGAAGCTTGACATGAAGCTCAATCATCTATCTAAACTGCTTGTTCTCCTCATCAACTTTACACTGGCAATCTTGGCCATTCTTCCGGCAGAGGCCGCCGCGCCGGCTGGCATCAAGAAGCTGCCTACGTTGGAGAAATTTGCCGCCTCCGTCAACAACCAGCAGATGGGCGTGGTGGCGGGCGTCTACGTTCCGGGTGTGCTGGCGCTGCCAGTGAAACAGCAACCGGCCAATCATCCCGGTTACGTTTCTGCGAGCAATGGGATTGCCACGCAGTTTCAAGCGACGGCCAAAGGCATCATCGGCCTGCTGGCGCACAATGACCTGGCCGGCGCGCAGTTCTTCGATCTGTCCGCGGGGCAGGTCGTGTGGATTGTCTACGGAGACGGCGCGCTCAAGCGTTACCGCGTCACGCGGATTCACCGTTTCCAGGCGCTTGAGTCGAAGAACCCGTACAGCCAACTGGTTAACCTCGAAACCGGCGTGATGGCTTCATCGGCTCAGGTCTTCAACCAGGTCTACACGGGCGAGGATCACATCACTTTTCAGACCTGCATCGCAAAAAATGGCGACGCGACGTGGGGAAGGTTGTTTGTCATCGCCACGCCGGTCAGTTAGATATTCAAGGAGATAGCGCAATTTGAGGCTGAGTCACTCAGGGGCACCCTGACCCTGACTAACAACTAAATCCAGCTCATCGTACCGACAAATGGCAAACCCGGCGAAAGCCGGGGACGCAAAGCTATGGGTCTAAAGCCTACCCGGGCCATGACTGCCAGGCCGCCGAAAACGAGAGCCCCCTGCATCCCCGGTGGATGGCTGGCGCTCTCTTGTCACAAAGGTAACGACAATGAAGCTCCAGCATCTGTCCAAATGGCTGGTTGTCTTGACCGGCCTCCTCATTTTTGCATTTGCGACCAAATCTGTCGAAGCGGCGGACAAAACCGACGGCAAACAATTCCAGATCTTCCTGCCTCTCGTGGCGGCCGGCGGGGCGCCAGTCAGCGAGGCGAAAACCCCCGCTTACGAGACCTTCGCCGCCTCAGTCGCCGACGGCCAGGCTGGTGTGGTGCGCGGCGTGTACGCCGCCGACGTGCTGGCCCTCCGCGTGGAACAACAACCGGCGGATAGCCCCAACTACATTGACTCCGATCCGGAGGCTGCTACTCAATTCCAGACGGCTTCCTTTTTTGGCGTCACCGGCCTGCTGGCGCACAATGATCTGGCTGGAGAGAAGTTCTTTGACCTGGCGGAGGGGCAGGAAGTGCGGATTGTTTACGGAGACGGCGCAACGAAACGTTACAGCGTAACCCGCATCTACCGTTTCCAGGCCCTGGACCCCTACAGCCCCACCACAAGTTTCGTGGATTTGGGGACGGGCGCTACGCTCACGACGCTGGACGTCTTCTCGATGGTTTATATGGGCGAAGATCACGTTACTTTTCAGACTTGCATCGAAGAGAATGGTAATCCGAGCTGGGGGCGGCTGTTCGTGATTGCGACACTCCTGAATTGACCGAGAGACAGACTTAGCCGGACAAATAGAAAACCGCGCGGGCGCCCGCGCGGTTTTCTGTTCTCCAGCCATCAAGCCATCCCCTGGGTT
>DATDRS010000143.1:0-7639 GCA_035291605.1 Anaerolineales bacterium | reverse complement strand
TTGGGTCTATTAGGCATTCTCCGTACGTTTGCCGAATTTCGCCAGTACCATAAGTCAGAAGACGATGTGATTTTTGTCACAGCCTCTCAGCCAGAGAAACGCGACGGCTGCACCCTGGAAGGGGGTGGGCGCGCGCCCCACCTCGCGCAGCACGGAAGGCAGCGCCATCGCGAAGCAGCCCCGTGAGCCTGCCGTCCGAAGCCGCCTCCAATGCGACACACATCCATTGCCTTTCAGGGAAATGGGCTTATACTGACAAAAGATGGGGATGGGGTTCCACTCCGTAATTTCCCCGTTTGAACTGGCCGCTGGCGCGAAAGGCGGACACCCCTGTCCGCCTACTACAGGTTAGCCCGCCCTGTCCATGCCCCGGCCTGCTCCTCCCGGAAGGAATTAAATGAGCGCGAAAAAGCAGAACCCAATCGCCTTGGCCAAATCTTCCCGGCGTTCCGCCTCGAAGCCGCCGAACGCCTCCGCCTCTAGACGCAAAAGGACGGGCATTCCACGCGGCCTCCCTGAACAACGGCCAACCGAAGATAGCCTCCGCAAACTTAACCGCACCTATGCCTTGCTGAGCGACGTCAATCAGGCCATCGTGCGCGTGCGTGAGCCGCAGGCGTTGTTCGAGGCGGCTTGCCGCATCGCCGTCGAGCAGGGCGGCTTCCGCATGGCGTGGATCGGGTTGCTCGACCCGCAGACAAAGCAAGTGAGGCCCGCCGCACACGCGGGCGAGACTGACGGCTATCTCGACAAACTGAACATCGTACTGGACGACAGCGAGCGCGGACGCGGACCCACCGCCACCGCCCTGCGCGCTGGCGAGCCGGTCGTGGTGAACGACATCGCCAGCGACCCGCGCATGGCGCCCTGGCGCGCCGACGCCCTGCGGCTGGGTTATCGCGCCTCAGCCGCCTTCCCGCTCATCGTCGCGCGCGAGGTGCGCGGCGCGCTCAACCTGTATGCCCCCGAATCCGATTTCTTCGACGAGGACGAACTCAAACTGCTCGACGAAATGGCGGCAGACATCGCCTTCGCGCTGGAATTCGCCGAGCAGGAGGAACAACGTAAACGGGCAGAAGAGGCGCTGAGAGAGAGTGAAGAGAAATTCTCAGCGGCTTTCCATTCCAGTCCACTTACGCTAGTCATCACGACATTCGGTGGAAGGTATGTTGAAGCGAACCGGGCGTTTTGTGATCTGGTAGGATATTCTCGCGAGGAAATCATCGGCAAGACTGTCACCGACTTGGGAATCCTGGGTGTGCAAGACCGTGAAAGGCTGGTTGCCGCCATCGAGAGTTCTGGCGGTTCGGTAAGTAATGCCGAAGTCAAGTTCCGTGTCCGGGATGGCGGCATGCGGGACATCATATATTCGTTGGAGACTATTTCCTTAAGTGGTGTTCCGCATCGCCTGTCCACGGGGCTGGATATCACCGACCGCAAGCGGGCGGAGCAAGCGCTGCGCGAGAGCGAGCAGAAGTTTTCCATCTTATTCGAAAAGGCTGCTTTTTCCGCTGCGCTTTCGAGGCTGCCCGAGGGCGTCATTGTAGATGTCAACGAGGCATTTGAGAGAGCATTTGGATATACAAAGGAAGAAGCGGCAGGCAAGACCTCCCTGGAACTGGGCATAAATCCCGATTCTGAAAGTCGAGCGCGCATCATCGCCGTGCTTCAAACACAAGGATCGGCGCGTGACATAGAACTCACGTTACGAACGAAATCCGGCGTCGCGCGCGTCTTCCTGGTGAACATAGATTTAGTGGACATCGGCGGGCAGAAATATATACTCCAGACGGCGCAGGACATCACCGAGCGCAAGCAGGCGGAAGAGGCGCTGAGGTCGAAGAACGAAGAGATCAAGATCATGTCCCAGCAGATGTGGCAGGCGGCCAGGCTGGCGACGATGGGGGAACTGGCCGCCAGCGTCGCTCACGAGCTTAACAACCCCCTGGCCACCGTGAGCCTGCGCGCCGAAATGTTATTGGCGCAATTCCCGCCTGAGGATCCCAAAGCCAGACCATTACAGATCATCGAATCTGAGGTCAAACGCATGAGCGATCTGGTGGCCAACCTGCTGCAGTTCAGCCGCCGCAGCCAGTCCATCATCTCGACCACCGATGTGCGCGAGGAAATCATCAAAACGCTGGACTTCATCCAACACCACTTGCGCAACCGCCAAATCACCGTCGTGCAGGAATTTGCGAGCAAAACGCCCTTGATCCATGCTGACCGTCAACAACTGCGGCAGGTCTTCCTGAACCTTTTTCTCAATGCCAGCGACGCCATGCCAAAGGGCGGTGCGCTGACGATCCGCATCCGGGAAGACCAGGGGGATGGAGCACAGGGCCAAAAGCTCAACCAGTCTCATATCACCGGAACGATGGGAACGCCGGTTGCTGCGCCGCCCTATCTCGTCATCGAAGTCGCTGATACCGGCGAAGGGATCCCGGTGGAGGTCCTGACCAGGATCTGGGAGCCTTTCTACACCACCAAACCGGAGGGCAAAGGCACGGGACTGGGTCTGGGGATCTGCCAGCGCATTGTTCAGGAGCATAGCGGCCGCATTGAGATCATGAGCGAAGGCATACCGGGGAATGGGACCACGGTGAGGATCGTGTTCCCTGCGAACAAGGAAGGCGATGAAAATGTCGCCGCCTAAATTTGGACAGGTCCTTGTCGTTGACGACGAAACCGAGTTGATGAGCGCCCTGGTGGAGGCGCTGACCCTCCAGGGTTACGAGGCAGACGGGTTCGTTTCCGGCAAGGCGGCGCTGGAAGCGTTGGAGAGGCAGTCTTACGACCTGGTTCTGACCGATCTGATGATGCCCGAGATGGATGGGATTGCCCTCTTGAAGGCCGGGCTGAAGATTGATCCTCACCTGGTTGGCGTCGTCATGACCGGGCACGGAACCGTGCCAACCGCTGTGGAAGCGATGAAGGTCGGCGCCTTCGACTACATCCTTAAACCGTTCAAAATGACCGAGGTCTTGCCGGTGCTGGCGCGCGCCCGGGAAGTGCGGCGGCTGCGTTTGGAGAACATCCAACTGCGTGAGACGGTGGCCATCTATAACCTGAGCCAGACGATCGCATTTTCGCTGGACTCCAAACTGGTCCTGGAAAACTCCGCCGACGCTGCCCTTCAGCAGACCGAGGCGGACGAGGTCTCGATCATGCTGCTCACACCGGAGAACCGGGAGTTGTATATCGCCGTCGTTCGCGGCAGGGATCGAGAGCACTTATTGGGCCAGCACCTATCGCTGCAGGAGGGCATTGCCGGTTGGGTGGCGCGTCAGTCTGAGCCGCTCATTTTGAACGGCGAAGTGTCAGACGCACGTTTCGCGCCCATTCGGCCGCGCGCCGAGATCCGTTCAGCCATCTCGATGCCCATGCGGGCTGCCGGGAAGCTGGTGGGCGTATTGAACGTCAACAGTTTGCAGTCGCGCCGTTCTTTCACGCCGGGGCAGATCAAAGCCCTGAGCATCCTTACCAGCACCGCCGCGGCCGCGCTGGAGAACGAGGCGCTGTACAGCACCCTGGAGGCGCGCGAAAAGCATTTCCGCGCGCTGATCGAGAATAGCTCCGATGCGGTTACCCTGCTGAACCCGGAGGGCCGAGTCATTTACACCAGCGCCTCTGCCCGGCGGGTGTTGGGTTACGCGCCAGAGGAACTGGCGGGCCAAAACGCCTTCGACCTGATTCATCCTGATGACCGGCAGACGATGCTGACCGGGTTTATTGAGGCCGCTCAAAAGCCGCGCCAGGTGCAAACCACCCAGCTTCGCGTCCGGCACAAAGATGGCGCCTGGCTGTGGATCGAGGGTACGGCTCAGAATCTGTTGGCCGAGCCAGGCGTGGAAGCCGTCGTGGTCAATTATCGTGACATCACCGAGCGCAGGCGGGCCGATGAGAAAATTGAAAATCAACTGCGCCGTCTGTCGGCGTTGCGGGCCATTGACATGGCCATCACCTCCAGCCTCGACCTGCGCATCACGCTCAACGTCCTGCTCGAGCACGTCATCGCCCAATTGCGCGTGGACGCCACGGCCGTGCTGCTCCTCAATCGCCACTTGAACGAGCTGGAGTACGCCGCCGGGCGCGGCTTTCGCGGCGCGAGCATTACGCGTTTACGCCTGAAGTTGGGAGAAGGTTATGCCAGCCAGGCGGCGCTCGAACGCCGCACGGTCAGCATCCCCAATCTAGCCGAGGCCGAACGCCCCTTCACCAAGGCGGAGCTGACTGCCGACGAAAAGTTCGTAGCGCTCTATGCTGTCCCGCTCGTGGCGAAGGGGCAGGTCAAAGGGGTGTTGGAGGTATTCCACCGCGCCCGGCTCGACCCCGACCCCGATTGGCTGGACTTTCTGGAGACGTTGGCGGGGCAGGCCGCCATCGCGATTGATGACGCGCAGTTGTTTGACGGCCTGCAACGCTCGAACATCGAGCTCGCGCTGGCTTACGACGCCACCATCGAGGGCTGGTCGCGGGCAATGGATTTGCGCGATAAGGAGACCGAAGGGCACACCCAGCGCGTCACCGAGCTGACCCTGGAACTGGCGCGGGCGGCGGGCATGAGCGATACAGAGATCGCCCACGTCCGGCGCGGCGCGCTCTTGCACGATATGGGCAAACTCGGCGTGCCGGATAGCATCCTGCTCAAGCCCGACAAACTCACGGACGAGGAGTGGGTTGCCATGCGCAAGCATCCGCAGCATGCCTACGACATGCTGTCGTCCATCCATTACCTGCGCCCCGCGCTCGATATCCCGTATTGCCATCACGAAAAGTGGGACGGCACGGGCTACCCGCACGGGTTGAAGGGCGAGCAAATTCCGCTGGCCGCGCGCCTTTTCGCGGTGGTGGATGTGTGGGATGCACTCCGGTCGGACCGCCCTTATCGCGCAGCCTGGCCCGAAGAAAAAGTGTTGGAACACGTCCGCGCGCAAGCCGGAACGCACTTCGACCCGAAGGCTGTAGAACTATTCTTTCAGGTGATGAGTGAAAAAGCACATGAGCCCAAGCAGAGTGCGGGCTAACCCATTGCACCAAATCATCTGGCGGTCTCATTATGGTCTTTGCGCCGGGTGCAGGCTGCACAATAAAATCCGACAGCTTCGCTCAGGGCAGGTCTTGCAGCGTCGAAAGAGCCTGCCGAAGGGTTGGCGCGCCCCACCTCGCGCGGCGCGGAAGGCAGCGCCATCGCGAAGCAGCCCCGTGAGCCTGCCGTCCGAAGCCGCCTCCCATGCGACATACATCCGTTGCCTTTCAGGGAAATGGGACTATACTGACCAAAGATGGGGATGAGATTCCACTCCGTAAATTCCCCGGTTGAACTGAACTGGCGTATAAGGCAGACAGGCGTTTTCGCCAAAGACGCAGGGGAATAGGCGGAAAGTCTCCAGATACTCAGCTGCTAGCCGTGTGGACTAAACGGCACATTACCAGGCTGTAGTAGAAGCCTTGCGAAGGGAGGTATCTATGATTTCCCACTTCATCCGGCTCTTTGTTCACACACTGATGACGCTGGCAGTGTTCTTGAGCATGTCGGCTATGCCATCGTCAGCGGGGGAGCGAGTCGCTGGGCTGGAGGTCGAGCGTGGCTTATTGAACTCAATTGACATGATGCGCATCGTCGTGGACGGGGGAGCGATGGCGCAGGCGGTCTACCCGGTGACAGTTGACCCGGAGATCGGCGCGAATGATTTTCGCTTGAGCGACATGGGACCAGACGGGGATGCGAATTTTGACGCCGACTTCCCGGCGGTGGCCTACAATACCACGAATAACGAGTACCTGGTGGTGTGGGAAGGCGACGATAACACCCCCCCACTGGTGGACGACGAACGCGAAATCTTCGGCCAGCGTGTCAACGCGGCGACGGGGGCTGAAGTGGGCGCGAATGACTTCCGCATCAGCGACATGCCGGCAACACAAATTGGGTTTGTTCCGGCAGTCGCCTACAACAGCACGAATAACGAGTACCTGGTGGTGTGGCGAGGAGAAGACACAACCAGCGGTGAATGGGAAGTCTTCGGCCAGCGGCTCAATGCGGCGACGGGGGCCGAAGTGGGCGCGAATGACTTCCGCATGAGCGACATGGGGCCGGATGGGAATACTAATTTTGCCGCTAATTTTCCAGGGATAGCCTATAACAGTACAAATAACGAATACCTGGTCGTGTGGGTGGGCGATGACAACACCTCTCCGCTGGTGGATAACGAGTTCGAAGTCTTTGGCCAGCGGCTCAATGCAGCGACGGGCGCCGAAGTGGGCGCGAACGACTTTCGGATCAGCGATATGGGGCCGGACGGGAGCACGACTTTTGGCCCTTCCACCACCTTTTTCATCTCCGTCCCTGGGGTGGCCCATAACAGCCTGAATAACGAGTACCTGGTAGTATGGTGGAGTGATGATACAACTAACGACGAGTTCGAAGTCTTTGGCCAGCGGCTCGATGCGGCCATGGGCGCCGAAGTGGGCGCGAACGACTTTCGGATCAGCGACCTGGGGCCGGACGGGAACGCGAATTTTGATGTCTTCGATGCAACGGTGGGCTACAATAGCGTGAATAACGAGTACCTGACCGTGTGGTCAGGTGACGACAACACAGCCCCACTCGTGGACAATGAGCACGAAATCTTCGGCCAGCGGATCAACGCAGCTACTGGCGCTGAAGTCGGCACAAATGACTTTCGGATCAGCGATATGGGACCGGACGGGAACGCAAATTTTCATGCCTTCTTCCTAGCGATAACCTACAACAGCGTGAATAACGAGTACTTGGTAGGGTGGAGTGGCAACGATAACACTGCTCCGCTGGTGGATAACGAGGGCGAAATCTTCGGCCAGCGTGTCAATGCGGCCACGGGCACCGAAGTGGGCGCGAATGACTTTCGGATCAGCGACATGGGACCGAACGGGGTTACAACCTATACCGCCAACATTCCAGCGGCAATCTACAACAGCACGAATAACGAGTACCTCATGGTGTGGGAAGGCGATGATGACACCACCCCACTGGTGGATAATGAGTTCGAAATTTTTGGCCAACGACTGTCTGGCGTCGAATATGTGATATACCTCCCGGTGCTCCTCAAGTGAATTGTGGTTCGGAGGTCGCCGGGCAGAGTTTTATATGCTTCTCCACCAGGAGTGCGGCTACTGCATCGCTAATTCCGGCGAGTCTTGCTCGCAAAGGTTCGGGTTAGCGACCAGGCCTTCCCAGACCCGGGCAACGACTCTGCAACAGCCTTGCCAATGCGACACACACCCATTGCCTTTCAGGGAAATGGGTTTATACTGACAAAAGATGGGGATGGGGATCACCCCGTAATTTCCCCGGTTGAACTGGCCGCTGGCGCGAAAGGCGGACAGGCGTGTGCGCAAAAGAGTCTCCACAGGCACAGATTACGGAAGCTTGCCGCAATTGAGGCTTCCGGAGGACATTTTGTGGAACAGGTTTTCGGTATAAGATGGTTTTTAGACGGAATTTTTCCAGCTACTACAGGTTGAACTAAGCGCTTCGCGCAGGAGCGAGGTCCCCTTCGTAAGCCCCCGTAAGTTCCTCTGAACATTCCCCTACCAATTTAGTCCGGCTATATTTCCGGTGGGCTGGTCCATTCCCCAGCTCCAGGAGATATTGCCATGA
>DATDRS010000142.1:0-10358 GCA_035291605.1 Anaerolineales bacterium | reverse complement strand
GAGATCACCTGCTTGTCGAGGACAATCGCCAGGACCTCGCCGACGTGCTGGCTGGTGAAATCGGCGAAAATCCTGGCGCCTTCGTCCTTGAGGGTGAAGGCGACGACGACCTGCCCGTTCTGGGTCGTCACGCTGACGTCGTCCAGGGCCGCACCCGTCATGAGCGTCTGATAGGTGGGCAGGTCGGGGATCACGGTGGGGGTGGCGCTAATCGTCTCTGTGCCGGTCACCGTCGCCGCTGCGGTCGGCGTGGCGCTCAGTGGGGCCGCCGTGGGCGTGGCGGTTGGCCGGCCGGCGCCGCTCTGCGCGCCGCAGTCCACCTTGGAGGGGTCGGCGCAGTCGGTGGCGATCTTCGCGCCGGCCTCCAGGAACTCCAGGCCCAGCGGCACAAATTCCAGCAACCCGGTCTGTTTGAGCGTTTCGATAGCCTGCTGGGGGTCGGTGACGCCCGGAAGCTCCACGACGATGCGGCAGGCGCCCTGCCGCTGCACGAGCGGTTCGGTGAGGCCGAGCGCGTTGACGCGCCGTTCGACGATGGCCTGCGCGGTTTCCATGGTCCGGGCCTCTACGGCGCCGCAGTCCGGCACTTCCGCTTCCAGCAGCACTCGCAGGCCGCCTTTCAGGTCCAGCCCCTCGTGCACGGTGAAGGTCTCGTTGACGGTGAGAGTGCCGAGGGTGAAATTGAGGCTGGCGCCGGGGACGACGACGTACACGGCCGCCGCCACGAGGATAACGATGGGGATGAGCCATCCGCTGTAGCGTCTCTGCATAGGTGTGGGGTATCTCCGATTCAAACAAATGCCCGCCGTGTGGCCAGGACTGAGGAGCCGGGCGGGCGAGTTGGGCGCATTATACCGCGCGAAAGGCGGGGTGTCGAGAGTGACGGGTGGCGCCCGGCGATTAGACGCTTCGCGGCGGCAACACGCGAAGCGGGCAAAGACCGCCATCGTATCATGTATCACGCCTCACGCCCGCTAAAAATCCCAACACCCTGTCTAACACCTGCTCCTGGGTCAACCCATCGGTGTTTACATATAGATCACAATGTTCTCGCGCGTGGCGCAGGCGGCGCCGCTCCTCGGCCAGGTCCTCGGGCCGCCAGTCCATCCGGCGGCGCTGCTGGGCAGCGGGGTACGAGACATCCAGGAAGATGAGCCCCCTGGCCTGGCCGATGATTTGCCACATGCGCGGGGCGAACGAGTGCTCCTGGGCAATGTCCTTAGCGGGGTAGCCGCGCGCGCGCAGCGCCCGGACGAGGGAGGACTTGCCGGAACAGCAAGGACCGACGACGCCGATGATGGGAAGCTCAGAAATCACCCATCACTTATTTAGCCGGTTGAGCTTGTGAATCGTCGCCGCCTCGGCGAATACCGTGATTATGTCCCCGACCCGAAGCATCGCGTCGTGGTTGGGGTGGAGGTCGGCCTGCTTGCCCCGACGCAGGAGCACGATGCTCACGTCGTGATCGTCCTCGATCAGGCCGACGGTCTTGCCCGCCAGTTGGGACCTGGCGGAGATGGTCAGGTGGCCCATGTTCAGCACGCGCCCGTTGACCGTCATGGCCTCGGCGATGTCGAGGTCGGCGGCGGCGGCGGCAAAGGCGGGCGCGGCCAGCGCCGAGGCGCTGTAGGCGGCGGTGATGCCGAAAGCCTCGCGCACCTCGCGGGCGAAATCGTCGTCGAACAGGCGGACGATCGTGCGGATCTCCGGGCTCACAGCGCGCGCGTGGATGGCGATTTGCAGGTTCAGCATGTCGTCGTTCGTGGTGATGATGACCGTGCGCGCGCGGTCCACGCCGGCGTTCCGCAGCACGTCCAGCTTGTTCGCGTCGCCCTGGATGATGGGCACGTCCCAGCTTAGCACCTGCGAGATCAGTTCCGCCTCGGGTTTCAGCTCGATGGCGACGAAGTTCTCGCCCAGGTCGTGCAGGGCGCGGGCGATGCGAAATCCCAGATGGTCCATCCCGACGATGACGATGTGATCGTTGAAGGTCTCTGCGACAGCCACTTGCCAAGCCTCCCCGCGCGCCCGCCGGTTGAACAGGAGGACGCCGATATCCGTCAGGCCGTGGCCGAGGATGGCCAGGCCGATGACCGGCATTGTGAAAAAGAAAACTTGCAAGTACCACACGCCCGGAAAGTCGGCGTTGGCTTGCAGAAAGATCATGGACAAGATCAGGAAACAGGCCTCCGTCAACGCGGCCGGATGCGCTTCCCCGGCGGATTGGGCCAGGCGGAGATACAGCACGCCGCCGCCGATGATCGTCAGCGCGAAGGTGATGAGCGAGCCGCGGAACTGGCGCAGCAGGACGAGGGCGTCGCGCACGTTGACGGCCAGCGCGCGATACCAGGCCGGGAGCGCGCTGCGGCGGAAGCGCAATCTTCTCACACCGGCATCCTCACCAGCATACGCCGGGCATCGTCCGGGTTCTTCCGGCGCAGCACCGCCACGACGAGCAGGCTGATGTCGTCCGACGGGCGGCCCTCGTCGCGCGCCAGCGCCGCGGCGAGCAGCCGGTCGGCCCAGGTCTGAGCCGCGTCGAGACCCTCGGCGTGGAGGCGCTCCACTTCGGCGCGCACGTCCAGCCGCTCGTCCCGGCGCACCCCGGCCGAAGGCAGGCCGTCGGTGTAGACGACGACGACCGTCTCCGGCTCCAGCGGCAACTCGGCGATGACCGGCCGGGTGTGGCGATACAGCCCGACCGGTTGGCTGGTTTCGGCGAGTTCGGCGATCCCGGCGTTTTTCACGACGTAGATCGGATTGGGATTATTGCGCGAGAGGACCAGCGTCTTCGAGGTCAAATCAATCGAGACGATGTTGAGCGTCGCCTGCACTTTGCCATCGTGCTGGGTGAAGAGGTAGTCATGGGCCGCCCGCGCGGCGGCGCCGTCCCGCACGCCCTCGGCCAGCAGGCTGATGGCCTTGCGCGCCACCAGGTTAGAGACGGCCTTGGCGCCGCGCCCCGAACGCTGGCCGTCCACGAGCACGAGCGACAAGCCCCCGCGCGGCCGCTCGATCATCTCGAGCGTGTCCCCGGATTCGCTCGTGGCGTATTTCCCGACTTTGGCAGCGGCGACCTGGATTTCCACGGAGGAAATTATACCCGGAAGGGGCGGGCGCTTTTCTCGGCGACGACGACGGTCACGACGCTGCGGGGAAGGCGCACTTGTTCGAGGCGCGCCGCGAAGCCGGCGGCGGTATAGCGATCGGTGAGCGGTGCGAACCAGTTTTGCGAGGATTGGCCGGTGACGCGGAAGAGCCATTCCGCAAAGCGGTCCGGCAGGCCGGGGCCGGTGATTTGCGCGACCGGGACGAACACGACGACTCCGCCAGACTGCAGGACCCGATAGAACTCGGCGATCACGTCCGGGTTCACGATGAACTCCGTCGGGAACGTGGACAACAGACTGGGAAACGAGTCAGCCGCGAACGGCAGCGCCTGGACGCGGGCGCGCACGAGCGGGGCCTTATCGGGCAACCCGCGCGCGCGCAGTTTCCGGCGGGCAATCTTCCCCATCGAAGGCGACACATCCAGCCCCAGCGGCTCGAAGCCGAGCGCGATCAGGTCGAGCAGCAGGTTCCCCGTGCCATGCGCCACCTCGAGGATGCGCCGCCCCTTGAGGTAGGGCAGGGCGGCGCGCCCCCAACTGCGCCACTGGCCCATCGAGACGCTCCAACTGACGACGTCGTATGACCACGCAATCTGGGTGTAGAGCAACTGGAAAAATAGGCGCAGGATCAGAGAGGGGAAAAGCAATATCATTCGGTCAGAACAGAGCATTCAGAACCCCGCCTGGCTTAAAATATCCAGCGCCTGGCCGATGGCGAGCGTGAGCTTGGGGTGCGATACTTCGAAGTGTTTCACCGCCTCGGCCAGTCGCCGCGACAGCGGCGGATAGAGCGACTCGTCTTCGCCGGAGCGGGCGAGCACCTCCTGGATGTCGTGCATCAGGCTGTGGAGCATCTGCCGCCCCTGCTCGTCAATCGATTCGGTCTGCTTAAGCTCGGCGTGCAGTTTTTCGAGCATGTTACGGAGTTCTTGCGGGTCCATAGACACTCCTTCGTAAAGAGAATCGGTGGGCATGGCGGGAACTATAGCCCGTGGGGGGTAAACGCGCAACCGTTTCTGGCCTTACCCCCTGATCTGAATCTTGTCGTATAATCTACTATGATGGTATTCCGTCGGGGCGTCATCGTCGGCCTGATCCTCATCCTGGTTCTGGCCTTTTTTAATGCCCCCTGGGCGCAGACGGCGAGCCACCCGTTGCTCCAAGCGGCCGCGATTCGGTTTGCCGTGATCGGCGATTACGGCAGCGGGGGCAGCAACGAGGCGGACGTGGCTGACCTGGTCAAGAGCTGGAACCCGGACTTTATTGCCACGACGGGCGACAACAATTATCCGGACGGCGCGACCTCGACGATTGACCAGAACATCGGCCAGTTTTACCACGCCTTCATCTATCCCTATACCGGCAGCTACGGGGCTGGGGCCGCGACCAACCGTTTCTTTCCGGTCCTGGGGAATCACGATTGGAACACGAACGGCGCCCGCCCCTATCTGCGCTACTTCACGCTGCCCGGCAGCGAGCGCTATTACGAGTTCCTCTGGGGGCCGGCGCATTTCTTCATGCTCGACAGCGACCCGCACGAGCCGGATGGGGATACGAGCAATTCCACGCAGGGCGCGTGGCTGCAAAACCGCCTGGCCGCTTCGGTCGCCCCGTGGAAGTTAGTGTTCCTGCACCACGCGCCGTATTCATCCGGGTCAGTGCATGGGTCTAATGCTACCTTGCAATGGCCGTACGAAGCGTGGGGCGCAGATGCCGTCCTGGCCGGACACGATCACACCTACGAGCGGATCGTCCTGAACGGTTTTCCCTACTTCGTCAACGGTTTGGGGGGCAGGAGCATCTATTCGTTCGGCGATCCGGTCGCCGGGAGCCTGGCCCGCTACAACGCGGACTACGGCGCCATGCTGGTCACTGCGGATGAGACCCGGGTCACTTTTCAGTTCATCACGCGGACGGGCGTCGTGATTGACACTTACACGATCTACGCTGGCGGCCTGACCGATACGCCGACGGCGACGGCGACCCGGACTCCAACAGCCACTGAAACGCCCATGCCGAGCGCGACTCACACAGCGGGCGGCGGGGCAACGCCGACGAGCACGCCAGCGCCGGGCACGAGTCAGACATCCACCCCGACCGCGACTCAGGAGCCGGACGGCACGGCCACGACAACGCCGACCCGCACGCCGACATCCACGGCCAGCCCGTCACCCACCCCGACCACGGCTCAGGCATCCAGCGGCACGCCGCCGGCGACGAACACGCCTAAGCCGACCACAGCTCCCTCCGCCAGGGACTCAAGAGTTTACCTGCCTGTGGTCATCCGCTAGGAGACTGCGCCAGCCCCTGCTTCTCCCTCGCCGGGGGGCCCCCACCCGTCGAGGCAAGGCCCGCTGAGCATTCCGCAAACCGGGGGGCACGGCTTGCTACTCGACCGCCGCCAGCGGGCTGACCAGGATGTACTCGACGGCGGCCTTGCGCTCAATGGTGCGGATATCCGCCCGCAACTTGTCCATGGGGATCATCACGTTGTCCACCGCCACCAGGTGGGAGGCGTCGGTCGTTTGAACCACCCGGATCGTCGCTTCGACCCAGTCGGCGCTGCCCTCGGGCGGCTCAATGACGCTCACCTTGAGGCCCTCGCCTTTCAGTTCTTGCACCACCCGATCCACGCGCGTTTTATGCGCCAGGTTGAGTGAGAACACATTCTGTCCCGGAATCACCGTCACGCCAAAGTGCTTGTCCGCGCCATCTGTTTTGAGCGGGCCAAAGTCGAGCAGATGCACGGGCGCATTGTAGGCTTGCGCCAGGCCGATCACGGTCGGCAGGGCGGGGGTGGTGTCGTAACGCGGGCCGATGGGCAGGAGGATGGATTTCTTCCTGATCTTGCCGTACAGCGTGAGATACTCGGCAGATTTCTCGATCAACTCGTCGTGCGTCCCCACGGCTTTGATCACGCTGAAACCGAATTGGTCGGCGCCCAACACCACGATTTTGTCGGCGTTCTTGATCGTGTTCAGGCGGTGGGTGACGACCAGCGTCGTGCGCCCGCGACTGAGCGCGTCGAGCGATTTGGCGACCTCGGCTTCGCTCTGTGCGTCGAGCGCGGAAGTCGCCTCGTCGAGGAGCAGGATGGCCGGGTCCACGAGCGCGGCGCGGGCGATGCACACCCGCTGTTTCTGCCCGCCGCTGAGGCCCTGGCCGCCCGCGTCCAGCGCCGTGTCGTAGCCGTCGTCCAGTTTGCCGACGAACTCGGTCACGTAACCGATCCGGGCGGCGGCCTCGACGGCCTGCTCATCCGCCTCCGGTCTGCCAAACCGGATGTTGTCGGCGACCGTCCCCTCGAACAGGATGACGTTCTGAGCGACCAGCCCGAAGTTGCGGCGCAGCGCATTGATCTGCATGTCGCGCGCGTCCAACCCGTCAATCGTCACCCGACCGCCGGTCGGGTCATAAAGCCGGGCGACCAAATTCATCAGCGTGCTTTTGCCCGAGCCGGACCCGCCCACGAACGCGACCTTCTCCCCGGGCAGGATTTCCAGGTTCACGCTGTTCAGCTTCCACGCCAGCAGGTCTTTGGGATCATAACCGAAGCTGACGTTTTCAAATTTGATGTGCCCCTTGAGCCGCCCGGGGTCGCGGGCGTCTGGTTTTTCCTGGATTTCGGGCGGGGCGTCCATTACGGCGAACACCCGGTCGGCGGCGACCAGCATGGACTGCACCTTGATCGCCGCGCTGCCGAGGGCTTTGACCGGGCTGGTGAAGTTGGAGAACAGGCCGACGAAACTGGCGAGCTGGCCGCTGGTGAAGCCGGACCGGAACAGCCCCAGGATAGTGACCAAGACCCCCAGGCCGTAAATCAGCGACTGGCCCAGCCCATCCACGATGTAGAACACGGAACTGTTCCAGTAGGACAGGTTCCGCGCGCCAACCAGATAATCGCCCAGGGTTTTGAGCGCGGCGCGGCATCGCCGGATGATGCGTTCCTGCTGGGTGAAAATCTGGATGTCGCGCACGCCGCTCAGCGTCTCGTCCAGCACGGCGTTGACCCGCCCCAGCTGCTGGCTGTAGGCCGCCGCCAGCCGCCGGGTGCGCGGGACGATGAGGCGCAGGCTCAGGCCGTACAGGAGGCCGGTAAAAATGATGCTCCCCGCCGACAGCGGCAGGCTGCGGTAGAGCATGGCCCCGAGGGCGAAGACGAATTGGGCCGCGTAGTTCAGCAGGCCGGCCAGCTCGTCCATGAAGAAGCTGCTGATGACCTCCGCGTCGTTCATGCCGATGGACAGGAGCGCGCCGACCTCGTGCTTGCGGTAGAACGTCATCCCCTGCCGCAGGAGGCTGGCGGCGTAATCGGTGCGCAGGTCCACCATCATGTCCTGCGCCAGGCGGGCGACGAAGGCGTTGGATTGGCGGTTGATCAGGTTGCCCAGCAGGGTGAGGCCGACCATGGCGAGCAGAATCTGCGCCGCCTGTCGCAGGCCCGCCTCGCGCGTGGCGGGGTTCAGGCCGTTCGGAAGGGCCACGTCCAGCAGCGGCGAAATCAACAGGTAGACGACCATCAGCATGAGCGTCGAGACGACGATGCCCGCGATGGCGAGGTACCAACGGTACTTCCGCCGCCCGGCGTAAGCCCATAAACGCCGCCAGAGGTAGCGGCTCCGTTCCGGCGACAGCAGGTTAGGTTGCTGCTCGCCGCTGTCTTGGGGTTGAGAATTATTCCTCACACTCAAAGCCTCCAGCCTGAGGGAACTGTTCCTGAATTCTTAGCGGATGATGACGTATTGCAGGGATTTCGCATCGTAGTTCGCGATCCACAGCTGCTTGCCGTCAAAGGCAAAGGCGAACGGCCCGATGCCCACCGGGATGGCAGTCCCCGGCCGGCCGGTGGCCGGGTCCACCGCCTGCACGCTGTTGCTCCAGTAATTCGCCACCCACAGGAGCAGGCCATCGTAAAACAGAGCCTGCGGGTTGTTGCCGACCTCGATGGGCGGCTGGACCTCGCGCGCCGCGGTGTCAATCGCCTGAATGGTATCGTCCTCCCCGTTGGCGACCCACACGCGCTGCCCGTCCCAGGCCAGCGCGCTGGCGCCATAACCCACCGTGAACGTGATGCCGTCGGTGTGCTGAGTTCCGGCCTCGATCGTCTGCACCGTCTGGTCGCCTTGATTGACGACCCAGATGAGCCGCCCGTCGAAGGCCAGCGCCGAGGGCCTGTTCCCAACCACAACCGTCGCGACGACCTGCTGGGCCTCGCCGTCAATGGCCTGCACCGTCCCGCTGACGTCACTGGCGACCCACAGCCGGTCTCCATCCCAGGCCAGCGCCAGCGGCCCCGGGTTCACCGGGATGGGACTGCGGAGGCGGTTCGTCTCAACTTCGAGCGCCTGCACGGTGTGATCGTCATAGTTGCTCACCCACAACCGCGTCCCATCAAAGAGCAGCCGCCGGGGATTCCGCCCAACGCCGATGATCGAGACGATGGCGCCTGTGTTTGGGTCAATGGATTGGATGACGTTCCGGTTCGGGTACGCGATCCATACCCGGCGGCGATCAAAAGCGAGGGCGACCGGCGGGTCAGAGACCGGGCGGGCCGGGAGCAGGTCCCCGGAAATCGGGTCGAGGGCCTGGACCGTGCTGTTTTGCCGGTTTGCGACCCACACCCGCTGTCCGTCGAACGCCAGTCCGTCTGGGAGCGTGCCGACCGGGATCGGCACCCCGGCCTGCTGCGCCGCCGGGTCAATCGCCTGGATGAGGTTGTCGCCGTAGCTCGACACCCAGATGCGCTGCTGGTCGAACAGCAGGCCGATGGGGTTGTGGCCGACGGGGATGGGCTTGCCCGTAAAGTCTTGCGCCAGGTCAATCGGCGTGACCGTGTGGGCGTCGTAATTGGCGACCCACAATTTCCGGCCGTCGAAGGCCAGCGACCACGGGCCGGGGGTGGAATAGACTTTTCCTGTCAAGCGCGTGCGAGGATCAATCGCCTGCACGGTGTGGCTGAAATAATTGGCGACCCACAGGCGCGCGCCGTCGTACGCCAGCGCGATGGGGCCGCCGCCGACCGGGATGGGGTCGCCGACGAAAGAATCATCGCTCAGGTCAACGGTATAGACGGCGTTGCCGGTGTAATCCGCGATCCACAGATGATTTTCCTCGACGGCCAGGCCGCGCGGCTCGTCGCCCACGTCAATGACCGTCTCTTTCAGGCCGGTCTTTGGGTCAATAGCCATGACCGTGCCATCTTCTGAGTCGGATACCCACAGGCGGCGCCCGTCATAAACGATGGCGCGCGGTTCTTGCCCCACCTGGATTGGATTGCCTGCCTTGCCGTTGACGGGGTCAATGGATTGAATGGCGTTGTCATCCCGGTTAATGACCCACAACTGCTTGCCATCAAAAGCAAGCTGGGTGGGGAGGTGGCCCACCGGGACCAACCCGCTCTTGTCGAACAGCCCCTGGACGACGGCGTTGGCGAGATCGGCGCGGGCGACGGCGGTCGCCTCGGCGGCTTCGGCTTCGGCCTGGTTGGCGGCGGCGGCCTGCGCGGCTTCGGCAGCTTTATCCTGTTCCTGTTTAGCCGTCTGCGCCGCCGCTTCACTCGTCGCCCGGTCGTAAGAGGCGGAGGTGGCCGCGGCCTCCGCCGTAGTGCGCTGGCGGCCGGCCTGCGCCGCCTGCGTCTGCGCGATGGCCTGTTGATTCCGGCTGACGAGCATGGCGCCGAAGGCCAGCGCGCCGAGCAAGACCAGCAGCACTACCGCCCCGATGCCCAGGCGCTGGTATCCCCGGCGCCGCCGGACAGCCTGTTCGCTCAGGTCGAGCAGCTTCCTGGCCGAGTCATTCAGCGCCAGTTCGTCCCGGCGGGGCGCGAGGATCGCCAGCTTGTCGTCGCTCAAGAGCGTTTTGAAGCGCTCGAAGTTCTGCGCCTCCTGCTCGATCAGTTCCTGCGCAGCTTTGCGCGCCTGCACCGCCGGGTCAACTTTGATCTGCTCCAGCAGGTAGTCGTGCGTCAGCTCAAACGAGAGGCCGGAAGTCGTCTCGTATCCCTGTTGCGCGCTGGAGGTGATGTCGTGGACGCGCAGCAGGTGGCTTTCCACCAGCTGATCGAGCACCTTGTCGAGCTCGGCGGGGGCGACCGGCTGGCCCGCGGCATTGAGCTCCACCATGATCTTCATGCGGGAGCGGATCAGGCGCCGCCCGTCGGCGGACATGAGGGTCTCCAGGATGCGTTGAGCCACCGGGCGCTGTTCAGGGGAGCGGTTGAGCACGCGCTGGAGGTGGCCGCCCAGGATG
>DATDRS010000141.1:0-14871 GCA_035291605.1 Anaerolineales bacterium | reverse complement strand
AACTAACTGTTGCAGGGTCGCTCCAAGACGCCGGCTGGTGCCCAGGGTGATCAGGTCCAGATCAGCCGGAGCGGGACGAGCAGCGTTACTTAGATTGCCCGCGTTGAACACGACGAATGTGGTCATTGCCAGTATGATGCTGCTGAAGGCTGTGATTGGCTTCAACCGGTCCCAGAATTTCAGTCCGAACCCTATCCCCCGCGCGGCCAGCAGATGCCCAGCCGGGAGGCTTAATACCAGGTGCCAGTTGTGCAGCGGATGCTGGTTTATGCTTAGCGCCGCGATGGGCGTCACCCACCAGATGAGCAGAATGGCGTTGGCGAGCGCCTCAGGCGAGCGGCGCAAAGATCGGCTGAGCGCCAGCACAATCCCTGTGATCAGAGCCGCCGCGATGAGCCAGTTGCTTGCCTGGTAGAGTCCGGAGACTATGCCAGGCGCTGAGGGCGCCTCAAAATTATGGCCGGTCACGTAACGCGCGGCGATCCGCAGGGCCTGGACTTTGAATTCAAATGGATTTCCTGTGCGGATAAAGCTTCCCAGCCGGGCAGATTGAGTCGGCCAATCTTGCAGGATGTGAAACGCATACACCCCGGTGCAAGTGGCAAATATCAGGCCTCCCAGCAAGACTGTCCTCCAGGGGATTTGGCGGAGGCGCAGCAGAAGCATCAGGCCTACTTGTACAGGTGTAACTAGCAGCGCTAAGAGGTAAGTTTGAGTGAGAACGGTCGCGGTGACTAGGCCAGCTAGGAGGCGCCGGGAATGCTGGTGGGGATGGCGAGCACTCAAAACGGGTGCAAGCAGGGCCAGCGTGAGGGCAGTCAGGAAAGGTTTGAGGGCGCCGGACGATGCAACACGACTATACAAGATCACCCAGGGGCTGACGGCAAACAGAAAGGCTGCCGTCAGAGCCTCGGTTTCTGTGAACAGTTCGCGTCCTAAGTGGTACAAGAGTGGGACCGCCAGAATATTCATGGCCGTCATGAACCAGTAGATCCCCCAGGATGATTGAAAAATGGTCAAGGGGATAAGTGTCACATAGGCCTGAAGGGGCGGATTGCTGAACAGGAAAGTGGTCTTTTGCCCTAAAACCGGCCACTCCCCCTTTGAAAGAAGGTATTGCGCTTGCGCAATGGGAAAGGTGTGATCCCAAGAAGTGCCTATATCTTCAAGACGGTGCCAACGGACAGAGGCGGCCAGGAACGTGATCAGGAGCGGCCAAAGCCAGCGCCGAAGTTTCATGGCTACCTCCCCCAGGTGGGACGTTCGCTAAGCCCGTCACCCGTCAGTTGTTGCGAAATCCCTGTGTCTGGGTCAACAAGCCAGAGGTTGCCCTCGTAGATCAGGGCAATGAGCCGGCCGTCGGGCGACCAGGTGAAACTGGCGTTCGCACTCAGGCCCGGCTGGTCCTCCGGGGGAAAGACGAGGCCCACATTGCTTCCATCCCGGTCCATTACACTGAGGCGGTAGCGGCTGTTGGGCGAGTTGGCCGGGTCAACGGCTTGCAGGAAAGCAACACGATAGGGCGTCTCCAGCGTGTTCGAGGGCTGTATGGGCGAGGCGGCGGGGTTGGCAAACATGCCCACGCGCGGAATCATATCGAGGCGCGGGCCGCGCGGCGAGAGGGTCGTGAGGTTGAACACGGGCGAGTCTTCGGGCGCTTCGATGCCGCTGGGCGCGCCGTGCGTCACCGTGTACAGGAACAGGCTGTTCGACGACCAGGCAAGCGCAGGATACCACGCCCAGTCGCTGTGCGTGTTGTAGGCGGTGAAGGTTGCCAGCTCGGTTTTGACGAGCGTCGTGAGGTCAACCAGGCCGATGGAGTCGGTGCGCGCGTAAGCCACGTAGGCGCCGTTAGGTGAGAAGGCGTAGCCCGTGCCCCACCAGCCGTAGGCGCCGCCGGAGGAGGCGTCGAGGATTTGCGTGGTGGTGAACACCAGTTGCCTGCGGCGGTCATACTGCCAGCTGGCGAGCCACAAGTCGTTATTGGCCTGCCAGCCGGGGGCGCGGTTGATCTTCTCCGCCGTGGAATACGCCACTGTGTTGGGCTGCGTGGGTGACCACTCGGCGTAGAGCACGTCCGTCACTTGCAGGTCAATGGGCCTGGCGCTCGTGATGACGATGGTGATGGAGATGGCCCAGAGCGCATTGAAGTTCGGCGCGTTCGTGTCCGTGGCGGCGCGGGTGTATAGCAGCAGTTGGCCGTCCGGCGAGAGATGAAAGACGCGCCCGTCGAGATCACCGCTGAACGTGACCGGACGGCGCTGGCCGGAGTTCTGGCGCATGATCCACGCGTTGCGGCCGTTAATATAGGCCAGCGTGCCGGTGATGGGGAGGATGGTGAACGACGCCTGCGCGCCGACGAGCGTGATCTGCGGGATCGTGTCGGTGAGGATTTCACGTTTGAGGATATCGCGCGAGACCTGCACGCCGTTCTCGAACACGGTGCGATAGGTGACGCGCTCGACGCCGTTGACGCCGGCCTGCAACAGACGTTGCTCCCCCTCCGGGAGGCCCTCGCTTTTGAGGCTCTCGGCCTTGAAAGGGATGGTCACCTCGTCGGTTTCCAGGGTCTCGGTGACCCGCGTAATCGTAACCGTAGCGGGAGCCGTGAGCCGCGTATAGGGCGGGAGCGACAAGCGGTCCAATTCGCCGACGGAAATCCCGGCCTGCGCCAGCGCTTCCCGCATGGTCATCGGCGCGCCGAGGCCGAAGGTCTGCGTCTTGCCGTCGGCGATGACGGTGAGGGTGATGAGGGGCATCGCCGCGGGTGTGGGGGAGGGGAGGAGGGTAGAGCAGGCGGAAACCAGAAGGCAGACGGCAGAAAGCAAAAGGCGGAATGCTCTGCTTGCGCCTAGCGCCTGGGGGGGCCGTAAGCCTGGTTTATGGAGCATTGCTGCTGGTATAATTCGCCCCGCGTGCGCGCTTATTTCACGGTGCCGACGATACCCATGTTGCCGTCGGCGATGAGCACCGATTTGATTTTGATGCCCGTGGCGAGCGAACCGAACTGGCCGGTGAGGGCCTCGTTGAGCGCAGACGACAGGCTGCTAAGCAGCTCCGCCGGGACCGGCACCGGGCCGAAATCGGCTTTCTCAATGGAGAATTGCGCGTTGCCCTCCGGCGTGATCGTCACGGCGAGAGTGATCAGCGCGGTCGTGGAGACATTCCCGGCCTTGGCTGCGCCATAAATTTGGATTTTGTTGTCCCGCAAGTACACTTGCACGTCCCGCAGGGGCGGGTCTGTCTGCTGGGAGAGTTTCAGACCCAGATACGAGGTGATTTGCGCCTCGGTAATCACCACACTCACTTCGCCACCGGAGGCGCTGGCGATCGCGTTTTTCCAGAGTTCTTGCAGTTCGCCGGCTGCCTCGGTCGAAACCGGAATCGGCGAACCGGGCGGGGTGGGGCCGCCCACCGACAAATCACAAGCCAGACTCACTGCGACCAACGAAGCTATCATCAGCCAGAGGCGGATGCCGCGTTGCATGCGAACCTCCACAGGTTGAGATCAATGTCGAACGATTATAGCACGCCCCCTCAAACCGAATCCGGCGAAGCCGCCGCTGCGCCCTCCCAGTCGGCCGAGGCCGCGGGCTGGGTGAAGGGCAACTTGCCCGCTCCCGAGCTGGCCGAGAAAGCGCCGGATGCGGAATCCAGGTCCGCACGGAAGACGGGGAGGCGAAAAGAGAAAGAAAAAGAGGGTGTTCCGGTTGATGCGCCCCCTCCGGTTAAGACAGAGGCGACCAATGGCGCGTTGAGCCTGGAAGCGCTGGTCGAGAGCCTGCTGTTTGTGGCCGAAGGCCCGGTTTCGGTGGCGCAAATGGCGGAGGCGCTGGAAGTGACGCCCCGCGAGGTCGAGGCGGCGCTGAACACCTTGATTGAGACTTATGCGAGCGGGAAGCGCGGGTTGAGCGTTCAGCGTTTTCGCGACAAGGTGCAACTTACGACCGCCCCGGCCGCCGGTTCAATCGTCGAGCGCTTCCTCGGCCTGGCGGCGCAGCCGCTCACCCGCGCCTCGCTCGAGACGCTCGCCATCATCGCCTATCAACAGCCGGTCACCCGCCCGCGGATCGAGGCGGTGCGTGGCGTGAACTCTGACAGCGTGCTCAAGAATTTGCTGAGCAAGGGGCTGATCGAGGAGGTCGGGCGCACGGAGGGGCCGGGCCGCCCGGTGCTTTATGCGACGACCTCGGAGTTCCTGCAACACTTCGGCCTGTCATCGCTGGCCGATTTGCCTGCGCTCAACCTTGAACAACCGCCGACTCTGCCCACGCCGCCTCAGGAAGCGGAGCCGGAATCGGGGCTCACTCCGCCACCAGCGCCACAAGAATTTTTGAACGGCTGAAGGCGTGAGGAAATATAGATTAACCACGAGAGAGATGGAAGAGCGCTTGCAGAAAATTCTCGCCCGAGCCGGAGTCGGTTCCCGGCGCGCATGCGAGACCTTCATCGTCGAAGGGCGAGTCGCCGTCAATGGGCGGATCGCTCAGTTGGGCCAGAAGGCCGACCTGGCCAAAGACAAGATCGCTCTCGACGGCGCGCCCTTGCGGTTTGAGCAATTTGTCCACGTTGCGCTCTACAAGCCGCGCGGCGTGGTCTCTTCGCTGGAGCCGCAGGGCGACCGGCAGACCGTGCGGGACCTCGTCCCGTTCGCGGAACGGTTGTACCCGGTCGGGCGTCTTGATTTGGAGAGCGAGGGGCTGATCCTGCTCACGAACGACGGCGAACTGACCGACCATCTCACCCATCCGCGGTTCGAAACCGAGAAAGAATACCGCGTGCTCATCGCCGGCGCGCCGGACGAGAAGCAACTGGAAGCGTGGCGGCGCGGCGTGGTCCTCCCTTCGGGTGAGAAGCGCACCGCGCCCGCGCAGGTGATGCGCGAAACGCGTGAGCGCGGGGACACCTGGCTGCGCGTGGTGATGCACGAAGGCCGCAAGCACGAAATCCGCGAGATTGGCCGCCTCCTGGGGATGCCGGTCCTGCGACTGATCCGGGTCCGCATAGGGACTTTGAAAGTCGGGGACCTCAAGCCCGGCCAATGGCGTGAACTGCAAGATTGGGAAGTAAGGCGGCTGCGAGGCGCGGAAGGACATGCGCCGCCCGCTCGCACACGACCAAAACAAAAACGTGATACGTGATGCGTGATAAGGATGCTCTATGGCGACGACTATTGAAACCACCCCGACCCCTTCGACGCTCGACCGCCCGCTCTGGTCGGCGATCGCGCTGGATTGGGAGAAAGCGGCTTACCTGGCTTTGATCGTCGCGGCCATCGCCACGCGTTTCTACCGCCTCGGCGACCGGGTGATGAGCCACGACGAGAGCCTCCACACCCAGTTTGCGTGGTATCTCTATCAGGGGCGCGGGTTCCAGCATTCGCCGCTCATGCACGGCGTGCTCCGCTTCGAGTTGACGGCCTTCACCTACTGGCTGCTGGGCGACAACGACTACACCTCGCGCGTCCCCGGCGCCATCATGGGCGTCGTGGCCGTCGGGCTGATGTACTACTTCCGCAGGTGGCTGGGCCGTGCGGGCGCGCTCGTCGCCGCGCTGCTGATGGTCATCTCCCCCTACATGCTCTACTACTCGCGCTACATCCGCGACGAGCCGTACGTCGTCGTCTGGGGGCTGCTGATGGCGCTGTGCGTGAACAATTACATGGAAAAGCGCCAGACCAATTACCTGTACTGGTTGACGGCCGTCACGGCCTTGTTTTACGCGACGATGGAGACGTCGTTCATTTATATCGCCATCACGATGACGTTCCTCGGCCTCCACATCGCCCGCGAATGGTACTCCGTCCCCTGGCCTCGGGCCGAATACCAGGGCCGCTACCGGCTGGTCATCAACCTGACCCTGATCGCTTTGTTGGTTGCTGCCGCGGCCGTCGCCATTCATTTCCTCCAGACTTCCTCCGGCACGCTCAACGCCGAAGCCACGGCGGTGCCGGCGAATCCAGCCGAGGAACTCGCCGGCTCGGCCTCGGCGTTTGCGGCCCTGTCGGTTCCCTTGAGGGTGGCCGTGATCGCCGGGGGCGTGGTCGGGCTGGGAGTGCTCGTCGCGAGCGCGCTGGCTTTCGCTGGCTTCGGTCAGGAGGTACGTCGCTTCCCGGCCCTGGATTTGCTCGTCGTCCTCGGCATCTTCGCCCTCCCACAGCTCGCCGCGTTCCCGGTGCGCGCCCTGGGCAAAGACCCACTTGACTACAATCTGCCCGCGGGAGGGCCTTTCTTCTCGACCAACGCCGGAGTGACTCTCATCGTTGTGCTGACCCTGTTTGCCATCAGCGCGGCGATTGCCTGGTGGTGGGATTGGAGAAAGGCGCTCGTCGGCAGCGGCATCTTCTACGGCATCTACATCCCCCTTTTCACCACGTTCTTCACCAACGGCGGCGGGGTGGCGACCGGCGTCGTCGGCTCGCTCGGCTACTGGCTGGCGCAGCACCCTGTCCAGCGCGGCAACCAGCCCTGGTATTACTACCCGGTGATCACCCTCCCGGTCTACGAATATCTGCCGGTCATCGGCGCGCTCTTCGCGCTTGGGATCGGCATCGCGCGCTGGCTGAGAGTGGAAGACGAGGCCGCCGCCGAGCAGGAAAACCCGGAGCGACCGCGCGAGACGCTGGCGTTCCCGGTCATCGGCCTTTTCGGCTTCTGGTCCGTCGCCGCGCTCGTCGGATTCAGCGCCGCGGGTGAGAAGATGCCCTGGCTCACCACGCACATCACCCTGCCGCTGATCCTGGTGAGCGGCTGGGCCATTGGGCGGTTCATTGACGCGACCGACTGGCAGGCCTTTCGCGAGCGCCGCGCCTGGCTCGTCGTCATTCTCCTGCCGCTGACGGTGCTCTCAGTCGCCTCGGTCTTCGGCTTCGGGCAGGGCGGCCTGCTCGGCAATCAGCCGCCGTTCCAGGGCAGCCAGCTCCCGCAGTTGCAGGCGACGGCAGCCTTTGTCTCGGCGCTGATCGTCGCGGCGATCTGCCTGGCTGCGGTCTACTTCCTCGGACGCGACGTGGGGTGGAACAACGTGGGCCGCCTGGCCGGGCTGTCCTTCTTCGGCCTCCTGGCTCTGTTGACGATGCGCACGGCCTTCATTGCGACCTACATCAACTACGACTCGGCCAACGAGTTCCTCGTCTACGCCCACGGCGCGCGCGGCGTCAAGACGGTGATGGAGCAGGTGGACGAGATCGCCGCGCGCACGATGGACAACGGCCCGCTGAAGGTGGCTTACGACTCCGACGTCTCCTGGCCGATGACGTGGTATCTGCGCTACTACGACCAGCGCAGCTACGGCTTCTACGGCGAGAACCCGACCCGCGAGGGGCTGAACACGCCGGTCGTCATCGCCGGGCCAAAACACTGGAGCAAGGTCGAGGCCCTGCTCGGCGACCGCTACTACAAGTTCGAGTACATCCGCATGGTCTGGCCGATGCAGGATTACTTCAACCTCACCTGGGAGCGCATCCGCGACGCGTGGAGCCAGGCGAGCTACCGGCAGGCCTTCTGGAATATCTGGTTCAACCGCGATTACAAGCTCTACGGCGAGCAGACGAAGACTAATTTTGATCTTTCCCAATGGCCGGTGGCCGAGCGGATGCACTTCTACGTCCGCAAAGACCTCGCCGCGCAAATGTGGGGCTATGGCGTGGGGCCGGCCACGCTCGGGACGGGCGTGCAGGAAGACCCCTATGCCAGGTCACGGCAGACCCTCGCGGCCCTGACCACGTGGGGCGTGCAGGGCAACGCGCTTGGCTCGTTCGACGCGCCGCGCGGCCTCGCGCGCGGCCCGGACGGCTCGATCTACGTGGCCGACTCGCGCAACCACCGCATTCAGAAGTTCGACGCGAACGGCGAGCTGCTGACGGCCTGGGGTTCCTTCGGCTCGCTGGAGCAGAACACGGCCGGCCCCGGCCTGTTCAACGAGCCGTGGGGCCTCGCCGTCGGCCCGGACGGCTCGGTGTACGTCGCCGACACGTGGAACCACCGCATCCAGAAGTTCGACGCGGGCGGCAACTTCATTAAAGCCTGGGGGCGCTTCGGGCAGGCGGAGACCTTCGACGCCATGTGGGGGCCGCGCGCCGTGGCGGTTGACGCGCAGGGCCGCGTCTTCGTCGCCGACACGGGCAACAAGCGCATCGTCGTCTTCGACCGGGACGGCAACGGTCTCACGAGCGTCGGCGCCAGCGGTTTCGAGCCGGGCTTCCTCGACGAGCCGGTGGGCCTGGCGCTCGCGCCTGACGGCGCGCTCTACGTCGCCGACACGTGGAACCAACGCGTACAGGTCTTCCAGCCCGACGCGGGCGCAGGCGACTATATCTTCGCCAAAGAATGGAAGATCGAAGGCTGGTTCGGGCAGTCGCTCGACAACAAGCCTTACCTCGCGCTCGACGCCAACGGCCGGTTGTACGTGACCGACCCCGAAGGCTACCGGGTGCTGGTCTTCGACAAGGACGGCAACTTCGTCACGACCTGGGGCGACTTCGGCTCCGACGTCACGACCTTCGGCCTCGCCTCCGGCATTGTCGTGGACGAGGCAGGGAACATCTACGTCGCCGACAGCGCGAACAACCGGGTGATGAAGTTTCCGCTGCTTAAGTAGCGTGTGATACGCCGGGCTTCGCTGAGGGACGAGTTTCGCAGGTTGCCGTCGCGCACCGTCGCTCTGGCGAAGCGCATTTTTAGCATTTCACGGGAGAGTAACGCTTTCATCTCAGTGGTTGCACCACGTGGAGGCGCAGGGTGAAAGATTACCAGTTCCGCCTGGACTTCGAGGTCCGGGATCACGAGTGCGATTTGGCAGGCGTCGTGAACAACGCCGTATATCTGCACTACCTTGAACATGCGCGCAACCAATTCGTGAAGCCCCACGGGGTTGATTTCGCTGCCTGGGCCAAGCGCGGCATCTATTTCACCGTCATCCGTGTTGAGCTGGATTATCTGTATCCCCCGCGAAGCGGGGACAGGTTCTTCGTCGGCGTCAATGCCGAGCGGATTTCGCCTCTGCGGCTGGGTTTTTACCAGGACATCTATCGCGTCCCGGACAACAAACCTGTCCTGCAAGCCAAGGTGGTCTTGACAGCCATCAACGAGAAGGGACGGCCCCAGTTGCCGAAAGAACTGGACGAGATGATCACGAAGGGCCTCCTCTCAAGTTCTGGCGAGGCGCCCCCCGCCCAGGCGGGCGAGTGATGCTCGCCAATCGGCAACCCCAGGATTCCACCTGCCGGAAAACGCGATATGGCTTCCACAACAGAAGTCTTGGACCGGCTCAAGGCTAAAGCCAGCCCGGCGCAGCTTGAAGGAATGGCCAGGTTCGGCATGGCGGTCGAAAAGCGGCTGGGGGTGTCCGTGCCCGATATGCGCTTGATCGCCAAAGAAACAGGCAAAGATCACAAGCTGGCAGCCAGGTTGTGGAAAACGGGCATAGCCGAAGCCAGAATCGTGGCGTCCATGATTGCCGTTCCCGAAGCGCTGACCGAGAAGGAAATGGAGAACTGGGTCAAGGACATCAATTCCTGGGATGTCTGTGACCAGGTCTGCATGAATCTCTTCGAAAAGACGCCCTTCGCCTGGCAGAAAATCAGGGAATGGTCTGAACGAGAAGATGAATTTGTCAGGCGGGCTGCCTTTGCGCTCATCGCTTGTCTGGCCTGGCACGACAAGCAAGCCGCCGACGAAGACTTCCTCCGGCTATTGCCGATCATCCAGCGCGGCTCCACCGACGAGCGCAACTTCGTGAAGAAAGCCGTCAACTGGGCGCTGCGAAATATCGGCAAGCGAAACCCCAGGCTCAACAAGGCCGCGATCAAGGCTGCCCAAGAGATCCAGCGCACTGACTCCAAAGCTGCCCGCTGGATCGCCGCTGACGCCATCCGAGAGTTGGAAGGCGCAGGTGTCCAAAAGCGGATACGGAAGTAAAATGGCGCCTGGGAGGGAGTCCGGGATGGTCACAGTAATCATTCTCAGTTGTGCAATGAAGGATGCCCGATGACCTTCACCATCGGCGACACGATCGGCGCATACCGCCTCGTCGAGCAGTTGGGGTACGGCGACATGGCGACGGTCTTCAAGGCTTACCACGAGGTCCTTGACCGCTATGTCGCCGTCAAGATTCTCAGCGCGCTGCGCAGGGACGACCCCGGCTTTTTAGAGCGCTTCCGCCGCGAAGCGCAGGTCGTCGCCCGGCTGGATCACCCGAATATCGTCCCGGTGTACGATTTCGCCGAGCACGGGGGGTGGCCGTATCTGGTGATGAAGTACGTCGAGGGCGAGACGCTCCACACCCGCCTGGTATGGGGGCGGCTCCCCATCGGCGACTGCGCGCGCATCCTCGGCGCGGTCGGGTCGGCGCTGGCCTACGCGCACCAGCACGGCGTCCTGCATCGCGGCCTCAAGCCGGCCAACATCCTGCTCGAGACGCAGGGCGACGTCTTCCTCGCCGATTTCGGGATGGCGCGGATGGCCGGGCGGGCGGCCACGGGGGCCACGGCCAAGCTCGTGGCCGAGTCCGCCGAATACGCCAGCCCGGAGCAAATCGGCGCAGGGGACCTCGACGAGCACAGCGACCAGTATTCGCTCGCCGTCATCCTGTTCGAGATGGTCACCGGCCAGTTGCCGTTCAAAGCCGACAACGCGCTCCCCATCTCTCAACAGCACCTCTCGACGCTGCCCCCGCGCCCAAGTGGACTAAACCCACAGGTCACCCCGGCCATGGAAGACGTCATCCTTCGCGCGCTCGTCAAGTTTCCGACCGGTCGTTTCCTGACCGTGATGGAGATGGTCGAGGCATTCCAACGCGCGGCGGCGCCCCCGCGCCCGCCGACTGCGCCGATCCGCCTGGCTTCGACCTCCGCCTCCGACGACGAGACGACCGTCCTGGTCCCGGCGCAACTGCGCGGCAAAGATATCTCGATGATGCTGGTCTTGCAGCCAACCGGGCAACTGTTTTTCCTGAGCGGCAAGGAGGAATATTGGGTGGGGCGTTCCGAGCCTACACGGCCTTTCATGCCCGACCTGGATCTGGCCGAGGTGCAAGGCATGGAGCAGGGCGTCTCGCGGCAGCACGGTATCCTGCGCTTTGACCAGGGCCGTCTGCTCTACACTGACATGAACAGTTCCAACGGCAGCCGGATCAACGGCGAGAAACTGCGCCCCGAGATCCCGGTGGTGTTGCAGGACAGCGACGAGCTGTGCCTGGGCCGAATGGTATTCCGCATTTACTTCTCGACGTGAGCGGAGGTTCTGTGCGCAAACCGGTCGTGGCTGGCAACTGGAAGATGAACAAGACCGTGGGCGAGGCGGTGGACCTGGCCCGCGAGTTGATCGCGCAAATTCAGCCGTATGTGGGAGTCGAGCGCGTGCTGTGTCCCCCGTCCGTCGCGCTCACCTCCGTCGCGCCCTGGCTGAAAGACACCGGCATTGGCCTGGGCGCACAGAATATGCACTGGGAGAATTCTGGCCCGTTCACTGGCGAGGTCTCGCCGCCCATGCTCGCCGGGTTGTGTCAGTATGTCATCCTCGGGCACTCGGAGCGGCGGCAGTATTTCGGCGAGACCGACGAGGGGGTGAACAAGAAGGTCAAGGCCGCGCTGGCGCACGGCCTCACGCCGATCGTCTGCGTGGGCGAGAACCTGGCAGAGAACGAAGCCGGGAAGACCGCCGAGGTCGTCACGCGGCAGACGCGCGCGGCTTATGAGAACCTTTCGGCGGACGACGCGCTGAAGACCATCATCGCCTACGAGCCGGTGTGGGCCATTGGCACCGGCCGGGCGGCCACCCCGGCGGGCGCGAACGCCGTCATCGGCCTTCACATCCGGGGCCTTATCTCCGATCTCTATTCCTCCTCCGTGGCCGACTCCATCCGGGTGCAGTACGGCGGCTCGGTCACAGCCGCCAACGCCGCCGACCTCATGGCCCAGCCCGATATTGACGGCGCGCTCGTCGGCGGGGCCAGCCTCAAACCCCAGGAATTCGCAGCCATCGTCAAAGCCGCCGCAGCATGAACCAGATTGTTGGTTGTTGATTTGTGAATGTTGATTGACCCAATCAACATTCAGCATTCAGCAATCAAGAATGCCTCTCTTAGCCTCCTGGCTCTGGCTCCTCCTGGTCCTCATCCCGCTCGTCTTCCTCGAGCGATGGATTCACCGGCACCTGCTGGGCATCTGGCTTTTGATCTTTCGCCATCCGGATATCGCGCTCCTCGTCTATTCGCTCCTCATGCTGCCCGGCGTGATCGTGCACGAAGGGAGCCACTGGCTCGCAGCCACCCTGCTGGGCGTGCGCACCGGCAGATTCTCGCTCATCCCTGAGCGCACGCCGGATGGGACGCTGCGCCTGGGCTACGTGGAAACCGAGAAAGTGGACGTGCTGCGCGAGGCGCTGATCGGCGCGGCCCCCCTGGTCGTGGGCGCGGCGGCGATCCTCTTTGTGGGCTACTCGCGGCTGGGGGTGGGGCCGGTCGGGGAAGCGTTGCGCCGCGGCGATGTGCTGGGCATGGCGCTGGGGCTGCAGGCGATGACGCGCGCCACCGACTTCTGGCTCTGGCTCTATGTCGTTTTCACCGTGAGCAATTCGATGCTGCCCTCGGCCTCAGACCGCCGGGCCTGGCTGCCACTGGCGGTGGCGCTGGCCCTGCTGGGAGGCATCCTGGTCTACGCTGGCTTCGGTTCGCTGCTCAGGAACGCGCTCCTCGGCCCGCTGGACACGGCCCTGCGCGCCCTCGCGCTGGCCTTCACGCTCACGGTGGGCCTCGACCTGTGCTTCGCGCCGATCATCTGGGTGATCGAGCGCGGGCTGATGCGGTTGACGAGGTTGAAGGTGGAATATTGAAAATCCCAACAGCCAAACCCCGAAGGCGGGACTATTCGCCCTCGGCTTCTTGGGATTTGGGGTTTGGGATTTGGGATTTTTCTTCTTGCCTTCGGCTCAGCACGATCAGCAACCCCACGACGATCAGCCCCGCAGCGCCGAGCGCAATCAGCTTGTAGAGACGCGAAGCGATGATCAGCACGAGCGCCCCGAACACGGCGCAAAAAATCCAGTAGCCGAGCACGATAGGCCGCTGCGAGAGGCCGAGGTCCATCAGCCGGTAGTGCAGGTGGCCCCGGTCGCCCCGGAAGGGTGAGGCCCCCCGCCGCCAGCGGTCAAAAATCTGGAAGGCCGTATCCGCGATCGGGATGACCATGACCAGCAGGGCGGTCATCACGCGGGCCGGGGCAAGGATCGAAAGGGTCGCCAGCACGTAGCCCAGAGTCATCGCGCCCGCCGAACCCAGGAAGATCCGGGCCGGATAGAAGTTGAAGATCAGAAACCCTGCGCAGGCTCCCGCAAGCGCGAGCGAGTACAGCGCAATCTCCCGCTGTCCAAGCGTATAGGAGTGGATCGCGAAGATCACCGCCGCGATGCTGCCGACGCCCGTCGCCAGCCCGTCCAGCCCGTCCAGGAAATTGACGGTGTTCATCATCCCCGTGATCCACAGGATGGTGAGCGGGTAAGTGATGTACCACGGGAAGACCGTAAAGCCCCGGAACGGGAGCGTGACCTGCTCGATGAAGACGGTCGTGGCGATGGCGATCAGCGCGGCGACGAACTGCGCGGCGAACTGCGGCCAGGCTTTGAACTCCCACTTGTCGTCGGCCAGGCCGAAGAGAAACACAAAAGCCGCGCCGATCAGCACGCCGCCGACCGGCAAACGCAGCCGGTCGTTCAGGGGAGCGAAGAGATACAGCCCCAGCGCCGTGAGGAAGAACCCGGTGAACAGCCCGATCCCGCCGATACGCGGCACGGCCTCTGCGTGCTGGCGGCGTCCGCCGGGGACGGCGACCAGGCCCCACCGCTGCCCCAGCCGACCGGCGAGAGGGGTGGTGAGGAGGGCAAGGGCAAACGGAATGAGAAAGGCGAGGGGGGGCATCCTGGCTATTCCAGGCAGTTCTCGACCTCTACGTCGGGCATACGGGCAATTAGCCCGTCCCAAACTGCCGATCTCCCGCGTCTCCCAGGCCTGGCACGATGTAGGCGATGTCGTTCAGGTGGCTGTCAATCGCGCCGATGTGGATGGGCACGTCCGGGTGATCCTTTTGCATCTTTCGGATGCCTTCCGGCGCGGCGATCAGGCCGATGTACTTGATCTTCGCCACCCCCCATTCTTTCAGGAGCGAGCAGGTCGCCGAGGCCGAGCCGCCGGTCGCCAGCATCGGGTCGAGGACGAGGCAGAGCTGCACGCGGGGTTGAACCGGCTTATTCGCGTAATACTGCATGGGTTGGAGCGTGCGCTCGTCGCGCTTGAGGCCGATGTGCCAGACCTCCGCGCCGGGCATCATCTCCCAGATGCCTTCGACCATGCCGAGGCCCGCGCGCAGCACCGGCACCAGCCCGATGTCGCTTTTCAAGCGCTGCCCTTTGGTCTGGCCCATCGGCGTGACCACGCCGATCTCTTCGACCTCCAGGTCGGTGGTGGCTTCGTAGCACAGCAGGATCGCCAGTTCGCGCACCAATTCGCGGAATTTCTTGGGCTTGGTCTCGACGTCGCGGAGCAGAGTCAGTTTGTGAGCTACCAGCGGGTGTTTTGAAGCGAAGATGTTGTCGGACATAGAGGCCTCCTCAGATGAGATAGGGGGAAACATTGTGATTGTAATGCATGGGCGGGCAAACTCCCAAATCCCAAAGGATGATGCGCCCCTGGGAGGTTGGGATTTGGGAGTTGGGATTTGTTCGGTATAATCCCTGTCATGCCCGATGCACCTGACCGTTTGCTCTCGCCTCAGCGCCGCCCCGAAGACCAGGCCGATCATGCTTTGCGCCCCAAACGCCTGACCGACTTGTTGGGGCAGGACCGCGTTAAGGAGAACCTGTCCATCCTGATTGACGCGGC
>DATDRS010000140.1:0-6483 GCA_035291605.1 Anaerolineales bacterium | reverse complement strand
GTGAATAGCACCGGGCCAGCCAACGGAATGGCCGAAAGGAGCGGCACGGTGTAGACCGGAAGCAGAGTGATGGTCCCGGCTTTGCTCAACCCCTCGCCGAACACCAGGCTCAAGCCCGTGCCGAGGAAAGTCAACGCCAGGCCGCTCACCACCTGATCGGCCTGAAAGTGGATGGAGACCAGGCCGTGCAGGAGGGAGAGCGCCCCGGCGGCCAGCATCGCCATCAGCAGCCCCAGCCAGCCGTTGCCCGTCGCCACCGTGACGCTGAACGCGCTCATCGCGCCGATCAGCATCATGCCCTCGACGCCGAGATTCAACACTCCCGATCGCTCGGCAAAAATTTCGCCGAGGGTGGCGAACAACAGCACCGTGCCGCTGGCAACGCCGGCTTGAAGAATGATGAGGGGGTCCAAGTCTGCCTCCCGATCCAGGACTACGGAATGCGCAGTACGGAAGACGTGACACGTAGTGCGTATTGCGTAGTGCGTATGACGTATCTGCGACAAGCACTTTACTCTTCCGCCCCGGCGCGGACGAGCCGCACGCGGTAGTGCATCAGCACTTCGCTGGCGATGAGCATGAAGAGGATGATACCCTGAATGAGGCGCGGCACGCCGGAGGGCTGGATCTCGCGCCCGGCCAGGATCAACCCGCCGAACAAGATGGAGACCGGCACGACCACGAGCGGGTTGAGCTTCGCCAGCCAGGCGATGATGATGCCGCTGAAGCCGTAGCCGGGCGAGATACTGGTCTGCAACCGGTGCACCACGCCCGCAATCTCCGACATGCCGGCCAGCCCCGCCAGCGCGCCGGAGGTCATCAGCACCAGCACGGTATTGCGCGTGATGTTGATGCCCGCGTAATCGGCGGCGCGGGGGTTGTCGCCGATGAGCCGGATCTCGTAGCCCCAACGGCTGCGGTAGAGGATGTACCAGACGATGACGGCGGCGATGACGCCAAAGACCAGGCCCAGGTGGGTGGTGAGTCCCCGGAAGGCTTTGACTTGCGTCGCGAAGTCGGCCAGGCGCGGCAGCCAGGCCGCCTTTTGAAACGTCCGGCTCATCTGAAAACCGCCCTCGCTCCACACGCCGAAGACGAAGAAGTTGACGAGCGCAATGACGATGTAGTTCATCATCAGAGTGGTGATGATCTCGTTGACTCTCAGTTTGGCTTTGAGCCAGCCGGGGATGAAGCCCCACAGCGCGCCCCCCAGCATCCCCGCGACGAGCATCGCCGGGATGATGATCCACCCAGGCGCAGTGGGGGGGATGAGCGCGGCGACCGCCGCGGCCGGGATCGCGATCCAGCCGGGCGCGCCGGCCGGCACGTAGGGGGCCAGCACGACCGCACTCGCGGCCAGCGCGCCCGCAAAAAATTGCCCTTCCGCCCCGATGTTCCACAACTTCATACGGAACGCGACGGAACAGGCCAGTCCGGTCAGGATAAGCGGCGTCGCCTTCACCAGCGTATCGGAGAAAACGCCGATGTCGCCGAAAGCGGCCCTGGCGATATGCCGGTAGGCGGCCCAGGGATCGCCGCCCACGAGCCTGAGCACCACCGCCCCCAGCAGCAGCGCGATGACGATCGCGCCCACCGAGACGGCCGGCCCCAGCCAGGGCGGCGGGACCTCGACGCGGCGCTCAAAGCGGAGGCGGAAGGGGAAGGCGGGACTTTTTACCGGAGAAGTTGCCTGAGTGGCCACGCATGCCTCCAAAATGACGCGTGATCAGTGATCAGTAACCAGTGATCAGTAAGTAGTCATTGATCATTGGCAATGACTCATGACCATTTACATTCTCTTTGCGCCCGTCATCATCAGGCCCACCGTCTCCGCGTCGTGGCCGTGCACTTCGCCGGCGATCTCCCCGCTATACATCACGATGACCCGGTCGCTGAGCGTGAAGATTTCATCGAGCTCTTCCGAGGAAAGCAGGATCGCCGCGCCCTGCTCGCGCTGGGTCAGCAGCAAGCGTTGGACGCCCTCAATCGCGCCCACGTCCAGGCCGCGCGTGGGCTGCATGGCGATGAGCAACTGCGGCCTGGACGAAAGCTCGCGCGCCAAAATCATGCGCTGGAGGTTGCCGCCGGAGAGCATCCGCGCCGGAGTGTCCACGGTGGGCGCGGCAATCGTGTACTCGACTTTCAAGGTCTCGGCCTTCTGGCGCGCGGCTTTGCCGTCGAGCGCCCAGCCGCGCGCGAGCGGCGGCTGCCGATAACTCTTCATGATGACGTTGTCGGTGATGCTGAGTGTGGGCGCGGACCCCACGTGGGTGCGGTCTTCCGGGACGTGCGCCACGCCCTTGTGGATGGTGACGCTCGCCGGGCGGTTGGTCACGTCTTCGCCGTTGACGAGGATGCGCCCCGCGGTGCAGCGGCGCAGGCCGGTGATGACCTCGGCCAGTTCGGTCTGACCGTTGCCGGCCACGCCAGCCACCCCCACGATCTCCCCCGCCCGCACGGTGAGCGAGACACCCCGGAGGGCGGGCAGGCCCTTGTCGTTGTCGGCGCACACCCCCTCCAGTTGCAGCACGACCACGCCAGGCTCCTGGGGCTTCTTGTCCAGGTCGAACAGCACCGTGCGCCCGACCATCAATCGCGCCAGCTCGGGGATGCTCGTCTCCGATGTCTTCAGCCCGGCGGCAGTAACCTTGCCCAGCCGCAAAACCGTCACCCGGTCGGCAATCGCCATCACTTCATTCAATTTATGGCTGATGAAAATAATGGATTTGCCCTGCGCGACCATCGCGCGCAGGGTCTTGAACAACTCGCCGATCTCTTGCGGGGCGAGCACGGCCGTCGGCTCGTCCATGATCAGCACGTCCACGCCGCGATACAGCATCTTGAGGATTTCGACCCGCTGCTGTTCGCCCACCGAGAGCTGCCACACCTTGACGTGCGGGGTGATCTGCAAGCCGAAGCGCTGGCTCATCTCAGCCATGCGCTGGTCATACGCTTTGAGGCGCATGAAAAAGCGCGGCTCGTCCAGCCCCAGGAGGATGTTTTCGGTGACCGTCTGCGAAGGGATGAGCGTGAAGTGCTGGTGGATCATCCCCAGGCCGCGCGCGGTGGCGTCGCGCGGTGAATTGAAGCTCACCGGCTGACCGCGCACGAGAATCGTCCCGGCCTCCGGCTTGTAGAGGCCCGCCAGGACGCTCATGAGCGTGCTCTTGCCCGCGCCGTTCTCTCCAAGCAAGGCATGAATTTCGCCGGCGCGCAATTCA
The DNA here is from genome assembly GCA_035291605.1 of Anaerolineales bacterium. Lineage (GTDB taxonomy): Bacteria > Chloroflexota > Anaerolineae > Anaerolineales > UBA6663 > DATDRS01. Next base: position 3,262 of record DATDRS010000140.1, on the reverse strand, counting down.
AAATCCACGTGGTCGTTCGCCAGCACGCCCGGAAAGCGTTTGACGATGCCGCGCATCTCGACGGCGAGAGGGGAGGAAGTCGTCATAGAGTCAGGAGGGGGGAAGAAAGACGCAGGAAGGAGGAAGAAGGAAGGAGAGAATCTGCTTGCTCCTTCCTTCTTCCTTAAACACTTCGGTTATTGGAGTTTCGGCAGTTCTGCGGTGATACCGTCCGCCCACCAGTACATGCAGGTCTTGCAGGGCGAGCCGAACTCTTTGAAGCCGTCCAGGTCGAGCTGCTCCAGCGAGACGCCGGCCGCCAGGATCTCGACGCCCTTGTTGTCCTGGATCGGGCCTTTGAACACGTCGAAGCGCGTGAACTTGCCTTCGAGCGCGGCCTTGAGGGTATCCTGAATCAGCGTCAGGTCTTCGGCCGGCAGCTCCTGCACGCCCTTCTGCGGCGTCTGCCCAGGCATGAAGCCGTACAGGCCCAGCGCGCCCGTGTCGGCGTCGAAGTACTCCCAGCCCGGCTTGTAGGCGCCGTCCTTCGTCTTCTTGGCGATGTCGGTATAGACCGGACCCCAGTTCCAGTACGGGGTGGTGAGGCAGCGCTCGACTTTGCACGCGCCCACCCAGTCGTAGTTCACGCCCCACTTCCCCTTTTCCTGCGCCACATCGCCCGCCGCCGGGGTGTCGGCCCCGGTGAAGACGACCTGCACGCCGGAGTCAAAGAGCGAGGCCGCGGCCTCTTTTTCTTTCACCGGGTCGTGCCACGTATTGATCCAGCGCACGTCCATCGTGCACTCGGGGCAGGTGCGCTTCATGCCCAGGGCGATGGCGTTGCCCAGGCGCAGCTCTTCGGGGATGGGGAAGGTCGCCATGTAGCCGAGCTTGGGATTGCCGTCCATCTTGGCGCGGCTCCCGGCGATCATGCCGGCGACGTACTTCATCACTTCCATCGCGCCAAACAGGTTGCCGAAGTTCTTCTCGTTCGTCTTGAACCCGCTGATGTGGACGAACATCGCGTCGGGGAACTCCTCCGCCACGGTCGCCATCGGGTCCATGTAGCCGAAGGACGTGCCGAAGATCAAGTTGAAGCCTTTGCGCGCCAGGCTGCGGAAGACCTGCTCGGAGTCCGCGCCTTCCGGCACCAGCTCGATGTAGGCCACGTGCGAGTCGGGGACGTTCTTCTCCAGGTCCAGCAGGCCCTCGTAGTGCGCCTGCGACCAGCCGCCGTCGTCGTGCGGGCCGATCAGCACCATGGCGACATTGAATTTGCCCTCCTCGATGGCAGGGATCTGGAACCCGCCCACGGTTTCCGGCGTGGCTGTGGGCTGGGGCGCCGCCGTCGTCGCCGCGCCGCCGCCGCAGGCCGCGACCAGCATCGCCGTCAACGCCAGCAGGCTCGTCAACTGCCACAACTTCTTGGTAAGCATTTCAAACTCCTCCTTTGGTAAGATCGAGTGAACCCATGAAAAAGCCCTGGCATTCTATGTCTTCACCGATAGCCTTCACCTCCGTTCATTTCTGATTGCGGATTGCTAATTAATGGACGACTCAATCAGCCATCCACAATCATAAATCAGCAATCTAAAATCAGGGCACAACCCAGGTGCCGGTCTCTGCCTTGAGGGCGCGGCCGATGTTCTCGGGGTTCGTGATCAGCGCCTGCTGGCCGCCCCGCTCGAGGAACGAGACGATGGCTTCAATCTTCGGTCCCATGCTCCCTTTGTGGAAATGGCCTTCGGAGAGATGCTGCCGCGCCTCGGCCAGTGTCAGCCGGTCGAGCCATTTCTGGTCAGGCTTGTTATAGTTGAGTGCGACCTTCTCGACCGCCGTCGAGATGACGAACAGATCGGCCTGGATGCTGTTGGCCAGCAGCGCCGAGGCGTAGTCCTTGTCAATCACCGCCTCCACGCCGATCAGGTCGCCCTGCGCATCCTCCACCACGGGGATGCCGCCGCCGCCGACGGCGATCACGGTGAACCCGCCGTTGACGAGCGCGAGGATGGCGTCCCGTTCCACGATGGCCTTCGGCTTGGGGGAGGCGACCACGCGCCGCCACCCACGCCCGGCATCCTCGACCATCGCCCAGCTTTCCCCGTCTATCTTCACCCTGGCGTCGGTCTCGCTCATGAACGAGCCGATGGGCTTGGTCGGGTGCTGGAAGGCCGGATCGTTCTTGTCCACTAATACCTGCGTGACGACGGTGACGGCCTGCCTGCGCGGAGCGAGCCCCCGCTTTTTGAACTCGTTGTGCAGCGCCTTCTGGAACATGTAGCCGATGGCGCCCTGCGTGTCCGCGCCGCACGAGTCGAGCGGCACCTGGTGCAGCTCGTGCCGGGCCAGTTCTGAGCGGCGCAGGATGAACCCTACCTGCGGCCCGTTGCCGTGCGTGATGATCACGTTCCACCCACCCTGGATCATGTCGGCGATGTGACGCATGGACTCGCACGCCGCAGCATACTGGTCGGAGACCGTCTTCTTCTTCTCGTCTTTGATGAGGGAGTTGCCGCCTACGGCGACGACGGCGATTTTGTTAGCCATGGGCATCTTTCAAGTCTTTTTTACCTCTTCACGCCATCGTCAGCGCCATCACGGCTTTCTGTACGTGGAGGCGGTTTTCGGCCTCGTCGTAGACGACCGAGCACGGGCCGTCAATCACCTCGTCCGTCACCTCCAGGTTGCGGTCGGCCGGCAGGCAGTGCATGTACGTGCAGCTGGCCTTTGCCAGGTCCATCTTGCGCTGGTCGGTGATCCACGAGCGGTACGTCTCGATGAGCGCCTTGCCTTGCTCCTTGCCGGCCGTCGTCACCAGCGGCCCCCACGACTTCGGGTACACCACGTCGGCGTCCTTGAAGGCCTCGTCCATGTCGTGCACCACGTCGAAGCCTACCTTGTACTTGCGCGCGTTCGCGCGCGCCATGTCCATGATCTCCGGCATGAGCTTGAACTCCGGCGGGTGCGCCAGCACCACGTCGCAGCCGAAGCGTGTCATCTGCAAGATGAGCGACTGCGGCACGGAGATGGGCTTGCTGTACGAGGCGGCGTACGCCCACGAGACGACGACTTTCTTCCGGCGCAGGTCGCGCCCGTGCTTCTCGACGATCGTCATCAGGTCGGCCAGGCACTGGAAGGGGTGGTACACGTCGCACTGCATGTTGAGCACCGGCACGCGCGAGTGCCTGGCCACTTCGTTCTCGTATTGGTTGCCGAACTGCCAGTCGCACTGGCGGATGGTGATGCCGTCGAAGTAGCGCCCGAAGATTTCCCCGATCTCTTT
>DATDRS010000139.1:0-3634 GCA_035291605.1 Anaerolineales bacterium | reverse complement strand
GTTCTACGTCGGCCCCAACGACATTTTCCCCGAAGAGTTCCTCCCTTTCCTCGGCCTCCAGGGGGATGTGAAAGAGATTTTCCTGCGCGCGCACGGCGACCTGCTGAGGGCGGCATTCTGGACGCAGATGCAGGCGCAGCTTAGAGCCGGCGAAGTGATGGACGTGTTCGCCTACCGCCAGAGCAAACGCCTGCGGCGCAATGCAGGCTGACCGCTACGCGTCTGCATTCTCCGCGCGGGCGGCCTGCGCCATCAACCAGCCATAGTAGCCGAGCCACAGAAACGCGGGGATGTTGGCAAAGATCAGCGGCTCCAGAAAATACAACCCCGTCGCGGAGCCGAGGCCGCGCCCCCAGGAGAGCACGGCGGAGACGAAGCCCAGGCGCGCCGCCCAGCGATTCATCCCCAGCGCGCCGGAGCGCATTTCCTGGAACGCGATGCCGGTCAGGCCGAACAGGAACAGGGGATTGCCCAGCCAGCCGAATCCGATGATGAGGTCGTTCATGGCTTCGTACAGCGCCGTTTCCTGGCCCGCCCGATGCGCGAGCTCGTGCAGCACCCAGCCGTTGATCAACGCCACGCCGGTGAAATAGATCATGCCGACGGTGAGCGCGCCCCAACACAGGGCGTTGACCCAGCGCCGGGTCGCGAGGCCGCCCCCGATCAGCGTCAGGAGGCCGCCCAGCACGCACAACACAAACCCGGCTGCAATCGCGACGTGAATCGCGCCCCACCAGGGCGTGTTTTCGAGCACCGATGGGACTTCGCGAAAGCCGCGCGCCGGCAGCGGATGAAAGACCAACCCGGCGGCCACCAGCCATCCGGCCAGCGCGACGAGGAGACCGCCTAGCCGCCGCTGGCGGCGACAGTTCCAACTATTGAGAAATTGTGATCGTCTGCAACAGCAGGCGGTTCTCGTCGATCTCTCGCCCGTCGGCATAGAGGGACAGGCGCTGGCCGGTGGCCCAATAGTAAGCGCCCGCCCACAGCGTATATTCGCCCGCCGGAAAATCGGGCGGGAGATTAACGACGAGGTTCACCACCACCCTTTCCCCTGGATCCCAAATAGTGGTCGGGTACGTGCCGTCGAGAGGTTGCACATCTGCCTGAGCCACCACTTTAGCCATCGCGCTGTCAACATGCACGAAAAACGTGTAATCGAATTCCGGACGGGACACCGCTTCGAGTTGCAGAGAAACCCCCAGGTGCGTGCGATCCGCCATCTGAACTCGGTAACCGCGAAGCGCAAACTCGTCGGAGAGTTCAGCAGAGAGCAGTGTGCCCTCGGGCAAATCCCCAGCGCTGTGCAACGGTACCTTGAGCGGGCCGACCAGGGCGCTGTTATCCGCAGGATTACCAGATGTATCAACCGATCCGACACGTCTTCCCGTGATCCGATCGTACAAGGTGACGAGCAGCCAGTATCGTCCAGGCGGCAGGTCAGCGGGAACCTTCACAGGCTGCCGTAAAGGGATAATCTGACCCGGACGCCATTCATTCGTCTGATAAGCGCCATAGGCCGGGATCAGATCCTCTGACGCCCACAATTGCTGAGCATCATCCAGGATTTGCACCGCATAAACAAGGTCGTCCCAGGTACGATCCATGGCCTCCCAGTAACTGGTGACGCCAACATCACTGCCTGACGCCAGGACAGGGTTTGCGCTGACGCCTAGCAGCCGGAGACGGTTCGCGAAGGTCCGGTCCACCGGCCACGTGAGCGTCATGTTTGGCTGGATGTCAAACAACTCAAAGGGTACCGTGTAGGCCCGAGCTGCGATCTGGCCGGTTGGGGTACGAACATCGGCGGCCGGATACGCTTCCACCTTCAACCAGAAGCCCGGGTCGGCGGGTGGCAGCAACCAGACGTGGTCACCCTCAATCATGATCAGCGCTGCTGGATCGAAGCGGTAGCTACTCCCCTCCGGACGCACGCGCGCCACATCCGCCGGCCAGAGAAAGTACACCGGCCCCGCAGCGGGGCGATGGGTCAGCCCAGAAGGATCAATACCTCCGGCTAACTTGCGCGCGCGTTGGCTCGAGAGATAGTGGAGGGTCGAGCGGCTGTACTCCAGAAGCGGCAGCACGACCGGCCGATCTGTCGAATTAATGAAGTCCGCCTCCGCCACCTCGGGCCGCTGATACCAATGGTAGTTGCTGGCCAAGATACGGGGCGAGACAAATACATAGCCATCCACGAGGCTCCAGGCAACCAAGCCAAGCGCCAGGCACGCGCCGATCCGCTGTCCCCCCACGATCCTGGCGCGCGTCGGCAGCCAGGCGAGCGCTTCCGCCAGCCCCAAACCCGCGAGCACGTGTGTTGGCACGAAGATGCCGATGACACGTATGGAGTGGGGCCGTATCCGATCGCTCAGAAAGTCAGGCAGCAGCATCACCGGCAAGGTAAGAGCAATCAGAAGAGACCCCGCCTCCAGTTTCCGCCTCGCCAGGGCCGGCAGAGCCAGCAGCAAACCCGCAAAGGCCAGCGGTTGCAGCAGTGGCCGACTGCTCTGATTGAACTGCCCTGACCAGGCCACGCCAAACATGCTCAGTGTGCTCACGAGCTTCTGCCATAGAAGGCCCCATAAGCCAACCTGCGCATAAAGCGCATTGTGCGTCAACGTCACCGCCGAGGCGCGGCCCATAAAAAACTCCGGATAGCGCAAGAAGAAGACAAGTTGAGGCAAGACGACGAGTGTGGCGACGGCGAACATGATTCCGATGCCCGCTGAGCGGCTGCGAAGATCAGGCCAGAGGAACAGACTTGTCCCTAAAAACAGAATGACGACTAACAGCAAGAACCGCGCAGATAAGTAAGTGTAAGCCGCTCCTCCGAACAGCAAACCGGCATATAGGAAGCATCGCTTATCACCGGTCCTCAATCCAACCAGCAGGGCCAGGAAGAGGAAAGCCTGGAAGACCGGGAGAAGTGAAGCGCGGAGTCCTGTGCGCCCAATCTCTGACCAGACGATATTGGCGGCCGCTGTCAGACCCGCCAACAACGCACCCCAAAACGCCTGGGCGTGTTCGTCAGTCCGGCCCACTTCTAACCCCAAGCAATACACACCCAAGGCCGCCGCCACCGTGGCTGCGGCGCTAACACTCCGTAGGGCCGGTATACTCGGCCCTAAGAGCCAAGTGGTAAAGGTTTGGAGCCACATCATGAGCGGCTCCGGGAGGGTCACAATCGGTATCCAAAAGGGCACAACACCGCTGTACAACCAGCGCAAAGCGACCAAACCATTGGCTGCCGCGTCGCCATCTAACCCAGGAGGCAGGCTTCCCAGACGCCAGAAATTGAAAACACAGGCAACCAGAATGACCAAACCGGCCCCAGTCCAGTTCCTCATCTCCACAGCAAATCTGATCTTGCTCATGAGCGGCAATGAACCATGCTATATTTTGGCACGCTTGGCGGAGAAGTCAAATCGACCTCGCGGGTGTGCACGCAAAGGTTGTCACGCGGCACGGGCGGGTCGTCTTTTACGACTATGACGAAGTGTGCCCGTTGACCGATTGCAACTTCCGGGAGATGCCCCAGGCTTCCAGCCTCGACGAGGAGATGGACGCCGAGCCGTGGTTCTACGTCGGCCCCAACGACATTTTCCCCGAAGAGTTCCTCCCTTTCCTCGGC
>DATDRS010000138.1:0-14958 GCA_035291605.1 Anaerolineales bacterium | reverse complement strand
AGGGCGAGGAGTACTAGTAACTGCCCGATGAATATCTCTAGCGTGATGGCCGTATTGAAGGCGGTGGAGAATCCAAAAGCCTGCCAGTCCACCCGATAGCCAAATTGCTCGAGCCGGGCAGCGATCTCACGCGCCACGGCTTCGTCCTCGCCTGAGCCGGTCCGGCGAGGGCGTGCGAGCGACCGGGCATAAGCCAGTGCGGTTTCGGGAGTAAAATCCATGCCGATGATAGACTCTACCATCTTCCTGGAAAACATCCTATCCGACTGGCTGTCGCTCAACGGCGAATGGGAGTTCCGGCTCGGAGACACGCCGCCAATCCTGATCAGTGTCCCGTGCGCGTGGGAGACTTACACCGCCGACAAAATTACCGATGGCCCGGCGTTTTTCACGCGCTCCTTCACGCTGCCCGACGAGTGGAGGGACAAGCGGATTTTGCTCGAAGCGGATGCGATCAGCTTCGATGCGACGGTCCGCATCAACGGTCACACAGCCGGGCGTCATCGCGGGATGTGGTCGCCGTTTCAGGTTGACCTGACTCCGTTCGTCCGCCCCGGTGAAAACGCCATCGAGATCGAGGTGTGGAAGCCAGGGAGGCGTTTTCCGCTGCGCGAGTCGCTGGCCGGGTTCCTGCCTGATGTGTGCACGACGTTCGGCGGCATCTGGCAGTCAATTTCTCTGCGCACGCTCTCAAAAGCAGCTTTCCAGAGTCTGCGCATCCGCACGACCGGCAACGGCGAGGTAGACATTCAGGGCCGCTTTGCCATTTGGGGCCAAGCACGAGCGCCTGATGTCACCGTCCAAATCACGCGTCTTGATAACTCTGGCTCCGTGCTCCTGGGCCTCGCCCGAGGACAAGTGAATTTAGAGGGCAGTTCCTTCACCGCCCACCTTGAAGTAGCAGGCATATCCCCATGGGAAGGCAGCGCAGGGTCGCCGTTATACCTGGCCGAGGCCTCGCTCACCGATGGCGGTGAAGAGTTGGCGCACGTACACAGACCAATCGCGTTTCGGGATATCGCCGTCATGGATGGCAGAACGACCTTGAACTCCAAGCCCCTGCATCTGCGCGGCATCCTGGATTGGGGCTGGGATGCCAGGGATATCTATCCCAACTCGTCCACAGTCGTAGGGGACAACCTCGCCAAGGCTCAATCATTGGGCTTTAACATGGTCAAATTTTGCCTGTTCGTGCCGGATGAACATACCTTTCAGATAATGGATCGGGAGGGCATGTTGGTATGGCTGGAAATGCCCATGTGGCTGCCGCGCGTCACGCCAGAGTTTCGAGAGTTGGCCCTGCGCGAGTACCGTGATATTTTCCGCAGCGTGCACCATCACCCATCCATCGCTATCGTCAGTTTGGGATGTGAACTCAATGCCGAGGCGGACGCGGGGTTTTTGCAGGAACTACATGCCCTGGCCCGCGAGTGGTTCCCAAACGCGCTGATCTGCGACAACAGCGGCTCCGCCGAGGCCTACGGGGGCGTGGCGACCTCGTTCAGCGACTTCTACGACTATCACTTTTACACCGACCCGCACTTCTTCCAACCGCTCGTCCAGCACTTCAGCCGCGCTTACCGGCCGGACAAACCGTGGATTTACGGCGAGTTCTGCGACGCGGACACCCTCCGAAACTTTGAACGGCTAAGACCATATGCCATTGGATCACTCAAAAGAAGGGAGGACAAGCCAAGCCAGCTTACCGTTGATGAACGTCATCTATATTTCAAGCCCTACGGAAAAGTCTTTACGGCCATACTAGGAATGCCGAGCGGCATCCTAAAAACACGGATATCCAGGGAAGCCATGGAACCATGGTGGCTGCACGAAAAGGTCGCCCTCGACCGGGATGATTTCCTCGCCATGCGCGATTACAAGCGTCTGCTGAACGAGGCCGGGGTGAAGGACAGCGCAGCTGAATTGACGCGCATCGCCCGCCACCAGGCGACGGCCATCCGCAAATTCATCGTCGAGCAGGTGCGCACGAACAGCGCGACGGGCGGCTATGTGGTCACAGGCTGGACGGACACGCCGATCACGACCTCGGGCGTGGTGGACGACTTCGGCAATCTCAAGTTCTCGTCCGACGAATGGCGGCAGTTCAACGCCGAGCGCGTCTTGACGATTGACCGCGAGCGCCGCCGCCAGTGGGTGGGCGGCGACCGCCCGGCGCACAAAGACCCGTTTACGTGGCGCGAGGGAGAGCCGGCCGAAATCCATCTCATTCTTTCCAATGGGGGTGAAACCATCGTGCATGGACAACTCAGGTGGCAATTGACGGACAAGAGCGGCCACCAGATCGCCGGCGGGGCGCAAGAGATCGGCGGCTTGCCCGGAGGGGAGGTCGGCGAATTGATGACGCTCAATGTGCGGATGCCACACTTGACAAAGCCCAGGCCAATGGAACTTGTGTTGAGCGCGAGCATCACAGATATGACGCCTGCTCACCCTCAAGATACTCCTATCGTCTCCTTCGTCAGGCATTCAGCCGAGGCGGGCGGGATACGCAATATATGGCGCCTGTGGGTCACCCCGAGACCGCGCCTGCCGTCAACCGTCGCCGTCACTGCGCCGTACCTTCACCGCCAGGCGCTGCACAAGATAGATCCTGAGGTGAAGATCGTCAGCCTGGCTGACCGCCGCGGCGGGACGCCGATTTTAGCCACCGAGTTGACCGATGAACTGCTGACGCTGGTCAGGGGAGGCGCTTCTGCAGTCCTGTGGCAAATGCAGGCAGACGCCCGCTATACCCGCTCGCTCCCCTTCTGGCGCGAGGCCATCCATGTCTTCCAGCCACACGCTTTCTGGGAACACGTGCCGCACGCGGGCTATGCCGATATGCGCTTCTTCAGCATCGCCGCCGATTTCGCGATTGACGGCCCGGCTCTCTCAGCGCTGCTTGGGAAAGAGGCGCAATGCCTCCCTACCTGGCGGCGCTTCGACGCGCGCAAGATGACGTGGGCTGAATATCTGGTCGAGGTGAGATTTGGCCGGGGGAGAATGTTCGTGAGCACGCTCAGGTTCGAGGGTGGGTTGGGACAGCAGCCCGGCACGTTTGACACGAATCCGACCGGGGCGTGGATGTTGGCGGCGCTGTTGGGGATGGCTGCATAGTTACCCCGGCTCTTGCCGTTTGAGCTCGACGGCGGCGGCCTGGATTTTCTTGAGCGCAGCGACCACGTCGTCCACGCCTTCGCGGCCGGCGCGGAAGATGCACTCGTCCAGCCAGACCGCCTCGCGCTGGCAGGCCTGCTCGGCCTCCGGCAGGCGCATCTGGTCGAACTGGAAGCGCTCGGGGAAAGCGCTGGGGACCGGCAGTTTCGAGAGCCGCGGCTGGAAGAGTTCGTAGTGGTGCATCGCCTCGTAGCCCGTCCAGCACGGGATGCCCTCGGCCTCCAGCGCGGCGCACACTTCGGCGTGCTCGGCGCCGAACTCACCCGGATTAAGCGCAAAAATATAGCGATAAAACGAGCGCGTCGTATGCCGCAGGTCGCGCTTGAGCAGGCGAACGCCGGGGATCTCGCTCAGGCTCTCCTCGAGATAGCCGGCCATCTCTTCCCGCTGCCGGGCTTGCTCGGGGAAGCGCTCAATGGCCACGTTGCCGAGCGCAGCCTGAAGCTCGGTCATGCGGTAGTTCGCGCCCATGGTGACGCCCTCGCCCTCTGCGTGGGGACGGCCGCAGTCAATGATGCTCGCCACCCGCGCGGCAAGCTCGGGTGTGCGGCACAGCAGAATCCCGCCCTCGCCGGTCGTGAGGCTCTTCGACGATTGCAGGCTGAACGAGCCGAAATGGCCGATGGTCCCCGCCCCGCGCCCCCGCCACTTCGCGCCATGCGCGTGCGCGCAGTCTTCGACGACGACAAGGTTATGTTTCTCGGCGATTTCCATGATCGCGTCCATATCGGCCATCTGCGCGCCGAGGTGCACGACGATGACGGCCCTCGTCCGGGGCGTGATTGCCTTTTCGACGGCTTTGGGGTCAATGCAGTAGGTCTCGGGGTCAATGTCCACGATCACCGGGATGGCCCCGGCGGCCATGGGTGCGGCGGCCGTCGCCTGGAAGGTGTAGCCGGGGACGATCACTTCGTCGCCCCAGCCAATGTTCGCCGCGCGCAGCGCAACTTCCATCGTGACCGTGCCGTTCGCCATCGGCACGGCATAGCCACCGCCCTGAAGCTCGGCGAAGCGCCTGGCAAACTCCGCCGTCTGCGGGCCGGGATAGGGATAGCCGCCCCACTGCCCGGATTTGATGACGGCGGTCACGGCGGCGACATCGCGGTCATCAAAAACCGGCCACGCGGGATAGGGTTGGGTGCGGGCAGGTTGCCCGCCGAGGATCGCGAGGGTGGTCATGAGGGAGGCTCCTTTACACACAGATCAATGCCGAGTTGTAGATGAGACGTATCTGCGTTCATCAGCGTGCATCGGCGGTTTCTATCAGGAAGTGCATCGCGCCCATCAGCCTGGGCCCGGCCTCCGGGCCAATGGACATGGTCTCCTCGTAGTGATCGCCTGGCTCGAACGGATTCTCCGGGTAGGCGAAAACCTCCGGCGGGAGGATGTAGCCTAACTCGTCGTTCGCCAGTCCGATGACGGCGGCCACGCGCGCGCCCGCCCGGCCAAGATCGGCCTTTAGCTCCAGCCCAAGTTTGGGCAGCAACTCGCCCGGCACAGCAGCCAGCCACGCCGGGCCGATTTTCAAGAGATTCGCCTCAGTGCGGACGACCCCCTCAGTCGTCATCGTGTTCGGCAACAGACCTGCCTCCATCGCCCGGTGGAACAAGGGGTTCGTCATTGGGACAGCGTATTCGCGGCGGTAATGAGCCAGCGCCTCTACCGGCTCAACCGGCCCTGTCGCAAGCATCCTGAGCGCAGCCTGGGCCAGCGCCCTCCCCATCACTTCGGCCTCGTCAAATGAATGCTCTTTCACGTCGGGCGTCATCATGCCGCCGAGCGCGCCGGAGAAAAACAGGCACGGCGCGCCGGTCGCCGCCTCGATTTCACGGCGCAGGACGTGCGGATAATCGGACGTGATGTGCGGGTTGTGCTCCCACAGCACTTCGGGGTGGCAGGGAAAGATCAGCAGCGTGGCGAGGGCTTTGCCAGTGTCGGGTGCACAAAACTGGAGGCCGGTGAGTTCATCGTCCACAATCTCAGGGTCGCGGGCGTTCTTGGCGACGCCGGGAACGCGCGCCGAGGCCGCGCGCAGATCGGCGGGTTGTGTCTGTCCGCAAGCCGCGACGATGGTGGATACCGCTTGGTCCTTCACGGCGCTGATGTACGCCGGGTCAACGCCGGAGGTCGTCTGGTCGGGTCCCCACAGGCCAATCGGGTCGGGGCCGTGATGGGTGTGCGTGCTGGCGAGAATGACGCGCGTGCGCGGCCAAGTCTGGTTCACACGCTGCTCGATTTCCAGGCAGTGCGCGCGGGCCAGGCCCAACAGATCGAGCGCAGTCAGCACGAGGCGAGTCTCGCCCAGAGTCAGCGCGAGGGCGCGGACGTACAGATCATCGTGCACGCTCTGCGCTACGCGGTTCTGGCCGAACCCGGCCAGGTAGACGGGGCGATCCAGTGCAGGAGTGATGACCCGATGAACGTATCCGATGGCAAGTGGCATAGGAAGAGCAAAAGATGATGCGCGAGACGACGCATCACGCATTACGCATCACGGTTCCATTCAACAATTCCTTAGTGGAGGCGATCAAATTGTCACGCAGGGCAACGGGGTTCATCCCCGCGACCTCCACCCCCAGCAGCACGCCACCAATCACCGGGGGTGCGGTGAGGCGCACGAGGCGCGCGCCGGGCGCAACGGCGTGAATCGCCTCGCGCATCGGCTCGACGAGCAGCGACCCGCCATCGAACAGGCTGCCGACGAGGATCACGTCGAAGCTGAGCGCCTCGAAGCCAAGCTGCCGGATGACGCCGACGGCGAGATTGCCCAACTCCTGCCCGGCCCAGCGAATCGCGTCAACCGCAACCTGATCCCCGGCGGCAGCGACGCGAAAGACGAGCGGTGCGGCGTCGGCATCCAGGCGATAGCGCTGCATGAACAAGCCTTCCAGCAGGTCGGCGACGTCTCGCGCGCCCGTGTGGGCGAGAAACGCCTCGGACAACTTTGTGCCAGGCCCACGAAGAGACCACGCGCGCGAGACGGCCTGCAACGCTCGCTCGACGACCTGCCAGGCCCCGGAGGCCTCGCCAAATTCGCTCAACCCGGTCACGCGGCCCTCGCGGCGATTCACATCCCAGCCCCGGCAATTACAGCCGGTGCCCGCGACCACGGCCACGCCCCATCCCTGCTCTGCGCCCGCGAGCAGCCCCACCACCGTGTCGTTGACAATTTCCAGCGGGGTGCTCAGGCCCAGCGTCGCCAGCGCGCGCAAGTTGGCCTCGCGCTGCGAGGGCCAGTCGTACCCGGCAATGCCAAACCCCGCGCCTGCGATCTGGTCTTTAGCGATTTTGGCGCTCATCAGCGCCTGATCAAAAGCCGGACGGATGGCTTGCCGCATCATCGTGTCATATCCCACGCTGCTCGGGTTACCAGAACCGCCGAGGCCAAATCCCACCGCGCGGCCCGTCTCGTCCGCGATGAGCGCGTGAGTCTTCGTCCCGCCTACATCAACGCCGATAAAGTAGCGAGTCATAGTTCTTGACCGAAGACGGAAGACCGACGACCGTTATCCGTCATCCCCAGAATTGCGGCAGGTGCGCCTGGTGCGTCTCCAACAGGTCGTCGAGCACCGCCTGCACCTTGTCGGCCCTGGGACCGAGCGGGTGAGTGAGCAAGGCCTGATACGCCGCGTTGCGGTCGCCGTGCACGGCCGCTTCCACGGTGAGCAGTTCGTACATCTTCACCTGCGCCAATAGGCCAAAGCACGCGGGCGGCAGCGGCTCGGCAGGCAGCGGGTGGATGCCGGAACGATCCACGCGGGCGGGCATCTCCAGCACCCAGTCCGCGGGCCAGCCCGAAACCGCGCCATCCTGCCGCACATTGACCACCTGTGTCTCGCCCAGATTGTTGTAGTGCGCGTTGAGCAACTGGGTCGCCACGGTCGAGTAGTACGCGCCGCCGCGCTTCATCAAATCTGCTGGAGGCTCTTTGAGATTCGGATCGGCATATTGCTGGAGCAGGCCTTTTTCGATCTCCATCACTTCTTCAGCGCGGGAGGGCGGCCATTTCTCCTGCGCGGCCACGTTCTGGTCGGTGTAATAAAAGTAGCGCAGGTAATAGTTCGGCATCAGGCGCAGAGTTTTGATGGTGCGCACATCCCACTCCGGCTTAGACTCAGCCTTGAGTTCGGCGATGAAACTTTCCATGACGCGCGGCCAGAGGTCCTCGCCGTCGAGCGTGAAACCGCGATGCCATGAGAGATGATTTAACCCGAGGGTCTTCAGTTCGGCCCGCGCGGGGTCAATGCGCGTTCCCAATTCCTTTTCCACGCCCTCCAGGATGCGCATCTTGGTCGTGATGGGGACGTTGCACACGCCCACCGCCGGGACCGCGGGCGCATAACGGAAGAGCGCCTCGGTGACGAGGCCGGCCGGGTTGGTGAAGTTGACGAGCATCGCCCCCGGCGCAAGCTCCTGCATATCCCTGGCGATCTTGAGGATCACCGGGATCGTCCGCAGGGCCTTGGCCATCCCCCCGACGCCCGTGGTCTCCTGCCCGATCAATCCATGGCGGCGGCCCAGGTATTCGTCGGCCCGGCGGGCGGGCATCTGCCCCACGCGCAACTGCGTAGTCACGTAGGACGCGCCCGTGACCGCTTCGCGCTGGTCGCCAGTGAGCACGACTTTGAACGGCGCGCCCTTGTGCTCGGCCATCCGCTGGGCGAACCCGCCGACGATCTTCAGCCGCCCGGCGTCAATGTCCATCAGCCAGAGTTCTTTGAGCGGGAACGACTCCAGGCGCGCCAAAAAACCATTGACCAACTCAGGGGTGTAGGTGGAACCGCCACCGATGACAGCGACCTTCATGATTCAGGCTCTTCTCCCGGATAATTTCACAACGCTGCGTACCGCCTATCGCTTTTAGAACAACTCGATGACCTTTCCAGTCCGCGCGCTTTCGTAGGCGGCGTCCACGACGCGCATGTTCGTCCAACCCTCCGCTCCCCCCGGGTTGGGGGTGCGCTTCTCGTGGATGCACTGGACGAAGTAGGCCAACTGCGCGTCGTACAGGCTCTGCGGGCAGTGCGGGTCGCGCGGGTGCGGGAAGCCGGACTCCACAATTTTGTCGCCCGCCAGGTGCAGCCCGGTCGGGAACAACTGCCCGAGGCCGGTCGTCCCGTACAACTGCGTGGCAGCCTCCGGCCCGTCGGCGTGCGGCTGCCACCAGCCGGACTCGACGTACGACGCCGCGCCATTGTCCCAGTTGACGAGGAGAAGACCCGTGTCATCCACGTCAAAATCCTTGTAGTAGGCGCCGATGCGGGCGTAGACGCTCACCGGCCTGGGATCTCCCATGAGAAAGCGGGCGGTGTCGAGCGCGTGGATGCCCAAATCGGCCAGCGCGCCGCCGCCTGCGAATTGCTTCTGAGTGAACCAGCCGCCCGGCCCCCAGTTCACGTGGACGCCGTATCCCTTCGTGCGGATGATCTGCCCCAACTTGCCCGATCGAACTTGCTCGCGCAGCCACAGCACTTCGGAGTCGAAACGCCAGCAGTGCGCCACCATGAGCACCGCGCCCGAAGCCTGGCCGGCGGCCACCATCGCCTCGGCCTCGGCGGCGTTCAGTGCCATAGGCTTTTCGACCATCACATGCACCCCGGCGTTTAGCGCGGCGATGGTCTCCGGGGCGTGCAGGTAGTTCGGCGTGCTGACGACGAGCGCGTCCACGCCGCCGGCCGTGAGCAGCTCCGCCACGCTGGCCTGCTGGCGCGGGATGCCGAACTCTTTGGCGAAGGCGGCCATGGATTCGGGGCGGTGGTTGACAACCGCCGCCATCTCGATCTCCGGCAATTTCTTCGCGGCCTGAGCGTGGATTTTGGAAATATAGCCGGTTCCGGTGAAAGCCAGGCGCAATGGCATGAGGCTCCCTTTCAGTTCAGTACACGGATTTCACCGGGTGATGGTCATTCCGCGCCCTTCACAAACGCGGGCGCTTGCGCGCACTCGTAGCGGAAGGCCTCGGCGTACGCCACGCCGATCTGCGCGCCGAGCTGCGCGTTGCGCGCGCGGATGGCGGAGGCGATGAGCGGCTTGTAATCGAGGGGGTCAATCCCGCCTAACTGCGACTCAGGAACGCCTGCCGCGCGCGCCTCGCCGAGGAACTCGTCAATCGTCAATACCATCTGGCACTGGTAACCGTAGAGCGCTTCCAGCTTGCGATCAATGGAGCCAGTGATATCCACGAGTTTGTTCGTCTGCCAGCGGGCCTTGGAATACCAGTAATACTCACTCACGCGATGCGGTTGCAGCCCCTCGGCGAGATGCTCCAGGTGATAAAGGTTGAAGTGCGCGAAGGAGGCCGCGTCGGACGCGGCCCAGGCAATAGCGCGATGGTCGGGGTGGCCCTCAAACGGCGCAAACGGATCCCACGAGAAAATGATGTCGGCCTTGAGCTGGCGGATGAGGCGCATGATCTGCCCGCGCAGCTTGGTCGGCGGCGCGTCACACAGGTCGCCGTCGGTGTAGCCGAGCATGAAGACGCCCTGGGCGCCGAGGGCGCGGGCTGAGGCTTCGGCTTCCGGCCGGGCCATGGCTTTCAACTCTTCAGCCGAGAGGCGAAACGAGCCCCGGTCGTTGTCGGTGGCAAGGCACACGTAAACGGCGTGGCCTTCGGCGGCGAGTCCGGCCAGTGTGCCGCCCGCGAGAAATTCGGCGTCGTCGCCGTGCGCGGCGATGCTGAGGACTACTTTTTTATCAGGCATGGGTGACCACCAATCTCCATCGGGCGTTTTGCCCATTAGCCCTTGACCCCGGAGAAGACCACGCCCTGGGTGAAGATGCGCTGGGCGAGGAAGTAGAGGATGATGGGCGGCAGGATCATCACGACCGAGGCGGCCATGATGTAGTGCGTGTTGACGGCATAGAGCGCGTTGAACGTTTGCAGGCCTACCGCCAGCGTCCAGTTCTGCGGGCTGTGCAGGTAGATGAGCGGCTCGTAGAAGTCGTTCCACGCATACAGGAAGTGGAAGATGGCGACGGTGACGAGGGCCGGGCGCGCCTGCGGCAGGATCACGTACATCAGCACCTGCAGGGGAGAAGCGCCGTCAATCTTGGCCGCGTCGTCCAGTTCGAGCGGAATGCTCATGAAGAACTGCCGGAGCAGGAACACGTCGTAAGCGTTGGCGAAGAACTGCGGGACAATAAGCGGCAGGAGCGTATCCACCCAGCCCAGTTTGTTGAAGAACACGTAGGTCGGGATCAGCCGCACCTGGCCGGGCAGCATGATGGTGGAGAGCAGGACCAGGAACAGGACGTTGATCCACGGCGCGCGAAAACGCGAAAAGCCGTAGGCCACCAGCGAGCAGGAGAACAGCATCCCCGCCATGCCCGCAAAGGTGACGACGAGCGTGTTGAGGAGCAGGCTGTTGAACTTCATCTGGCTCAGGGCTTCGGCATAATTTTCCCAGTGAATCTCCAGACGCTTGATCTGCGTTTGCTCGGCGATGACAAGTTCGTAGGTCTGGTCCGGGTTGGCGGGATCCACGAACAACCCTTTGCCCTGTGGGCGGTTTTTAATAAGGGCCATCTCACGGGTCTGGCCATCCATCGTCACACGATAGAGCGGCTCTTGCTCGCCGTTGACTTCCACCGTGACGGCCGCCATGGGGATGAGCGGCGGCGGGCTTTGCCGCAGTTGATCGCGGTCTTTGACCGAGGTGGCGAGCATGAAGAGCAAGGGAACCATGATCACCGCCGCGCCTGCCGCGATGACGAGCGTGGTGATGGATTTGAGGAGCAGTGCCTGCCCTTGCAGGCCCGTGAGCCAGTCGCTAAAGGGGCGGGTGCGCGCCGGGACCGCGGTTACCGGGGTAGCCACCGTATCCATAGTTACCGTCCTTTCAACTGGCCTTCGTAGTACACCCAGATGTCCGAGGAGCGGAAGATCAGCAAGGTCAGGCCCAGCACGATGGTGAACAACACCCAGGCCATCGTCGAGGCATAGCCCATGTGAAAATACTTGAAGGCGTTCTGGTATAAGTACAGGTTGTAAAACAGCGTCGAGCGCGCCGGGCCGCCCGCGCCGCCGGTAAGGACATAGACCTCGGTGAAGAATTGAAACGTGCCAATCAATCCGAGCACCAGGTTGTAAAAAATGACCGGCGTCGTCATGGGCAGGGTGACATGCCGGAAGCGCTGCCACGTCGTCGCGCCATCCACTTTAGCCGCGTCGTACAGGTCGGTGGGCACACCCTGCAACCCGGCGAGGTAGATGATGATGCTCCCGCCCACGCTCCACAGACTCATGATGACGAGCGCGGGAATGGCCCAGTCCGGATCGCTCAGCCAGCCGGGGCCTTTGATGCCGAACAGCGCGAGGAAGGGATTGAGAATGCCAAACTTGGGGTCGAAGATACGCGACCAGAGCAGGGCCACGGCCACGCCCGCGACGACCGAGGGCAGGAAGTAGACGGTGCGCCAGAGGTTGACGCCCGGCACCTTCTGGTTGAGCAGGACCGCCACCAAGTAACTGATCACCAGCCCCAGCGGGAGCACAAAGGCCGCGTATTTGAGCGTGATCCCCAGCGAGCGCCAGAACAGCTCATCGCGGAACAGGTTGACGAAGTTCGCCGCTCCGATCCAGCGGGGCGTGTCCACGATGTTGTAGTCGGTAAACGAGAAGTACAGCGAGGCGATCATCGGGCCGACCGTGAACACGACGAAGCCGATGAGCCACGGCGCGATGAAGGCGTAGGCCCAGGCGGCTTCGCGGCGGGTCAGGCTCCAGGCGAGGCGGGGATGAGAGAGCTGCATAGTCTCCTCTCCTTCCAGGCAGGGGGCTAGGGGTGCAGGGGAGAAACTCCCCCTTGCTCCCCTGCTCCCCCGCACCGATGCTTATGGATGCGCTGCCCAATACTCGTCGAGGACCTTCTGCACTTCGGCGTTGGCGCCGTCCAGCACTTTCTTGGCGTCTTTCTCGTCGCCGGTATAGACCAGCGAAAGGCTATTGTTCAACGCCTCGTCGATCTTGCTCCACTCCGGCACGAAGGCCTCGTTGTTGGGGTCGTCCAGGTAGTCAATGGACCTGAAGATCACATCGTAGTCAATGCCGGGATAGTCCTGCTTGAGCGTCTCGAGGTATTGCTCCTGCACCGACTTGCGGGCGGGAATACAGCCGTAGATTTGGCAGACTTCCACGATGATCTCCGGCGAGGCCAGCCACTTCATGACTTCCCAGGCCTCCTGCTTGTGCTGCGCGTCCTTGGGGATGGTGAAGTTGTCAGCGTCAATGCGCGCGATGCGATGGCCTTTTTGATTGAAGGGCAGCGGCGCAATATCGGCTTCAAAGGACAGCTCCTTCAAGCCTTCGGCCATGAACCAGGTGTGGCTGTAGAACATGGCGGTCGTGCCGGGGCCAAAGGGATCCACGCCAACCGCGTCGCGCGCCTGCTGAACGGCCAGGCTCCCGACGAAGTGATCCTCCCAAATGCCATCGCTCAGCCATTGCAGGCCGTAAAGCCACTCGGGCGAGTTGACCAGCGCGGTCTTGTAGTCGTCGGAAACCGGGCGGCCAATGGTGGGCGCGTCCCACATCGTCAGCGTGCCGCGCATCCCGTCCCACGAGTCGTCGTAGCCGAATTGCACGATGTTCTCCGGGTCAAAGTCCGCCTCGGCGGCGTTCTTGCCGTTCTTGTCCAGCGTCAACTTCATCGCATCTTCCCGCAGTTTGTCCATCGTCCATGAAGTGTCGTCGAAGTCGTGCGTCGGGTAATCCAGCCCGGCGGCGTCGAACAGGTCCTTGTTGTAGAAGATGAACGAGGGGTACAGGCCGAGCGGCAGGCCCGTGTTCTTGTCGGGATACTCGTTGAGCGTCACCGCCGGACCGTAGAAATCGCTCAGGTCGTAGTTCTCGGCCTGGATGTAAGGGGTGATGTCCTCCCAGGTGTCGAAGAACTCGGCCACCGACTGAACGCCGTTCGGACCGACCAACTGCGGCGCGTTGCCGCCCGACAGCATGGCGAGGTATCGGGTGGCGTATTCCTCGTGCGGCACAATCAGGAATTCGATCTCGATCTGGTCGTGCGCAGAGTTGAATTTCTCGGCGAGTTGGGTCTGCGCGTCAATCTGGTCGGGATCGGTGCCGGTGCCCATGCCGACGAAGATCACGACTTTGACCTTTTCGCCAGCCGCGGGCGGCTGCGTGGGCTGCTCGGCGGGCGGCTGGGTGGGCGGAGGGGCCTGGGTGGGCGTGGCCCCGCCGCCGCACGCGGCGAGCAGCAGGCCGCCGAGCGTGAGCAGGCTGAGGGTCAGCCGAATTGATTTGTGAGTCATCTGATTCTCCTCCTGAGATTGAGTGGTATGAACGAAGCGGGATAAGCAGCGGGCGACGTCTCTCTCCGACAACCTCCTTTCTCAGTAGCATCACGCGCCATGACACCCGCACGAGTTACGGACAATCAGCTCGGTGGGCAGGAGCACGAGCGGGTCGGCGCGTCCGGTGCGAATCAGGTTCACGAGCTGGCGCGCGGCCTCACGCCCGGTCATCTCAATCGGAGCGCGCACCGTCGTCAAGGGCGGGTTCAGGTGGCGCGAGAGCGGGACGTCGTCAAACCCGACGACGGCGACATCCTCGGGGACGCGCTTTCCCGCGCGGCGGATGACCTCAATCACACCCGTGGCCGACTCGTCATCCCCGGCAAAGATGGCGTCCATCTCAATTCCCTCGCTCAGCCAGTGCTCCACCGGCGCCTGCGCCTCCTGGTAGTCGAAGCCGCCGACGGCGACGAGCGTCGGATCAAAAGGAAGACCGTGCGCCGCCAGCGATTCGCGATATCCCGTCTCGCGCCAGTACGAGTCTTCGTTATCCTCCGGCCCGGCCAGGAACGCGATCCGGCGGAAACCGTGCGCTTCGATGAGATGATCCACGAGGCGGCGCGAGCCATCCTTGTTTTCAAACGTGACACAGGGGATGGCCAACGCGGCGGGCGCAGAGCGATAGAGCAGCACGACGGGAAAGCCCATGCGGCCCAGGTGAGTCAACTCGGTTTCGTCGAGGTAATTGGTGAAGACGAGCAGGCCATCGGTGTTGTGCTCCCCCAGCGGGCGGCGCGCCTCCCGGCGCCCGTTGCTCTGACCCTGGGTGGAGATGAGCAAGTCATAGCCCGCCTCGCGCACGACGGCTTCGATGCCGCGCAGCAGCGGCGAAAAGAACTCGCCGCTGATCTCCGGCAAAACCAGACCGAGCGTATGGGTCTTGCGACTGGCGAGGCTCCTGGCGGCGGTATGGGGTTTATACTTGAGTTCAGCGATGGAAGCCTGCACCCGCGCCGCAGCCTCGTCAGATACCGTGGTCGTCTGGTTGACGACGCGGCTCACGGTGGCAATTGAAACCCCAGCGTGCTTGGCGACGTCCGCAATCGTGGCGCGGTGCTTGTGCATTGGTTGTCTGGTTCGGAGAAGAGCGCCCACAGGCAGGTCAGCTTTCCAGCCTGTAAGCGCTTTCTGAAAACGCTTACATTGTAGTATAGTGAAAAGAGCCGGTAAGTCAATATGCAATTTTCAGGAGACTGTCCCTGGATAGGTTCTTTTGTGGTGAGGCCCTTGACGAGAGCAGGTATCGCGTTATGCGTTGGGTTGTTTACCTGGACAGCCTGCAACGTAGGGCCGCATAAAACTTCGGCTCCCAGCCCGACCGCCACGCCCCAACCCCAGATCGTGACAACCCGGCTGACTGCGCTGCTCACCGGCGAACTGGTTTTAGAAGACAACTGCCTGCGGGTGGCAGGCTATTTGCTGGCCTGGCCGCCGGAGTTCACAGTGGACATCCGGGAGGATACCGTCGAG
>DATDRS010000137.1:0-2689 GCA_035291605.1 Anaerolineales bacterium | reverse complement strand
ACCACACGCAAAACAATCCCATCGCCAAGATCGAACGCGGGCAACTCGGCGGCGCTGACCGTCTCAATCCGTCTGTCCCTCAACATCTCCATGAACGTTTGATACGTTGCGCTCTTGCCGGGCACGCTCGTGACGACGGCGTGGCCCACCGTGTAGCGCGCAAGCATATCCGGCAGGCCGCCGATGTTTTCGTCGCGCGGCGCGGCGACGACGAGCAGATCAATCCGGGTCGTGAACAATGGCATCTGCCGCGCCAACGCCCGCGCGAGCGCGCCCCCGCTCGGCCCGCCGTCAATCAGCACATTTGTGCCCGAGGGCGTTTGGATCAGCGCCGCATCCCCCTGCCCCACGTCGAGCACCGTGATGCGCATTCGGCCATCGCGCTCCGGCAGGCTGAAATACCAACTCCACACGATCACCGTCCCAACCGCCAGCGCCGCCAGCCCGGAAGCTGGCAGCCATCTTGACGTGAACTGCCCCCACTCCGCTGAGCGGAGTGCAAGCGGCCACGCCGGACGCTGATCCGGGGGGCGGCTGAGCAACCATGTCAGTCCAAACAGCAACGCGTAACAGCCGACCACAAATCCGGGCGCGACTTCGCCGAGGCCGATGGACGCGCCGGGCGCTTTCGCGAACAACTCGACGAACCCAATGGTGTACGCGGTGAACGGCCACGCCGCCCACGCGACGATCTTCCCTAGCGGCAGCCAGAGCAATCCGGCAATCAGCGCCAGCCCGCCTATGACCATCACCGCGGGCTGAGCGGGCAAAATCAGCACATTGGCGACGAGCGAAATCAGGGAGAGGCGTTTGAAGTAATAGACAATCAACGGCAGGGTGGTGATCTGCGCCGCGAGGGTGAGGAGGAAGAACTCTCCGGCATATCCCGTCAGCCGCGCGGCGTTCTCTGGCGTGGTGAAGCGGGCCGCGAGATTCCTGAACGCGGCTTCAAACGGCTCGGCATACAGCACCAGCCCGAGCGTCGCCGCCGCGCTCAACTGAAAGCCCACGTCCCACAGGGTCAGCGGGTTGATCAGCGTCATGGCGATCACGGCGGCGGAGAGCGTGTTGAGTCCCAGCGTCCGCCGCCCGATTCTCTGCGCGACGAGCGCGAGACCGCCCATGATGGCCGCGCGCACCACCGACGCGCCCGCGCCGACCAGCACAGTGTATGCGGCGATGGCGCAGATCGCGACCGCCGCGCCATAGCGCGCTCCGAACAAACGATTCGCCAGAGCCGCGAACAAACCCGCTAAAAGTGCGACGTTAAACCCCGAGATCGCCACGATGTGCGATGTACCCGTAGCGTTGAACGCGTCCTTGAGTTCTTTGGGAATGCCGGACTCATAGCCAAGGACGATCCCCTGCAGGAGCGCGGCATGGGGTTCAGGAAATATCTGGGTGAACACGTCGAGCGCACGGCGCTTGAAGTCGAAGAGCGCCTGCCAGAGAGGCTCGCCCTGACGCTCGGCGACGAAAGTGACTTGAGCCAGCCGGATGTGGGAGTAGACTCCCTGCCGGGCGAGGTAATCGCGGTAGGAGAAGTCGTCGAACACCGGCGGAGTTTCCAGCGCGCCAAACACGCGCAAGCGGTCGCCATAACGAAACTCGCCGTCGCCGATGGCTGCGAGGCGAGACTCTAAAAAGCGAGGGGCATAGACCAACGCCAGGCCGTCAACGGCGATAGGGGCTGGGGCATTCGGCAGAAGCAGGGTGTCCACGCGCAGGCGGAGGTTCGTGCGCGTATCCCGCACGTCCGGCTCGTCCCACACCACTCCCTCGACGACGACCTCGCCTGTGTCGTTGTACGTGGCCAGGAAGTCCTTGTCGAAGACAGGCTGGGCGAGTTGGTAACGCATCCCCCCCAGGCCGAAAGCAATGACGCAGGCCAGTAGCCGGCGCAGACGCGTGTCAATGCGGATGCTGCGCGGATAAAGCCCCACGCCCCCGAGGCTCGCGATAATCCACCAGGCCCACCACGGCTGGTGGACCTGTGCGCCAGCCCAGACGCCGAAAATCCAGCCGAGACAGAGGATCAGGAGGAGAGACATCGTTAGAACTGGCCCCGGAAAGCCGACGAGCGATCGTGCCCATCGCTGACCGGCTGCAGCCAGTTCAGCGTCGCCGCCAAGTCAACCTCCGCCGCGATTTCCTTCAGGCGCGGCAGGCGCTCCAGGTCGTCCAGGCGAATAGGCTCCGGCAGCACCGGGTCGAGGCGATGATAGCGCTCGCCCAGGACGCGCCGGCACTGATAGTCGGCGATGCTGCCGTTGCCCTCTTCAAGGATCAGGTCAATCAGAGGGCGCGCCCACTGCGCCCATCCCCAATCGGCATCTCTCGCCGTGAGGAAATGCAGAACGCGCCCGGCGCCCAGGGAGAGCATGGCGACATCCTCTATTTTCTGCCGGCCGGTGCTGGAGTCAAGCGCCTGAGCCAGGGCGCACATGCTCGGGTTGTTGGCGACGATCCCGCCATCAATATATCCCTGATAGATGGGGAAATAAGTTGGGGCGGCGCTGGTGCGCAGGGCCACGTCCACGACGCGTTCGCCCGCGTCCGTGCCGGGGCCGGGGAAGTTGTGAAAGAACTTGGGTTTCCAGGTGCGGAGGGTCTGGGGGTTGGCCGGTTCGTTATCAAGATCAAAAGCGCAAATCAGGACTTTCTTGGGGAGGTCGCCCAACGCCCGGTT
>DATDRS010000136.1:0-5733 GCA_035291605.1 Anaerolineales bacterium | reverse complement strand
GTTCGACGACCCGGAGGCGATGCACGAGGAGCGGCGGCTGATGTACGTCGGCATGACGCGCGCCAAAGACCGGCTGTATCTGCTGCGCGCGTTCCGCCGCTCGCTCTACGGCGATTCGGCGCTCTCGGAGCCTTCGCGCTTCCTGGAGGACATTCCTGAGGGCTTGATCGCCGGGAACATGTCGCGGAAGCAGTCCAACGCCGAGAGGATGTACCAGAAGGCGACCGCGTGGGAGGCGCCGGCCCGACCGACAAACCAGACTCCGGCCAGGCACAAATCCGGCCAGCGGGTGCGGCACGCGCAGTTCGGCGAGGGGATCGTCATCGAGTCGAAGATGGCCAGCGGGGAGGAAGAAGTGATCGTGGCCTTTGACGACGTGGGGATCAAACGGCTGGCGGTGAGCGTGGCGAGGCTGGAGATTTTGAAGGGGTGAGTTTCAGCAAAACTCTTTTCTGAGATTGAGAGAGCGCAGGCCGCGTGCCAGCAACTGGGCTGGTATGCTGCTTGGGTTTTGGTCATTGGGCTTTGGAACTTATGAACCTCTTGATTACCGGCGGCGCAGGCTACCTCGGCTCAGCCTGCGCCCAAATGCTGCTGGAGGCCGGGCACGCCGTCACCGTCCTCGACAACCTCTCGCGCGGCCACCGGCAGGCCGTGCCGGAGGGCGCGCGCTTCGCCCACGGCGACATCGGCGACCAGACCGCGCTCAGGGAAGCGTTCGCGGCGGAAAAGTACGACGCCGTGATGCACTTCGCCGCGCTCATCGAAGCCGGCGAGAGCATGCAGGACCCCGGGCTGTACTTCCGCGTCAACGCCGCTTACTCGAATAATGTCATCGAGGCCTCCGTGCAGCACGGGGTCAAACGCTTCGTGCTCTCCTCCACCGCGGCCGTCTACGCGAGCAGCGACCAGCCGTTGAGCGAAGACGCGGCTATCGCCCCGGCGAACGTGTACGGCCAGACCAAACTCATGATCGAGCAAATGCTCGTGTGGTACGCGCAAATCCACGGCCTGCGTTACGCCACCCTGCGCTATTTCAACGCCGCGGGCGCGCTCCCCGGCCGGGGCGAGGGCCATCAGCCGGAAAGCCACCTCATCCCGCGCGTTTTGCAGGTCGCGCTCGGCCAGCGGGCTTCCGCCAGCATCTACGGCGACGACTATCCCACGCCCGACGGCACGTGCATCCGTGACTACATCCACATCGCCGACCTCGTCTCGGCGCACCTGCTCGCGCTCGACGCATTGGCCGAACGCCCCGCTCTGGTCTACAATCTCGGCAACGGAGCGGGCTACTCGGTTAAGGAAGTGATCGAGGTCGCGCGCGAGGTCACGGGCTGCCCCATCCCGGCGGAGACGCACCCCCGCCGCCCCGGCGATGCGCCCCGCCTCGTGGCCTCATCCGAAAAGATTCGCCGCGAACTTGGCTGGGTCCCGCGCCACCCATCCCTGACGGACATCGTCGCCTCCGCCTGGGAGTGGCATAAAGCACACCCGAACGGTTATGTGTAAGAACAGGTTGCGCCCAGATGTATTTCAACTCGGGGGCGCAAGCGTCCTGACCCTTCGGCTTCGCTCAGAGGGGCGCCGCATTCCTCGACTACGCTTCGCTCCGCTCGCGCGAAGCGTGCGTGGCGCGTAGTCGAAGCCTGCCCTGAGCAACGCCGAAGGGGATGCGAGATTCACCCCTGCGTCTGCGATAGACACGGATCATCGCGGATACCATCCGCTCCTACGGCTCATGCTCGACCCTTACTACCTCCTCGGCGTCTCGCTGACTGCCACCCCGGACGAAATCCGCGCGGCCTACCGCCGCCGCGCCGCCGAAATCCATCCCGACCGCCAGCCGCCCGACAAACGCGCCTCGGCCTCCGAGCAAATGAAGCAGCTCAACGCGGCGCGCGACCTCCTGCTCGACGCACGCCGCCGCGCCGAATACGACGACAAAGTGCGCCTGGAGATGCAAAAAGCCATGTGGCGCGCCCGGCGCGAGGTCCACCTCCCGCCCGACCCGCCGCCGGTTTACACTCCTCGCCGCCGGCGCCGCCTGTCGGGGGTCTGGTTCTTCGTCTGGGTCATGCTGGTCTGCCTGCTGATCATGGCCCTCATCGCCATGTTTGCCCTGTCCACCGTGCAGGGCGATCCTGACAGCCCGCTTATGGTGCTGGCCAGCTTCGGGCGCTGCGTGGGCAGCCTGTTCATCACCGGCCTCGTGGTGATCTCCATCGCCTCTTTCCTCACCAGCCTGACGCAATCCCTGAGAAACTGATGCGCATCGCCCTCAATGGATGGTTCCTCGCGCACAACCCGCACACGGGAACCGGTCAATATCTCCGCGCCCTGTTGGAATGGCTGCCCCGTATTAGCCCGGAGCACGAGTACCATGTGGTCACGCCGGAGCCGGCTCAACTGCCGCTCCTACCGGAGGGCTGCAAAATTCACCCGGCCCGCTGCGGCGCGTCGAACCTCGCCAAAGTCCGCTTTGAGCAGAGCCTCTTCCCGCAGGCCTGCCGCGCCCTCAACGCCGACCTGGCCCACGTCCCGCACTGGGCCCCGCCGCTCTCGTCGCCCGTCCCCCTCGTCGTCACCATTCACGACCTCATCCCCCTGCTCCTGCCGGAATATCGCGGCGACTGGCGGGTGCGCCTCTACACCGCGCTTGTCTCCGCCGCCACCCAGGGCGTCTCGCTGGCGCTGGCCGACTCCGAGGTCTCGCGACAGGACATCCTCAGGCGCCTCGGCCTGCCCGAAGCGAAGGTCCGCGCCATCTACCTCGCCGCCGACGCACGCTATACGCCCGAGAGCAAATTTCTGCTTGACGAGGCCGTGAGGCAAAAATACAACCTGGGCGAGGGCTACGTGCTGTACCTCGGCGGCTTCGACGCGCGCAAAAACATCCGCGCCTTGCTCTCGGCCTGGACGTGGGCGGCGAGCTCCATCGGGGAGGGCTACCCGCTCGTGCTCGGCGGCCGACTCCCGACGCCCGACCCTAATAGGCGTTCCGGTGGACTCCTGTTCGAGGACTATCCGCGCCTCGCGCAAGAACTGGACATCGCGGAAACGGTAAAGTTCATCGGCCCGGTAGACGAGGCGGACAAGCCCGCGCTCTATCGCGGCGCAGCCGTGTTCGTCTATCCTTCACGTTACGAGGGCTTCGGCCTGCCGCCGCTGGAGGCGATGGCGTGCGGCGTCCCGGTCGTGTGCGGCAACGGCGGCTCGCTGCCCGAGGTCGTCGGCAACGCGGGCTACCTCCTCCCCCCCGACGACACGCGCACGTTCGGCGCAGCCATCATCACCTGTATCGTCGAACCCAGCGTGAGCGACGACCTGCGGCAGCGCGGCTTGGCGCAAGCCCGGCAGTTTTCCTGGGAAAAAACCGCGCGCGAAACCCTGGCCGCATATGAAGCCGCCGCTAAATGACAGGTCCTAAGGCTCCAGGTATAAGGCATAAGCCCTCCTCCTTTGGGGTTTGGGACTTGGGATTTGGGCTCTTCTCCCTTCTGCTCTACAGCCTCACTCTTTCCAAAGACATCCTCCCAGCGGACGGGGGCGAGTTTCAGGTCGTCGGCGCGGCGCTCGGCGTGGCGCACCCGCCTGGTTTCGCGCTCTACACCCTCCTCAGCTGGCTCGCCACGCGTCTGCTGTTCTCGGCGGCTGCCGTCGCGCCCGCCGCCGCCATCAACTTCCTCTCGGCCGTCACGGCGTCGCTCACGCTCGTCTTTCTCAGCCGCGCTGTTCAGCGCCTCACGCAATCACGGCTGGCCGGCATCAGTTCGGCGCTCGCGCTCGGCTTCTCCACGACCTTCTGGGCGCAGGCCACGACCGCCAACGTGCGCATGCTCACCGCGTTCGCCACGGCGCTCGCCCTCGACCTCATCACCCAATACCGCCTGCGCCTCACGCTCCACGCTCCACACCCCTCCGCTCCCCCGCTCCCTCGCTCCCCCGCTTCGTCGAAATTTGACTCTTGGAACCTGGGCCTCATCTTCCTCACCCTCGGCCTCGGCGTCTCGCATCACGGCTCACTCATCTTCGTCGCGGCTATCCTCGGCCTCTACACGCTCTGGCTCAACCCATCCATCCTGCGCCGGCCGTGGCCGCTTCTAGGCGGTCTGCTGCCTTTCCTCGCCTGGCTTTACTTCCCGTTACGCGCAGGGGCATTCGGCGCGCCGCCGCGCATCGCTACCGTGAACGGTTTGCTCGAACACATCCTCGCCGCTGGCTTCAGGGGCGACATATTTTTCTTTGCCAATCTGAAAGACCTGCCCGACCGCCTCCTCATCTTCGGCAACATCCTGACCTTCCAGTTTGTCTGGCCCCTGCTGGTGTTGACTGCTTTCGGCGGCCTCGCGGTCCTCTGGCGTGATCGCCAGTCCGGCGTCCTCCTCGCCGCCTTCGCGGTTCACACCTTCATCTCCATGACCTATAAGTCCCCGCAGACCGTCGAGTACCTCCTGCCCGCCTACGTGTTCCTGGCTGCCCTCCTCGGCTATGCCTTCGCCGAACTGTTCCGCTTCCTGCGCCTGTTCACCACAAAGAGCACAAAGGGGAAAAAAGCCCTTTCTCCAGCCCCAACCACCCAACTACCCGACCACCCAATCACCCCTACCTCCTTGCTCCCCCGCCTCCTCACCGGCCTCCTCGCCGCGCTTCCCATCGCGCTTCAGTTCAACGCCACCTTCCCCTCCTACCTCACGCTGGCGCAGGACGCTTCAACACGTGATTATGCGCAGTCGCTCCTCACCAGCGCGCCGCCCAACGCAGTCATCCTCGCCTCGTGGCACTGGGCTACGCCGCTGTGGTATCTGCAAACAGTCGAGGGCCAGCGCCCCGACGTGGAGGTGAAATATGTCTACCCGCGCACCGCTTCGCTGGCCGACGATTGGGCAGCGGAGATCAACGCGGCTCTGCCCCGGCGTCCGGTCATCGTCACCAGTTTTTATGCCCAGGAGTTCGCCGCCCTGCCTTATCGCTTCATTCCGCTTGGCCCTGCCTGGCAGGTTCGCGCCGAGCCATTGTTGACACCACCGGAAGGCCTCACTGGCGCTCGAACCTTCGGCGACTGGGAATTTCTCGGCTACCATCTTGCATCATCTCAATCCGTTTCATCCGTTCAATCCGTTGACTTAACCGCCGCATGGCGGCTTCGCCCCAATGCTCGGCCGCACGCCATCAGTTTCTTCGTTCAAATCATCGGCCCCGACGGGCTGCTCTACGGCCAAAAGGATGTGGCGCATCCCAGCTCGCGCTACGTCCCCGGTGAAGTCTTGCTCGACCGCTATCCCATTGTTTTGCGTCCCGATACCCCTCCTGGCGACTACGCCCTCGTCGCCGGCGCGTACCTGCCGGATGGGACGCGCCTCGCCGAAGCCCGGCTCACGGCCATTACGATCACCGCACGCTCTACGCCTCCGGTCACGCTGCACCCGCTCTCTCGCGCCACCTCCGGCGCGACGCTCGTCGGCTACGACGTTGATCGCACTCTGCCCGACTCGCCGCGCCTGTATTTGCACTGGAAACTCGGCCCTCAACCCGCGACGGCGACTGTCCTCGACGCGCCCCTTGCGCTCCCGACCGGCCCCGGCTATCTCACCACGGCCCACGACTTCACACCCGGCCAACCCCTGACCATCTCTAATCTCCAATTACTCATCCCGAACCCCCAATCCCGCTACGTTCCTCTCGACAACTCCATCCTCCTCACCAGCGCGGCCCTCTCCCCTTCCGGCCCCCTTC
>DATDRS010000135.1:0-4429 GCA_035291605.1 Anaerolineales bacterium | reverse complement strand
CGCTATATCCGGGCCGTCCACGGCATCACCTCCACGACCACGCCCCGGCAGATGGCAGAATTGCTGGTCACGGCCTATGCCGACGCCACGCCATCGAAAGGCCATCCCTTCACCATCGCCGCGATTGACCTGTCTCAAATCCCGACGCTGACAGTCGCAGTGGAGCAGTTAGGATCGGTCATCAGTCAGACGCTCAGCAGTCCGCAGCTGGCGGCCTTGCTTCGACAGGTCTACAGCGAGACGCAAAAAATAGACTACGACAGCGACTTTGCCATTGAACCTACCACGGATGGATTTGTGGATCTGTACGACTTCGCCGTGAAAGTATCGGGGCAATACACCGACTCGGCCCTCCTGGCGGCTGCCGACGCCGTGACGAACAGCCTGCAAACCGCCATCGTCGCCGAGCAGCACCGCAGCGGCCGGCCGTGGTTCCTGCCCGCTGATCAAACCTGGCCCCTGGACGACGCGCACGGGTTGTCCATCTTCCTGCCGCTGGGTGAAGACCTGGAGCTGCCCATCCCGATCACGGAGACCTCGACTATCACGCCCGGCCTGACGGTGACGCGCAACCTGCGCTTGCGCGACGCTTATTCGGGCGATCAGCTGCTGTTCGTGCGCGACACGCGCTGGGCGGGATTGATTGACACTTACTATTCGGTCGTAGCCTCCTCGGTGCCGACTTCGACGACGACCGGGCCGGTGGATGGGCTGCTGACGCCGGACGTGACGCCGCCCGAAACTGTGATTACCGTGACCGGCCTGCTGACTACCGGACAAATCATCAGCATCACCTGGGTCGCGACGGATACGCAGACGGGCGTCGGCGGCTCAGCGCTGTGGCATCAATCGCCGGGTGGGGAATGGACGGAGGTAGTGACACAGACGGGCGGCTCAGGCGTGTACTTCTTCGAGTTGTCGGAGGGCAGCGCGCAGGGGTTCGCCGTGCGCTCCGTGGATGGCGCAGGCAATGTCGAGCCACTAAACTCCGGCGCGAACACGGCCTCAGTCAACGTGTGGTCTCGCCTTTACCTGCCGGTCGTCCGCAGGTAAGGATTTGTAGACACGCCCCCGATACGGTGTGGGTCATTGCCCGCCCTGCTCACTCACCTGGCAGTCGCTGCTCCGTCGTCCGCGTTCACGTCCACCCCGTGCACGATCTGCCCAACGTAGTCCTGCGTCACCCCGCGCCCGTACAGGCGACTGCCAATCCGGGCCTCGATGGGTGAAGTGGGAGTCGAAACGGCAGGGCGAACAGCCGGTGCAATGCAGTATCTTCAACGCCCCCGTTTACGATACTACTAGCGGATAAAAGAGTCCGTCGTCAAATTCGCAGGATTAGAGGCACGTGCGGCCTGGTTAGTTACGGATTGGTTAGACCAGAAGGATTTTGGAAACCCTTCGCGTCTGCCGTCAATCGCATCGGAAACCGCGCTAAATCCAAGAAACTAAGGGGAGGCGCGCTGAGACCTGATTAGACAAAGTCATCCATTCAAAGTACCATCAACTATTTGACCAGCTTGGTATATACTCACCCTGCACGGGTGAGAGAGGAAATGGACTTACTCGCCACCTACATTCCGACGGATCGCCGGCAGGCGATGCTCCGAGGCGACGATCTGCCAGACCGGAGCGCGGGCGCGGCCTTGTTTGCCGACGTTTCTGGCTTTACGCCGCTCGCCGAAGCGCTGGTGAAAGAACTCGGCCCCAAGCGCAGCGCCGAAGAGTTGACGCGGCAATTGAACCTGATCTACGATGCGCTGATCGGCGAAGTGAACCGTTACCACGGCAGCGTCATGGTGTTCAGCGGCGACGCCATCACCTCCTGGTTCGACGGCGATAATGGCCTGCGCGCCACGGCCTGCGCGCTGGCCATGCAGCGGACGATGGCCCAGTTTGCCTCTGTCCAGACTCCCTCGGGCAGCCAGGTTTCCCTGGCGATGAAAGTTGCCCTCGCCGCCGGCCCGGTGCGGCGCTTCCGCCTTGGCGCGCCGCATATCCAGCTGATGGATGTGCTGGCCGGATCCACACTCGACCGCATGGCCGCCGCCGAGCATCACGCCCATAGGGGTGAGATCGTGGTCGGGTCCGAAATCGTCGCGCAATTGGGCGATCAGGTGGAAGTGGTGGAGTGGCGCGAGGATCACGACAGCCCGGAGGGTCAGCGTTTTGCCGTGGTCGGCGGCTTGCGGGTCCCGGTAGAACCCGCCCCGTGGTCTACATCGAATCTAGAGGGGGCGGCTCTGACCGAGGCGCAGTTGCGCCCCTGGCTCTTGCCGCCGGTCTACGAGCGAGAGAGACACGGGCAAGGCCAATTTCTGGCGGAGATCCGCCCGGCGGTCGCCCTCTTCCTGCGCTTCGGCGGGATTGACTACGACCACGACGAACAGGCTGGAGACAAGCTCGGCGTCTATCTCCAGCATGTCCAGGAAATCCTGTACCCATACGAGAGTTATCTGCTGCAGCTCACCATCGGCGACAAAGGCTGCTATCTCTACAGCGCCTTTGGCGCGCCCCTGGCGCATGACGACGACCCCGCGCGGGCGATGGCGGCGGCTTTAGCGCTCCGAGTTCCCCCACCGGACATGGAATTTATTCGCGGAGTGCAGATCGGGATCAGTCGAGGCCGTGTTTGGGCCGGCGCCTATGGCGGCTCGACGCGCCGCACCTACGGCGTGCTGGGCGACTCGGTGAACCTCGCGGCCCGTTTGATGAGCAAGGCCGAGCCGGGACAAATCCTGGTCACGCAGGATATTGTCGAAGCCACAGCCCAGAATTACAATTTCAATCCCCTCGGCCTGGTGCAGGTCAAGGGGAAGAAAGACGCCTTGCCCGTTTCCGCCGTCCTTGATCAACGGCAACCATCCGAACGAAAACCCATCACGCTGTACACTCATCCGCTCGTCGGGCGCGACGCCGAACTCGCTCAACTGGAGCAAGTGGTGGAGACGGTGTTGGGCGGCTCAGGCCGCATTGTGCGCATCGAAGGTGGACCGGGTGTGGGCAAGAGTCACCTGGCGGCTGAGTTCGCTGCGCGCGCGGCGCGCCGGGGCCTGCGCGTGGCCGTCGGGGCCTGCCAGAGCGTCAGTCAGGTTTTGTACGCGCCGTGGCGGCAAATCCTTCGGACGCTGCTCGGCGATTTCGAAGGCGAGAGACTCGAAACCACAATCCGCAACCTGCAGTCCAAAATTGAGACCAACCCCAACTGGCTGATTCGCTTCCCCCTGCTTGGCGACCTGCTGGGCCTGGAAATCGAAGACAACCAGACGACAGCCGCCTTTGATTATCGGGTGCGGCAGGAGGCGTTGTTCGCCCTGGTGGTGGACATGCTCAGAACCTGGGCGGCGGATAACCCGCTTGTGCTGCTCATCGAAGATGCGCACTGGCTGGACGAACCCTCGCAGGGCCTGACGCTGGCCCTGGGCCGTGTCATCGCCCAGGCGCCGATTCTGCTGGCCCTGGTCCAGCGCCCGCCTGTTCGCGAAGACCGGCCGCTCCTGCCCGAACTGAATCGCCTGCCCTATCACCAGCTTCTAGATTTAAGCGAGCTGTCGCCGGAGGGTATCGCCGTGCTGGTCGCCGACCGCCTGCAAGGCCAGCCTTCGACGTTGTCTCTCTCGTTGATTCAGGCCCAGGCGCAGGGCAATCCCTTCTTCACCGAGGAACTGGTGGATGCTTTATGCGAGGCGGGCAATCTTTTTAGCCAGGATGGCGAGTGGAAGTTGTCTGAGGCGATTGTGACCGCACTGCGCGAGGCCAACTGCCTGATCAAAGACGCCGCCACCGGGAAATGGGTGCTGGTCTCCAACGCGCAACTCTCCGCCGTCTCGCTGGGCATCCCGGACTCGGTCCACGGGGTCGTGTTGTCCCGCATTGACCGCCTCCCCGAGACCCACAAGCTGACGTTGAAAGTCGCCAGCGTCGTCGGGCGCGTGTTCGAAGTTGACCTGCTGATCCGCGTCCACCCGGCGCGCCCCGACCCCTCCAGCCTTAACGGGCACATTGAAGTGCTGGAGGTCCGCGACTTCGCCCGGCTGGAGCTGCCGCCGCCGCGGGCGGCGTACATGTTCAAGCACATCATCACGCAGGAGGTGGCGTACGAGACGCTGCTGGAGGTTCAACAGCGCGAACTCCACCACGCCGTCGGCCGGGTCCTGGAGCAGCTCCGGCCTGACGAGGTGGGGCAGCTGGCCTACCACTTCAGCCGCAGCGGTGACCGGGATAAGACGCTGTTCTATCTGGATAAAGCGGCGCACAAAGCCCAGCACGACTACGCGAATGAAACCGCGCTGAACTACTACGCTCAGGCGCTGGCGCTGGAGGAGCGGTGGGAATGGCGCCAGGGGCTGGTCGAAGTCCTGCACATTTTGGGGCGGCGCGAAGAGGAACAGGCGGCGCTCCGCGCTCTGGAGGCCATCTCGGCTGCGCC
>DATDRS010000134.1:0-2320 GCA_035291605.1 Anaerolineales bacterium | reverse complement strand
ATGATCAATTTTGCCCACGGCGATATCTTCATGGTGAGCACGTACATCGCTTTCTTCTTTTCGACGGCGATCCTGGGCGCGGTCGCCAATCTCTCCCCGATCATCGTCTTTGTCGCTACGTTATTGACGGCCATGTTCGGCACCGCCCTTCTGGCCGTGATCATCGAGCGGCTGGCGTACAAGCCGCTGCGAACGGCGCCACGCATATCGGCCGTCATCACCGCGCTGGGGGTCGGCCTGTTTCTCGAGAACTTCATGGTCGCGTTCAAGCCGATCGGCCCGGCCCCGCGCTTCCTCCCACCGCTCATCCCGGTTGTCAATTACACCATCGCGGGCGTGACGGTCTCTACCATCCAGGTGGCGATCATCGTCGTCTCGGCGTTGGTGATGCTCTTGCTCGATGCCATCGTGCGCCGCACCATGGTGGGCATCGCCATGCGCGCCATTTCGTGGGATAAATTCACGGCGCCCTTGATGGGCGTGCCCGTCGATCGGATCATCTCGCTGACCTTCGCGCTGGGCGCGTCGATTGCGGCGGTGGGCGGGACGCTGTACGGCATGGCCTACACCATCGATCCGTATATGGGGATTCGCATCGGCTGGTGGGCGTTCATCTCTGCCGTCGTCGGGGGCATCGGCAACATCCGAGGGGCCATGATCGGCGGCTTCATCCTGGGGTTTGTCGAAATCTTCACTCCGGTTTTCCTGCCGGCTTCAACCTATCGCGACTTCGTGGCCTTCTCGCTGCTTCTGGTACTCCTGATCTTCCGCCCCACAGGCATTCTGGGACGGCCCGTCGCGCAGAAAGTCTGACCGCCGGAGAGATGCGCCATGAAGACCTCTCTTTGGAAACGCTGGCGACTGCCCATTATTCTTCTGGCGGCGTTCCCCCTCACCATCGTGCTGCCGCAGGTTGGGATCATCGACCCCTACGTCGAGTTGGTGCTGAAGTTCATCGGCATCAACATCATGCTCACCATCGGCCTGAATCTGGTCAACGGGTACATGGGGGAGTTTTCGGTCGGCCACGCCGGCTTCATGGCAATTGGGGCGTATGTCGCGTCCATCCTCACGGTGTGGGTGTTTCCGCCCGAGGCCGGGCCGCTTCTCTTTCCGGTAGCGCTGATCGCCGGAGGGATCGCGGCGGGACTCACGGGCCTGGTCGTGGCCTTCCCTTCCTTCCGCACGCGAGGCGACTATCTCGCGATCGTCACGCTGGCCTTCAACATGATCGTCAAGAGCGTGCTCGAAAACATCGATCCGATCGGCGGGCCGCGCGGCTTCATGGGCATGGACAAACTCTCCAGCCTGGCCTGGATCTACGTCTGGGTGGTGCTCACAGTATTCCTGGCGCGCAACTTTGTATTTTCGAACTTTGGACGCGGCGCGCTCTCCATCCGTGAGGACGAAACGGCTTCCGGATTAGTCAGTGTAAACACCCGGCAAGTGAAGGTGTTGACCTTCGTCTTTTCGGCTTTCCTGACCGGGATGGCGGGCGGTTTGTTCGCGCACGTGCTGCAGTTCATTAACCCGCGCTCGTTTGACATTCTCAAGTCCACTCAGATACTGGTGATGGTCTACCTGGGTGGCATCGGCAGTCTCGGCGGGTCCATCTTGGGCGCCACGATCTTTACGGTCGTGCTCGAGGGGCTGCGCACGGTGCTCCAGCAATTGGACGCGGCGTTTCCCTTGCTCGGCCTCTCCCAGGAATGGCGGCAAGTGATTGCGCCTCTGCTGCTCATCTTGCTCATGCTCTATCGCCCGCGTGGCATCATGGGGCTGCGCGAATTTCGCTTCTTGACGCCGCACGACGAGCAGCCAGAGGCCCTCGAAGAATACAAGAAGCAGGTCCAGATCGTCACACCGGCCAAAGAGGCGTCCTTATGACCTTGCTCAACGTCGAGCACCTCGCACATCGGTTCGGCGGCCTGCGGGCGGTGGATGATTTCAATCTCGATCTCCGCCCCGGCGAGCTGGTCGCGATCATCGGACCGAATGGCGCCGGGAAGACCACCGTGTTTAACCTGATCACCGGCGTGTACCGGCCGACTCAAGGCCGCGTCGTGTTCCAGGGCCGGGACCTGGTCGGCCGGCCGACCCACGAAATCATCGGCGGCGGCATCGCACGCACCTTTCAGACGATCCGGCTGTTCAGAGAACTCTCGGTGCTGGATAACGTTCGCATCGCCCGGTATGCGCGGGCAGATTACTCGCCGGTCGAGGCGATATTGCGCCTGCCGCGCTTTACACAGGCAGAAGCCAGACTGCGCCGGCGAGCGTTAGAGCTGCTGGGCCTCTTCGGCCTGGCCGACCTGGCGGA
>DATDRS010000133.1:0-8788 GCA_035291605.1 Anaerolineales bacterium | reverse complement strand
GTGGCGATGATTCTGGGCAAGCAGCGCGAACCCCTGGAGGCTCTGGAGGTCGCCTGCTCGGGGACCCAACTCCCGGAGCCTCCGCATAGATTCACTGCCATCCACCTGCATTACGTGGTTCGCGGCCCCGTTAACCCGGATAAGCTAGTGCGCGCCATTTCTCTCTCCGAAGACAAGTATTGTTCAGTCGTCAATACGCTTAAGCCGGTCGTCAAAGTCACCAGCGATTTCGAGATCATCCCCAGCGCCGCTCCCCCCGTTAGAGCGGCGGCGTGACTCAACCGGCTTCGTTTGGAGTCCGTTAATGCGCCAGAAGGACTGCTAGCGTCAACGCCTGCGTAAGAGTAGAATAGACTTTGTCGGTCAACAAACGCCGCGCTGGCCGGTATCCGGCGGCTGGCGCGGCGGCTTGTCGCCATGTGCGAGGCGATGCCTTCCACCGCGGGACATGATCTCGATTAGTTTCCTCGTCGAAATGATCCTGAACGTCGTCAGCCTGGTTGTGGCGTCGGCGATGTTGCTGTTGGTCCTCTGGCAATCCTCGCGCCGCCGCGAGAACCGGCTGGTGGCGCTGTACATGGCGACCATCGTGGCCTGGAGCGGCGCGAACCAGGTGGCGCACTTCGCCGCGATCATCGGCTACGACCCCGGGGTGTTCATTTTGTCCATCGCCGTCGGCGTGGTGCTGAACGCCTACATCCTGCTGACGTTCGTGGCGGACTACACCGGCCTCCTGCGGCGCGGATGGATGCGGGGCTATCTGGCGGCGGGGTTGGTGTTTGTGGTGGGCGTCGCTGCGCTGATTTATCAGGGCAAAGCCATCTTGTATCTTGGCGTCTCGCCGGAGGGCCTGTTCCTGTACGACTTTACGGCGCCCGGTTATGCGGGCTTTGCCATCACCTTCAGCTTTTACCTCGCCGCGCTGGCCTGCCTGCGGGCCTCGCATCGGCGGACGCCCGAATTGTGGCTGGGCGCGATTATCCCCCCATGTGGTGTGCTGTTCACACTTTTCCCGGAGATCGGGCGCTATCCGGTAGACATCCTGGCGGCGGCAGTTTCGAGCATCTTTTTTGCCCGTGCGATTCTGAACGAAAACCTGTTCAACCCGATGGCGAAACTCAACACCGAGTTGACCGACGCCAACCTGCGGCTGATGCAAATCACCGAAGACCTGCAGGAGGGCGAGGCCAACCTGGCAGCGGTGATTGGGAACACCGAGGACGCCATCTGGTCGGTGGACGCCCGGCGACGCCTCATCACGCTCAACTCGTCCTTCAAGCAGTTGTTCGCGCAGGCGTACGGCGTCGAACTCAAGCCGGGTATGGACCCGGTCGATTATCTGCCGCCAGACCTGCGCGCCGAGTGGATTGAGTTGTACGGCCGCGCTCTGGCCGGCGATCGCTTTTCGGTGGAACAGCAATACAACTTCCCCCCTGCGCAACTGGAGGTGGAAGTTTCCTTTAACCCGATCCGGGGCGAAGGCGGCCAGGTGACCGGCGCCTCGGTCTTTGGGCGGGACATCACGGCGCGCAAGCGGGCGGAGCAGGAGCTCCAAAAGGCGAAGGAGGCCGCCGAAGCCGCCAATCAGGCGAAGAGCACCTTCCTGGCGAATGTGAGCCACGAATTGCGCACGCCGCTCAACGCCATCATCGGCTACAGCGAGATGCTGCAGGAAGAAGCCGGGGACCTGGGACAATCGGCGTTCGTCCCCGATCTGGACAAAATTCACAGCGCCGGCAGGCACCTGCTCGGACTGATCAACGACGTCCTCGATCTCTCGAAGATCGAAGCGGGCAAGATGACTCTATACCTGGAGAATTTCGACGTCGCACAGCTCATTCGAGAAACGACCAGCACGATCAAGCCGCTCGTCGCCAAGAACGCCAATACGCTCGAGGTCCGTTGCGCCGACGATCTAGGGATCATGCGCGCCGACGTGACGAAAGTCCGGCAGTCGCTCTTCAACCTGCTCAGCAACGCCAGCAAGTTCACCGAGAAAGGCGTGATCACTTTAACCGTCAGTCGTGAATCAAAAGGCAGAGGTGCAGGGGCGCAGGGGCGCGAGGATGACTCCCCACGGCCTCCCAGCCCCTCCGCTCCCCTGCCAGACGATTGGATCATCTTTACGGTGAGTGATACCGGCATCGGCATGACGTCTGAGCAGTTGGGCCGGTTGTTCCAGGCTTTCACCCAGGCCGACTCTTCCACGGCGCGCAAGTACGGCGGCACGGGCCTGGGCCTGGCGCTGACCAGGCATTTCTGCCAGCTCATGGGCGGCGACGTAAGCGCGGAAAGACGGCCCGGCCAGGGGACGACCTTCATCATCCGCCTCCCAGCTGAAGTTCCCGATCCCACGGCCAGGCCGACCCCAGCCGCAGGAACCAGGGCCGCACCCGCGCCGACGGCTCAAGCCGGCACTCTCCTCGTCATTGACGACGATCCGCTGATGGGCGATTGGTTGCGGCGCTTCGTCAGCCGGGAAGGCTTTCAGGTGGAGACGGCGATGGACGGCCAGGCCGGGCTGCGGCGCGCTAAGGAGCTCCACCCGGATGCGATTACGCTCGACGTGATGATGCCGGAGATGGATGGCTGGTCGGTATTATCGGCGCTGAAGTCGGACCCAGACCTCTCCGACATTCCCGTCATCATGCTCACCCTGGCGGAGGACCGGGATAAGGGTTACGCATTGGGCGCCGCGGACTACCTGACCAAGCCAATTGATCGCGACCGGCTGGTGGCTGTCCTGCGGAAGTATCACCGTAACCGGCAGAGGCCCGGTTCGGCGCTCGTGGTCGAAGATGATCTGGTTGCGCGCGAGATGATGCGGCGCACCCTCGAAAAAGACGGGTGGGTCGTCAGCGAAGCTGAGAACGGGCGGCTGGGGCTGGAGCGGACGGCGGAGGACAAACCGGAATTGATTCTCCTCGACCTGATGATGCCGGAGATGGACGGTTTTGAATTTGTGACCGAACTCCGCAAGCGGGACGAGTGGCGTTCCATCCCCGTCGTCG
Organism: Anaerolineales bacterium; assembly: GCA_035291605.1. Taxonomy (GTDB): domain Bacteria; phylum Chloroflexota; class Anaerolineae; order Anaerolineales; family UBA6663; genus DATDRS01. Next base: position 5,777 of record DATDRS010000133.1, on the reverse strand, counting down.
TGGTGACGGCGAGGGATTTGACCCCGGAGGATCACTTGCGCCTGAACGGTTCCGTCGCGCGGGTCCTGCAAAAAGGCGGCTACAGCCGCGAGGTTTTGCTGGGCGAGGTGCGCGACCTGGTAGCAGTTGGCGTACGCGAAAAAGCAGCGGCCAAGAGCCAGCCGGGTCAGTGATTCGCTTTCCGCTGTGGGTGACGAGCTTGCGTAACGTCTGCCGGAGCTAAGTCATGCCGACCAGAAAACGGTCTGGTTCACCACGCAGGCAGGTTGAAGAAAGCCTGCGGCGGCAAAACGAATATCTGGCGGCCTTACAGGAGACGGCGCTTGGGCTATTGGGGCGGCTGGATTTGGAAGTCCTGCTGGAAGATATCGTCGCGCGGGCGGGCGCGTTGATCGGCACGGAGCACGGTTACATCTATCTGCTTGAGCCGGATGGGCAGGAGATGCAGTTGCGCGTCGGGGTGGGCAACAACAGCCGGCTCGTGGGCATGCGCCTTAGGCCGGGCGAGGGCTTGGGCGGCAAGGTGTGGCAGAGCGGTCAACCGATCGTGGTGGACGATTATGCGGCGTGGGCGGAGCGCCTGGCAAAGCCCGGACTGGAGGAATTGCATGGGGCAGTGGGTGTGCCGGTGAAGTCCGGGCTACAGGTGGTGGGCGTCCTGGGATTGGCCTATACCGAGGCGGGGCGTGCGTTCGGCCAGGCGGAGATCGAAATATTGAATCGCTTTGCCCAACTGGCCTCGGTGGCCTTGGACAACGCCCGCCTGTTCGGCCAGGTGCAGACCTCGCTGGCCGAGACTTCGGCGCTGTATGAAGCCAGCCGCCGCCTGACGACGGCGCGTGACCTGCAGGAAGTGCTGGCGGCAGTGGTCGAGGAAGTGAAGGTGCCCGCGATTAATCGGGCGATCTTGCTCCTCGCCGAGCATGACACTCAGGGCCAGGTTCAGGCTATGACGGTCGCGGCTAACTGGCACAGCGGCCAGGGGGCGCCGCCGCAGCCGCTCGGGCGGCGCTATACGCTGATGGAAGTCAATGCCTTGCGCTATCTCCTCGGAAGCACACCCGTTTTCGTGGACGAGGTGCAGACGGATCCCCGCCTCGACGCCCACACACGCGAACGATTGGCCCGCCGGAATGTACGCGCCATGGTCAGCCTGCCGTTGTGGAACGCCGAGCGACCACTAGGAGGCGTCCTGCTCGAAGCGGAGCAGTCCTATCACTTCACCAGGCGCGAAGTTCGCCCGTATCGCCTGCTCGCGGCGCAGTTGGCCGTGATGATTGACCGGCGGCGGGCGGAGGCCGAAACCCTGCGGCGGAATGAAGAACTGGCCGCGCTCAACCGGGCCGCGGCCGCGGTGACCTCGGACCTCGATCTACGCGCGATGTTGGAGAACGTCGCGCGCGAATGCGCTCAGATTTTCAAAGCCCGCGGCGCCAGCATCGCCCTCTTCGACGCTTCGCGGACGTACCTGATCGTCGTCGCCGAGCACAACGCCCACGCCGGGGCGAGCGCCGGCCGGACCGTGATCCCGGCGTCGGGCAACGCCGCCCTTCAGCAGGTCATTGAAAGCGGCCGCTCCCTCGTCGTCCCGGACGCGCAGACGAACCCGCTGACCGCGCCGCTCCACGACCTGTTCGCCGCACGCGGGACGCAATGCCTCCTGCTGGCGCCGCTGCGCGTGCGCGGCGGCCTGATCGGGACCATCAGCATTGACACGCACGAGCCGGGCCGCGTGTTCTCGCCGGCCGAAGTGACGCTGGCCGAAACGCTCGCCGGGCAGATGGCCGGCGCGATTGCGAATGCCCGTCTGCTCGAAGAGACGCAGCGGCGCGCGCAGCAGTTGGCGGCGGCGGCGGAAGTCAGCCGGGCCTCGACCTCCCTGCTGGAGGTGGACGGCGTCATCGCGCGCACGGTCGAACTCATTCAGGAACGCTTCAACTTCTATTTCGTCGCCATCTATCTGGTGGACGACGCCGGGGAGTGGGCCGTGCTGAAACACGCAACTGGCGAGGCCGGGCGCGCGCTGCTGGCGCGCAGCCACCGGCTCGACGTGGGCGGTCGTTCGATGATCGGCTGGGCCATTGCCAACCGCCAGGCGCGGATTGCGCACGACGTGAGCGTGGAGGCGGTGCGCTTCGCCAACCCGTTGTTGCCCGAGACCCGGTCCGAACTCGCCCTACCGCTGGTTGCTGGAGATCAGGCGCTTGGCGCCCTGGGCGTGCAATCGGTGGAGGAAAGCGCTTTTAGCGAGGCGGAGGTCAATGTCCTCCAGACGATGGCCGACCAGGTGGCGAACGCCATTCAGAACGCCCGCCTGTATGCCCAGGCCCAGCAAGAACTGCGCGAGCGCCAGCGGGCGCAGGAGGCCCTGCGCGCTTCGGAGGAAAAGTACCGCATGCTGGTGGAGAAAATCCCGGCCATCGTCTACATCAGCGAGCTGGGGCGGAGCGGGCGGTGGCTGTACCTCAGCCCGCAGCTTGAAACCGTTCTCGGCTTCTCGCCGGAGGCCTGGATCTCGCAACCCGACTTGTGGGCCGGGCAATTCCACCCGGATGACCGGGAACGCCATGCAGCGGCGGAGGCCTATAGCGCGGCCACCGGCCAGCCGCTCGGGGTCGAATTCCGCCTGTTTGCCCGCGACGGCCGGACGGTGTGGCTGCGCGACGAGGCGATTGTGGTTCCCGGCGAGGCCGGCCGCCCGGCCACGCTCCACGGCGTGCTGTTGGACATCACCGAGATCAAGCGCACCGAGGCGGCGCTCCAGGAAGCTAAAGAGGCCGCCGAAGCCGCTAGCCGCGCCAAGTCCACCTTCCTGGATAGTATGAGCCACGAACTGCGCACGCCGCTGAACGCCGTCATCAACTACAGCGAGCTCCTCACCGAAGAATCTGAAGATCAGGGGCAGAGCCAGTTTATTCCCGACCTCCAGCGCATTCGCGCGTCGGGCAAACGCCTGCTCGGGTTAATTGAAGACATCCTCGACCTCTCCAAGATCGAGGCGGGGAAGATGGAATTGCATCTGGAAGAGTTCGACCTGTTGAGCGTGATCCAGGAAGCCGTGAGCCTGGCGCAGCCGCTGGCCGACCAGAACGCCAACCAGGTGGAGATCCAGTGCCCCGACGATCTGGGCGCCATGCATTCAGACCGGGCCAAGTTCCGTCAGGCGCTCTTCAGTGTGCTGAGCAATGCGGCCAAGTTCACCTCACGCGGCGCCGTTCGATTGAAGGTCGTGCGCGAAGCAGCTGAGGCAGGCGGGTGGATCACGCTGGCGGTGAGCGATACCGGCATTGGCATGACAGCCGATCAGATGAGCCGCATCTTCCAACCCTTTGTGCAGGCCGATTCTTCGACCACGCGCCAGTACGGCGGGAGCGGATTGGGCCTGGCGATTACCCGGCACTTCTGCCACATGCTGGGGGGTGAAATCAGCGTCGTCAGCGAACCGGGGAAGGGCTCCACGTTTACCATCCGGCTTCCGGCGGAGGCGCGGGAAGCGCGGTCTATGCCGGAGGCGCCGCCCGCCGAAAACCAGCTGGCGTCCAACGGCTTGACCGCCAACGCTTGCTGAGGGCCCTGAACAAATACCGGCGCGGCCACGCCGATGCCCGCCCAGAAACCTGATAGAATGTGGGCGGGAACGGCGAACACTGTGGATAAAGAAGGGTCATTGTGACTAGCGCCGACTCACCTCTGGCGGCTGCGCCCGGCGACAGCGAATATCTCGCGAACGTGCGGCATGAACTGCGCACGCCGATGCATCACATCATCGGCTACAGCGAGGTGCTGATGGAGGAGGCCGAAGACCACGGCCAGTCGCGCTACGTCCCCGACCTGAAGAAAATTCACCTGGCGGGCGAGCATCTGCTGGGGCTGATCAACGATCTCTTGAACCCGTCACAGATCGAGGCCGCTCAACGGGGGATGGATGCGGAAGCTTTTTGGAGGCACACCCGGCACGAGCTGCGCACTCCCCTGAACCAGATCATCGGCTACAGCGAGATGCTGCAAGAGGAGATGGCCGAGGGGGCAGTTGCGCATCTGCTTCCAGACCTGGAGACGATCCATTCGGCAGCCCGGCATCTGGCCGACCTGATTAACGACCTGCTGACTCCCGCGCGCATGGCGGCGGGCGTGTGGGAACACAGACCCGAAGCTCCTCACCGACCCCTGAGCGAATCCGGCCGGGAGGACGCCAATGCCGTGTTGCAGCCTCAGGCTAAGCGGCCGGAAGCTGATCATGGATTGCTGCTGGTTGTAGATGACAACAAAATCAACCGGGACATGCTGACGCGCCGCCTGGAGCGGCAGGGTTACACGATCAGGGCGGTCGAGAATGGGCGGCAGGCGTTGCGCATCGCGGCCGAGCAGAAGTTTGATCTGATCCTGCTCGACGTCATGATGCCGGAGATGGACGGCTATCAGACGCTGGCCCGGCTCAAAGCCGACCCGCGTTTCCGCGACATTCCGGTCATCATGATCTCGGCGCTGGACGAGCTCGAGAGCATTGTCCGGTGCATCGAGATGGGGGCGGAGGATTACCTGCCCAAACCTTTCGACCCGGTGTTGCTGCGCGCCCGCATCGGCGCTTCGCTGGAGAAGAAACGCCTGCGCGACCAGGAACAGGCGTACCTACAGCAGATCGCCGCCGAGAAGAAGCGCGCCGACGACCTGCTGCACGTGATTCTGCCGGATACCGTCGTGGACGAACTAAAGGCGACGAACCGGGTGAAGCCCCGCCGCTACGAGAACGTGGCGGTGATGTTCTGCGACATTGTGGACTTCACGATCTACTGTGATCAGCGCCCCCCGGAGCAAGTCGTCGCCTACCTTCAGGAACTGGTTGAGACTTTCGAGGCGCTGGCCGCACGTTACGGTCTGGAGAAAATCAAGACCGTTGGCGATGCGTTTATGACGACGGCGGGCCTGCTCAAGCCGATTGAGAGTCCGGTGCTAAGTTGCGTAAAATGCGGCCTGGAGATGATCGCCGCCGCCCCCCGCCTCTCGGCGGGCTGGAAAGTGCGCGCGGGGATTCACTGGGGCACGGTCATCGCCGGGGTCGTGGGCCATCGGCATTACCTGTTCGACGTCTGGGGCGACACAGTCAATACGGCGGCGCGCGTCGAGGGCCTCGGCGTCCCGGACCGAGTCAACATCAGCGGGGAGGCCTGGAAGCAGGTCTCCGGGCTGTGCCGGGGGGTGTCGCGCGGATTTGTCCGCGTGAAGGGCAAGGGCGAGATGGAAATGTTCCTGGTGGAAGGCCTGACCACTTGAATCTGAGGGAAGGCGACGCGGATGGCGAAGATACTCATCGTCGAGGACAACGAGATGAACCGGGATATGCTCTCGCGGCGCTTGCAGCGTAAGGGCTACGAAGTGCTCATCGCCGTAGATGGCAGCGAAGGCGTGGCGGTGGCCCAGTCGCAAAGCCCCGACCTGATTTTGATGGATATGAGCCTGCCGGTGCTTGACGGCTGGGAGGCCACACGCCAACTCAAAGCCGGCGAGGCCACGCGCGGCATCCCGGTGATGGGCCTGACGGCGCACGCGATGGCGGGAGACCGCGAGCGGGCGCTCGAAGCCGGGTGCGACGACTACGACACCAAGCCCATTGAATTTCCCCGTCTGTTGGGCAAAATTGAAGCGTTGTTGAACAAGAACACGGAGGGCGGCGCGCTGGTCGGTTAATGCGCCGCTCAATACGGTTGTCCCGGGCCGAGCAATTGCCGCTCGGCTTTTTTGTTTCGGCATTCGCGCGGGCTTACCTGATACGCAACGCG
>DATDRS010000132.1:0-7954 GCA_035291605.1 Anaerolineales bacterium | reverse complement strand
ACCCCGAAGCGATGATCGAAGGCGTCGAGCCGAACGCCGAAGTTGCCCTCTGGACCTTCTGGCTCTCGCCGACGTTCGACGATTACATCAAGAGCACCATCGCGCGCTTCGAGGAAGCGTATCCTGGCGTCAAAGTGAACTGGGAAGATCACCAGGCCACTTTCCAGGACGATTTGCGCAATTCATTCGCCGCCGGGAACGCGCCCGATGTCATCAACCTGTCCGTGGGTGAAGGATGGGTCAGCGAATACGCGACTAAAGGCTTACTGCTCAACCTGGACGATCAAGTGCCCCAGAGCGTGAAGGACCTGTACTTCCCCGGCTTGTGGCAGCAGCAGTTGGTTGACGGCCAGAACTATCAGTTCCCGTGGTATCAGGGGATTTCCGTTGAGCTCATCAACACCAAGATCTACGTGGAACAGGCGGGCTTGAAGGTCGAGGACTTCCCGAAGACCGTGGAGGGTCTCCCCGCACTGTGCAAGACCATCAAGGAAAAGACGGGCACCCTCTGTGACATCCGCCTGACCGTGAATGACCTCCTGGCGCAGATGGTTTACGAGGGCGACGTCAAGGTGATCAGCGACGACGGCACGCAATTCACGTTCGACTCGCCGGAAGGCGCCGCCTGGCTGCAGTTGTACGTGGACATGGTGAGGGATGGAACCGTGGACAAGTCGGCGTTGACGACCACGGATGATCGCGTGGGGCTCGAACTATTCACCTCGGGTAAGGCCGCCTTCTATCAGACGGGTCCCAATCTCATCCGCGAGGTGCGCGCGAATAACCCAGGGCTGTACGGTTATCTCGCCGTCGTGCCCGCGCCGGTGGGCAAGTCAGGCGTCGTCGGCAAGGGGCTCATGGGTATCTCGGTGAAAGCCGACACCCAGTTCCCCATGGCGTCTATTGCCCTGGCGCAATTCTTCACCAATCCGCGCAGCATGCTCGAGTTCTCCAAGATCGTGGCCATCTACCCTTCGACGCCGGCTTCCTATGAGGATCCCTTCTTCGCGGCTAAGCCGGTCGCCATTGAGGATAGCGCCAAACCCGTCGCCAAGGACATTGTCTCCAAGTACGCGGACATCGTCCCCACCATTCCTAAAAAGGCCGATGTCAACGAGATTGTCCGGCAGGCGGTGGAAGCAGCGCTGTTCAACAATGTTCCAGCCCAGCAGGCGCTGACCGAGGCGGTCAATAAGGCAAACGCCTTGATTGGGCAGTAGGCACGATGCTCACCCAGCCCTCTCCCCAAGCGGGAGAGGGCCGGGGCAGCCCGAGACCCCTTGTGACCAAAAAATTTTCTCTCACGCCATACCTTTTTCTCACGCCGGCGCTGCTCGTGACCGTGGTCTTTATTCTGTACCCCATTGTGGCCGTCGTCTTCTACAGCTTTACGGAGTACGACATTGTGACGCCGCCGAAGTGGGTCGGTCTGAAGAACTATCAACAGTTGGCGCAAGACCCGACCTTCTGGCGGGCATTGAAGAACTCGTTCATTTACTTAATCGCAACGCCGACTCTGATCGCCCTTTCCATCCTCCTGGCCATCATCGTCAATCGTAACCTGCGCGGCATCCACGTCTTTCGCGCGTTGTACTATATCCCCGCCGTCAGCGGCAGCATTGCCATCGGCATTACCTGGCGTTGGCTGTTTGACGTCAACGGCGGACTGGTTAACGGCTTTCTCGTCCCGCTGGGCCTCCTCACCGAGCCAGTCCAGTGGCTCGCTGAGCCGGCCTACATTTTGCCGATCGCGATCCTGCTGACCGTCTGGGCCGGGGTGGGCTATTACGCAGTGATCTTTCTCGCCGGGCTGCAGAACATTCCGGAAGAATTGTACGATGCCGCGCTGATCGATGGCTGCAATAATTTTCAAAAGCACTGGTATATCAGTCTGCCCGGCCTCCGGCCGCAGATCGTGTTCGTCGCCGTGATCTCGAGTCTGGCTGCGCTCAAAGTGTTCGATGAAATCTATATTCTCACCAACCGTACCGGCGGCATTCTGGACAGCGGTGTGACGATGGTGTTTTACCTCTGGAGGCAGGCATTCAGGCTGACCCATGCGGGATATGCGTCGGCGATCGCCATCGTCCTGCTGGTCATTACGCTGGTGTTTTCCATGATGAATGTTCGCCTGCTCGAACGAGGGGTGGAGGCCGACTGATGGCGCAAGCGCGAACCATAACGAATCCGGCCCTCGCAGTGCGCACGCGCGCACGCAGCCAGATCTCAGAAAAGATCTTTTGGTACCTCCTGCTCTGCCTGCTGAGCTTTGTGACGATTCTGCCTTTCCTCTGGATTTTTCTCACGGCCTTCAAAGGGCCAAACGATGCCGTCTATTCCACGCCGCCGCAGCTCATCCCTCGCGATCCGACCCTGGCCAACTTTGTCCGGGTCTGGAATCAACTCCCGATCGGGCGCTTTTTCTTGAATAGCATCACCGTGGCCGTGTGCACGACGGGATTCAACGTGCTGGTCACTTCGCTCGCGGCGTATCCGCTCGCCAAGATGAAGTTCCCAGGGCGCGAGGCGATTTTCTACTTGCTCCTGGCGACGCTCATCGTGCCGGCCCAGCTCACCTACATCCCCAGTTTTATCCTCGCCGTCAATGTTTTTCATTATTACGACTCACTCCCCGCGTTGATCCTGCCGAATATTTCGAGCGTGTTCAACATCTTCCTACTGCGGCAGGCGTTCAAGACCGTGCCCAACGATCTAATTGACGCCGCGAAGATGGATGGCGCGAGCGAGCTGCGCCTCTGGTGGGATGTCTTGCTGCCGGTCGTTCGCCCCTCGCTCGCCACCGTCGCCATCTTCACGTTCGTCAATTCGTGGAATGATTTCTTCTGGCCCTCGCTGATGCTGCACACGCGCGAGCAGATGACCTTACCCGTCGGGCTGGCAGCCCTGCAAGGCATGTTCACCTCGGATTTTCGCGGCGTCGCCGCGGGCGTGACCATGACCGTCATCCCGATTCTGCTCTTTTTCATTGCGCTGCAGCGGCAATTCATTCGCGGCCTGGCCGGCGCGGTGAAAGGCTAAGGCGGCGCGCGTAAGGAATCGGCCAAAACCGCTCCCATCGGCGCGCATGGCTTAGCCGGGGCCTCCAAAAGAGTCTGACCCTGCCGCTCGAATCAACGGCGGGCAGGCAGATGCGGCTGGCCTGCCGTGACGACGAGCGCCCGGAAGAGATCAATGCCTCCAGGTGTAGAGCAAGCCATCGGCCAGAAGCTCATGCTGAGCTTTGCCGGCATCGAGCCCTCGGCCGAAATTCTGGCCGCGCTGAAGCGCCAGCACGTCGGCGGCGTCGCGCTCTTTCGCGCGCTCAACGTCGAGAATCCGGCGCAGGTAAGGACACTCACCGCCGCCTTGCAGCAGGCCGCGGCCGAGACCGGTCAGCCGCCCCTCCTCGTGGCTGCGGATCAGGAAGGCGGGCAGCTCATGGCCCTCGGCAATGGGCCAACGCCCTTCCCGGGCAATCTGGCGCTGGGCGCGACCGGTTCCGAAGATTTGGCCCAACGGGTCGGTACGGCCATTGGACGCGAATTGGCGGCCATGGGCATCAATGTCAATTTCGCACCCGTCTGCGATGTGATCATCAACCCCCAGAACCCGGTGGTGGGCACACGCTCGTTCGGCGAAGATCCTCGACTGGTCGCTCGCCTGAGCGCCGCGAAGATCAGAGGCATACAGGCGGCTGGGGTAGCGGCAACAGCCAAACACTTTCCCGGTCACGGCGACACCACGCTCGACTCGCACGACGGCACGCCTATCGTGCTCCACGACATGGCTCGCCTGCGCCGAGTCGAGCTGCCCCCTTTTGCGGCTGCCGTGCGGGCCGGGGTGCGCCTCGTCATGACCGCTCACATCGCCCTGCCAGCGCTCCACGACGGCTTGAATTTACCCGCCACGCTCTCGCCGAGAATCCTGCGGGGATTGTTGCGGGAGGAGTTAGGCTTCGCGGGCGTGATTGTCAGCGACGCGCTGGATATGCGGGCTATCGAGCAAGGGCCGGGGCTGGTCATTGACGCCATCGCCGCGCTCTCGGCCGGGGTGGATCTGCTCATCCTGAACCACACCACCGCCGAGCAGCGCGCCGTTTACGCCGGAGCGTTGCAGGCGGTCCGGCGCGCCCTGCTCTCGCCGGAGGAGGTGCTGGCTTCAGCCCAGCGCGTGCTGGCCCTCAAACGCTGGCTGGCCCAACATCCGCAACCCTCCCTCGATGTCGTGGGATGTGCGGAACATCGGGCGCTGGCGCTGGAGGTGGCCTCGCGCGCGGTGACGCTGGTGCGCGATACGGCTGGACGGTTACCCTTGCGCCTCGCCCCCGAAGCGCGCCTGGCTGCCGTCGTGCCCCATCCCGCCGACCTGACGCCGGCGGATACCTCGTCGTACATCACGCCTTCCCTCGCTCAAGCGTTGCGCCGACACCACGCGCCGGTAGACGAATTCATCATGCCGCTGAACCCCTCCGAGGCGGACGTGGAGGCCCTGCGCGCGCAGCTGAGCCGTTACGCTTTAGTCGTCGTCGGCACCATCAACGCGACGGTGCATCCCGGCCAGGCGGCGCTGGTCAACGCTCTGCTCAACGACGACGTTGGCATGGTCGCGGTGGCGCTGCGAATGCCTTACGATGGGCTGGCTTACCCGACTGCGCCAACCTATGTGTGCGTGTACAGCATCCAGCCGCCGGCCATGGAGGCGCTGGCGCAGGCTCTGTTTGGTCAGGTCCCCTTCGCCGGGCAGTTGCCGGTTTCCATGCCGGGCAGGTAGAAGCATTTGAGCGGCGGTCGGCGCGGCGAGCGGTGTGAGATAAAATAGCCTCATGCCCCAGGAACTCGAATTCTCCGTCATGGCCGATAGCCCTTCCGGTATTCAGCCGCTCCTCGATCAATTCGAAACAGAACGACAGGTCCATGTCCGCCTGCGGCGGCTGACGTGGGACACCGCCTGGAGCGATCTGGTGAAGGTGGGGCTCTACGGCGATGGCCCGGATGTCTCGGAAATCGGGAGCACCTGGCTGGGCGACCTGGTGGCCATGAATGCTCTGCGCCCCTTCGAAGAGCAGAAGCTGGCAGCCCTGGGCGAGCCGGGTGACTTTCTGCCTTCGACCTGGAATGGCGGGCGCGTCGTCAATCAGCCGCAGATGTGGGCGATGCCCTGGTTCACGGGCGCGCGTCTGCTGTTCTATCGCCGCGATTTGCTCGAGCGCGCCGGAGTGGACGAACAAACCGCCTTCAACACGGCCGGACAGTTCGACGAGACGTTGAGTCGCCTCCAGGCGAGCGGAATCAAAGTCCCGTGGACCGTGCCGACCGGCCACACCCATACGACTCTGTTGAACGTGGCGAGTTGGGTATGGGGCGCAGGCGGCGACTTTGTCACCCCCGACGGCAAGCGCACACTTTTCAGTCAGCCTGCGGCGCGCGCCGGGCTGCGCGCCTATCTTGCGCTGGGCCGTTTCCTAGCGCCACACGTCCGCCATCTGAATGGCCTTGAGCCTGACGACCAGTTTCTATCGGACCCGGAAACCGCTTTGACCATTTCAGGCCCGTGGCTGTTTGCGGCGATGCACCAGCATGGCCTGGCCGATCAGGTCGGCGTGGCGCTGCCGCCCGGCCCGTCGTTCGTGGGTGGATCGTTTCTGGTCGTTTGGAAGCACACCCGCCAGACGGAGGCGGCTCTGCAACTGATCCAGTTTCTCACCCGGACCCCGGCTCAGATCTCCTACCCCCAGCGTCTGGGCCTGCTCCCGGCCCGGCTCGATGCCTGGGAAGCGCCGCCATTCTCCGCCGATCCCCTCTGGCAACTGGCCATTGCCGGCCTCCGCACCGGGCGCTCATTCCCGGTCACCCGTTCGTGGGGGCTGATGGAGGACCGCCTGACACGCGAGTTGGGATCGTTGTGGACCGACGTGCTGTCGAATCCTGCGCTCGACCTGGAAGCCGCAATCAGCAAACGGCTTGAGCCGCTGGCCATGCGGCTCGATCTGGTGTTGGGCCAGCAATAGACCCGGGAATGACAAGGCGCGCCAAGCGACGGGGGACGAACTCTTCCGGCTGTCGCCCCTCATCCCAACTACAGGCAATCCATAAACTGATTCAGCTCGGCCACCTTGCGGTGTTCCACGGCCCAGTTCCAGCCCGCGCGCACGTTTTCACGCTCCACACTCAGCGCCGCCAGCGCCGCCAGCGAGTTCTCCCCCTTGAGCTGCGATTGGTGCTGCGACAGCAGCTCGGCGTAATAGCGACAATGGTGGTCGTGAACGCGCTCGTGCTCCTCGGGGATCAGGCGCAGCTTTTCCTGTGCGTACTGCCGCAGCAACTCGTGGACTTCGTACCGCCCGGAAGCAGTGCGTCGCAGCAATGACTTGTCGGCCAACCCGGCCAGCATCGGCAGGGATGCGCCCACGATGGCGGCAGCCGCTTCGCGTTGAAAACCGCCCCGAAAGGCGGAAAGCTGCCGGAACAGAACCTGCTCCGGCGGCGAGAGCAAATTCCAGGAGTGCTCAAACACCGCTCGCAGACTCCGATGGCGCTCCGCCACGTTCTGGAAGGCGCTGGTCAAGAAGTCCAACCCTTGCTCGATTTCGGCGGCAATCTCTGCACACGACAACACACGCAGCCAGCTGGCGGCCAGCTCGATGCCCAACGGGACGCCTTCGACCAGTTGGCAGATGCGCACCAGGGACGGAATATCCGCTGGCCCCAGCGTAAACCCCAACCGCAGCCGCCGCGCCTGTTGCACAAACAGAGCCAGGGCGCTGTAATCCTCGATGGCGGCCCCAGGCAGCCCGGCGTCTCCCGCTTCAGGATAGGCCAGGCCCTCCACTTCCAGCGCCCATTCCTCGCGCAGGTTGAGCCGTACCCGCGAGGTGACCAGCAATTTGATGCCCGGCGCAAGCCGCAGAATATCGCCCAACTGCCGGGCCTCTGCGACGAGATGCTCAAAGTTATCGAGGACGAGCAGCATCTTTTTCTCGCGCAGGTAGTTGAGCAGCTGGGCCTGCGGATGCACGGGGCCTTGAAAGGAGAACGACAAGGCATCGGCCAGGGCGGCGATGAGCGTGGAGTGCGCGCCCGATTCCATCCCGGCGGCCAGGGGCACAAAGAACACCCCATCCATGAAATCCGTGTCGAAGGCGACTTCAGGCTCTACACAGCGCGCGGCCGCCTGAAGGGCCAAACGTGTTTTCCCCATCCCCCCCGGCCCGACGAGCGTCAGCAATTGGGCTTCTCGGTTCTTGAGGTAACGGGCAATCTCACTGAGTTCGGCTTCGCGCCCGACGAAAGGGGTGGGCTGCGGCGGAAGGTTGTGCGGCGGCGGGGCGGCCGCAGCCTTGAGGCGCTCATAGAGCGCGGTCGTCTCCTGGAGGGGGGGCACGCCCAACTCCTCGGCCAGGACGCGCCGGCAGGTTTCGTACTGAGCGAGGGCGGCGCTGCGCTGGCGGCTGCGCGCCAGCAGAATCATCAAGTGGCGGTGCGTCTCCTCGCGCCAGGGTTCCAGGGCCAACAACCGGTTCGCGTAATCAATGCCGGGCGCATATTCTTCGCTCTCCAGATGTTTGCTGACCAGGGTGTGGAGGGCCTGGATCATCAACCCCCGGAGGATGGAACGCTGGCCGAGCATCCATTCCTCGAATGCCAGCGCCTCGGGGACGTAGAAGCCTTCTAGAAAATCCCCCTGGTACAGTTCCACGGCATTGACGAAGGCGCCCAAGCCCCGGCTCGCCGTCTCGGTCAGGGCCGCCCGAAACGCTTCGATGTCCAGCCAGTAATCGGCGTCGCGCTTGAATGCGGCCTCCTCGCGCGTAATCGTGAGATCATCGCCGACGAGTGCTCGCAAGTTCGAGAGGGCGTTGCGCAAGTTCTTGCTCGCCTGCGCCTCCGGCATTCCGCCCCAGAGCAGGCCTGCCAGCGCCTCGCGCGTATGGGGGCGGGCTGTGGCGGCCAGATAA
>DATDRS010000131.1:0-2056 GCA_035291605.1 Anaerolineales bacterium | reverse complement strand
TCCATCCCGCTCGCGCTCTTGCGTCCTTTCTTGGCCGTCATCACCCAGATGCCGCCATTTTGAACGATGGTTGCGCGCAGTTCCGTCAGCGTGGGCGTGATCTCCTCGACGGTCTTCGGCCAGTAGAGAATCACGTCGGCGAGTGTTCCATCACTAACCATCTTGCGTCCGGTCTTCTCGCGGACACGGGCGAGCAGGGCTTTGTCCCCTTTGCCGACGATGCGGAGGGAGTGGCCGAGCTTGAGGTCGAGCTTGTCAGTCACATCACGGTGAGCGTAGTTCTTCTCAGACATGCATCCCGTCCATACAAAAGCCACGTATTCAGCCGAAGCCGTGGGCTTTGGGATCGGCAGCTTATCTTCGCGCAAACCTCGCACATGCATCTGGATCGCCCGATATATATTGCGCGTCACTTGCTCTCTGGTTTTTCCAGTTGCCACACAGCCAGGCAGGTCAGGCGAGTAAGCCGAGTAATTCCCTATCCGTCAATCCGCTTCATCCGTTGACCCACTAGCCATGCCGGCGCATGAAGCGTTCCATGCGGTTCAGCGCCTCTTCGATCTTCTCGTAGGCGGTCGCGTAGGCCATGCGCACGAAGCCCGCGCCGCTCTCGCCGAAGGCCGAGCCGGGCACGACGGCGACTTTCTCCTCCTGCAGGAGCGCCTCGGCAAAGGCGTTCTCGTCCATGCCGCTCTTCGCCACCGAGGGGAAGGCGTAGAATGCGCCCTTCGGCTCAAAGCAGTCGAGGCCGAGGGTGTTGAGGCCGCTCACGAGCAGCCGGCGGCGGCGGTTGTACTCAGCGACCATCTCCTGCACGAACTTCTCGCCGCCGCTCAGCGCCTCGAGGCCGGCCGCCTGCGCGGTCGTCGGCGCGGACATGATGGTGTACTGGTGCACCTTGCGCATCGCGGCCAGGATTTCCGGCGGCGCGGCGGCGTAACCCAGCCGCCAGCCCGTCATCGCATAGTCCTTGGAGAAGCCGCTGAGCAGGATGGTGCGCGGGTGCATGCCCGGCAGCGCCGAGAAGCACACATGCGCGCCATCGTACACCAGCCGGTCGTAAATCTCGTCGGAGATGACGAGCAGGTCGTATTGCTCTGCGAGTTGGCCGATTTGCGCCAGATTCTCGCGGCTCATCACAGCGCCCGTCGGGTTGTTTGGGTAGCCGATGAGCAGGGCCTTGGTCTTCGGGGTGATCTTGCTTTCGATGGCCTCGGCGGTCACCTGAAAGTTGTCCTCGACGCGCGTCCCAATGGTCACCGGGACCCCGCCCGCGAACGTGACTTCGGCGGTGTAGGCGACGAAACACGGCTGGGGCACGATCACTTCGTCGCCCGGGTCCAGGATGGCCGTGAGGGCCAGGTACAAGGCTTCAGACACGCCGACCGTGATCAGGATTTCGGTCTCGGGGTCGTAGTCCACGTCGTACAGCCGCTTAAGGTTGCGCGACACGGCCTGCCGCAGTTCGAGGATGCCGGAGTTGGAGGTGTAGCCGGTCTCACCCCGATGGAGCGAAGCCATGCCCGCTTTGAGAATCGGCTCCGGCGTCACAAAGTCCGGCTCGCCGATGCCGAGCGAGATCACGTCCTTCATCGTCGCCACGATGTCGAAGAAGCGGCGGATGCCGGACGGAGGTACAGATTGAACGCGATGGGAGATGAAATTGCGCATGTGAATCTCTCTGTATGCTGCGGCCGGATTACGAGACTCAACGCCGCGATTGAGTTCTTAAGACCCAAACTACTACCAACACCAAGTTCAATCCGTTGACGCACTTACGGTTGATGAATGCTCCACGCATCGTACACTTCAACGTACGCCAACACAAACACCTGCCCACCTTTCGTCCGCACGCGGAAACGCTTGCCCTCGGGCGTGCGCCACGCGGCTTCGACGGCCTCCACCTCCAGCCACTGCCCCTCCCACCACAACGCGGTCGGGCGCTCGGCGTACTCGACGCCGGAATAACACTCGACGACGGGCATATTTCAATCCCGGCGCATGGGCCGACCGCCGTCGGCCCCTACTCGAACCCGACTTCCGAGGCCTCCCCCAC
>DATDRS010000130.1:0-12155 GCA_035291605.1 Anaerolineales bacterium | reverse complement strand
GGCGGGGGCGGGCTGGAACCATTGCAGGAACGAGAGCAGTCGGTTGGCCTCGACGTACTCCGGCGTATCGGGGCGCACCTGCAAGAGCAGCGGCTCGGCCAGCGGGCGCAGGACGGCCAGCTCATGCACAAGCGCCGAATTGAAAATAGCGTCGCTGTTATCCTGGAAGGTAAAGATGTGCAGTTTCTCGCCGCGCTTCACCGATTCCCAGCGGCGCAGGGTATCGGTCGCGGTGTAGCCGCGCGTGGCGGCGTCGCGCACGATGCGGCGGATGAGGCGTGAATCCGTCGTGCTCACCCGGTTGTGCCGGTCGAGGTTCAGCTGGGTGAGGGCCGAGACGTAGACCCGGTACACGCACTCCGGGGGCAACCCCGGGACGAGCGCGGGGTTCAGACCGTGAATGCCTTCCACGACGACGAGGCCCTCCGGGCCGAGCGTGACGGCGGGGCCTGGCTCGCGTCGGCCAGAGTAGAAATTGTAATGCGGCAGTTGAACGGTGCGGCCGGCGATTAAGTCTATCAGATGTTCGTTGAACAGCGGCACGTCGAGGGCGTGGATCGTCTCGTAATCCAACTGCCCGTCCGGGCCGCGCGGCGTGCGGTCGCGGTCCAGGAAGTAGTCGTCCAGCCCGAGGGGGAAGGGGCGCAGGCCGTGCGCCAGCAGTTGGACGGCGAGGCGCTTGGAGAACGTCGTCTTGCCCGACGACGACGGCCCGGCGATGAGCACCACCCGGATACGTTCACGCCCGGCGGCGATGTTCGTCGCGATCCGGGCGAGGCGGGATTCGTGCAGGGCCTCGGCCACCAGCGAGATTTCCGGCAAGCGCCCGGCGGCAATCGCGTCGTTCAACGTCCCGGCGCTGCGGATGCCCAGGCGGTCGAGCCAGTGGCCCGCCTCTTCAAAGACCTCGAATAATTGGGGGTAGGGGGTGATAGGCGGGAGTTCGGTCGGGCGATCTTGATGTGGAAACTGGAGCATGAAACCCGGTGGGAAGGCGTGCAGGGCGAAATGGCGCAGGTATCCAGCGGAGGGCACCATGTAGCCTTGCAGGTAATCCCGGTGGCCGCACAGGGAGTACAGCACCAGCTTGTCTTTCTTGCGGTGGGCAAGCAATCGGACCTTGTCGTCCTCGCCCCGGCTGCGAAAAAGCTCGGCGGCTTCATGCAGCGGCACTTCCGACTTGACGAAACGCGCGTCCTCCGCCGTGATCTCGCGCATCCGCGTTTCGATCTTTTGCAGTTCGGCCTGCGTAAAGGGCTCGCGCCCGCGCACCTCACAATAGTAGCCGCCGGTCGAGCCGGAATGTTCGACAAACACTTCGGCCTCTGGAAACGCCTCGGCGGCGGCGGCGACGAGCAGAAAGACGAGCGAGCGACGGTAGATGCGCATGCCGTCGGTGCCGGCGATGCTGATGGGCGCGACGTCGGCGTCGGCGTTGAGCGGGATCGTCAACTCGCGCAGTTTGCCGTTGACGACGGCGGCGACGATGAGCGGCGCCCCGGCCGAGCTCGCCGCGCACATGATTTCTTCGAGCGGCGTGCCGGGCGGGGCCTCGAAGATGCGCCCGTCGGGCAGACGGGCCTGCACGCGGGCGCGAGGTTGGCCGGGGGTGATATGATGAGACATGGGCGGGAGGCAGTAATCGGTGATCAGTAAACAGGGATCAGTGAAGAGCAGGCAAGCGGCCCGGGGGCTTATGCCAGACGCCAGTTCGGGAGGGCGTCCATGTCCAGCGCGTCGCGCTGGCCGGCCAGGTAGCGAAAATTGGCGGCGGCAGCGATCATCGCCGCGTTGTCGGTACAGAGGACGAGCGGCGGGGTGCGCACGGGGATTTCGGCGCGGCGCGCAAACTCGGCCTTGAGCGTTTTGTTCGCACTCACCCCGCCGGCCACAAAAATTTCGGTCGCTTCGAACTGCCTGGCGGCGGCGACCGTCTTGCCCACCAGCACGTCGGCCACGGCGGCTTGAAAGCTGGCAGCGAGGCTCGGGACCTGCGCGAGGTCGAGCGGCGTTTCATCCGGCCCGAAGGGGACGCCCGGTTTCTGTTTTTTCACCTCGTAGAGCACCGCCGTCTTCAGCCCGCTGAACGAAAAATCCCACGTCCCTTCAAGCCACGCGCGCGGGAACTTGAACGCAGCCGGGTCGCCGTCCTGCGCCGCCTGTTCAAGGTTCGGCCCGCCGGGGTAAGGCAGGCCGAGCAGCCGCGCCACTTTGTCGAAAGCCTCGCCCGCCGCGTCGTCGAGTGTGCCGCCCAGGCGTTGATACTGGCCGTGGCCGATCATCAAAATCAGCTCCGTGTGCCCGCCGGAGACGATGAGGACGAGCACCGGGAATTTAACCGCAGGCACGGGCGGGGCGTCCACGAGCCACAGGGAATAAACATGGCCCTCCAGATGATTGACCCCAATGAGCGGGAGGCCGCGCCCGAAGGCCAATCCCTTCGCCATGTTCAGGCCGACGACGAGCGATCCCGGCAGGCCCGGCCCGCGCGTCACCGCGATCGCGTCAATATCGCCCAGTCCCAGATGCGCTTCGTTTAACGCCTGCTGGACGACCGGGTAAATCACTTCGATGTGCATGCGCGAGGCGACCTCGGGGAACACGCCGCCATAGGGGGCGTGTCTGGCCGCCTGCGAGGCAATGATGTTCGAGAGGATGGTCGTCCCGTCGGCCACGACAGCGGCGGCGGTCTCGTCGCAGGAGGTTTCGATGGCGAGGACTCTGGGCATAATGAAAATCCCAAAGACTATGCTGTGCGTTTGGTTCTTGGCTTCCGGCTGGGTCCGCCCGTTTGGAGCTTGGTCCTTGGGGCCTGGGATTTCGCTGGTTTCACCGGCAGCACTAAGTCCTTCGGATACTGCGCTAGCGTTTCAAACTTGAGCGTCTTCGGGTTTAGCCACACCGAGTCCTCAATGCGCACGCCAAAGCCGCCTTTGGGGTGGTCGGGATAATATAATCCCGGCTCAATGGTGACGACGACGCCAGGGTCGAGGCGGTCGGCGTTGCCTTCAAAGTCCGAGAGCATGGGTGACTCGTGGATGAACAGGCCGATGCCGTGGCCGAGGGGATGCACGTAGCCCTCCGTCGTCTGCGGGTTCGATTGGATGGTCGGGTGGCCGCGCCTCTCGAACAGGTCACACGTCATCTTTTGATATAGGCTGCATAACTCGCCCGGCTTGAGCGATTGCATCACTAATTTATAGGCATCCAGCACATCTTCGTACGCCCGCTCCACCTCGGGCGGGGCGTAACCCACACACCAGGTGCGCGTGAAGTCAAAAAAGTAGCCGCCCCCGGGTTCCTGCGGGAAGATATCGTATACGATGGCCTGGCCAAGCGCAATCGGGTCACGGCCGTTCCCGCGCGAGTGGGGCACGCCCGCGTCGCGCCCAATGGCGAAGATTGTGCCATCCTCGGCGTCCACGATGTTTTCAGCGGACAGCAGCGCGCGAATGTGTCTCTTCACATCGCCGATGGTCAGGCGCGCGCCATCTTTCTTGACGAGATAGCCGTTCCTGGCGCGGTGCGAGGTGAGGAATGCTTCCGTCCCGGCGACGACGTTCATCGTCTTCCGGCCCACAGCGCGGATGCGCTTCACTTCCTCGGCGTCTTTGGTCGCCGTGGCCAGGCTGAAGATGGTTTGCCCGAACTCGCCGACGATATTGACGCCGGGGTTGAGTTCGCCGATGGCGGAGAGCAGTTGATAAGCTGCACCCTGATCGCGCTGGCCAAAGGCGGCCACGTCCCCCTGCACCTCCAATTCTTCGAAGATCATGCCATAGAGCCGGGCGGCAGCGCGCAGGCGGTTGCCCTGTTCTTCCTTGAGAATTTCGAGGTAGTTATACTTCGCGAGATCAAGAAATTTCAGCCCGGCCCGGGCCGCCTCGTCGCGCTCCATCGCGTCGACGATGAGCACCGGGTCTTCGCCGCGCTTCTTGACGAGGAGGGTGGCCTCGCCCAGCTTGGCGCCGTTGGCGAGGTAATGCATGGGCGGGTTGTGCGCCGCGCGGCCGGCGATGAGCAGGGCGGCGTAGTTGCGTTCCGCCATGAGGCGGTCGAGGTCGGATTTCACGGCATTCTCCCATCATTCGTGCAGAATTTTCCTCACCGCTTCTATCAAAGCCGCCTCTTCTTCCACCGCCACCGTGCGCGGATCGAACAGGACTTTCCCCTCGGCGACGCGGGCGACGATGGGCGGAGGCTGCGCGCGGAGCCTGGCGGCGAAGGCGTTGGGCGATTTGACGGCGAGCGCGACGAGCCGGGTGGGGAGCGTCTCGCCGGGGAGGCTGCCTCCGCCCACCGTGGACTCGCCAGCCAGGACTTCGCCCGCGCCGAGTTGCGCGATCCACTGGCGCGCGCGGTTTTCAATTTCCGCGAGGGGCATGGCGATCATGCGCCACACGGGAATCTCGCGCGTCGCTTCGTCCCGCAGGTAATGGAGCAGGGTCACGGTAAGCGCGGCGAGGCAGAGCTTGTCGGCGCGGACGGCGCGGGCCAGCGGATGCTTCTTGAGTTTGGCGACCAGGGCCCCTTGGCCGGCGATGATCCCGGCTTGCGGCCCGCCGAGGAGCTTGTCGCCGGAGAAAGCGACGAGCGCGGCCCCGGCTTGCAAGGACTCTTGCGCCATCGGTTCGTGCGCCAGCCCGAACTGAGCCGTGTCGAGCAGCGCGCCGGAGCCGAGGTCGTCCACGACGGGCAGGCCGAGGGAGCAGAGTTCTGCAAGCGGCGGTTCGGTGGTGAAGCCGACGATTTTGAAGTTGGAGTGGTGCGCGCGCAGGATGAGCGCGGTTTTGCTATCTATCGCATCTTCGAAGTCGCGGAGGTGCGTGCGGTTGGTCGTGCCGATCTCGACGAGCTTCGCGCCGGATTGTTTCATCACGTCCGGCACGCGGAAGCCGCCGCCGATCTCGACCAACTGACCGCGCGAGATGAGCACGCCTTTGCCTTTGGCGAGCGCGGTCAGGATGAGCAGGATGGCGGCCGCGTTGTTGTTGACGACGAGCGCGGCTTCGGCCCCGGTGAGGCGCGTGAGGAGACTCTCGGCGTGTACGGCGCGTGAGCCGCGCTCGCCCTTGGCGAGGTCGTATTCCAGGGTGGAATATCCTCGAGCGACGGCTTCCACGTGGGCCAGCGCCGCTTTGGCGAGCGGGGCGCGCCCGAGGTTGGTGTGCAGGATCACGCCCGAGGCGTTGATGACGGGTCGGAGGGAGGCAGCGGTGAGGGCCGCGAGCCGGGCGCGCGCCTGGGTCAGGATGCCGGTCGGAGATGGGATGACTGCGTCCTCGCTGCTTCGCCCCGAGGAGCTTCGACGGCCGTCGCCCTCTCCGCTTCGCTGCGAGGGTCTGCGATAGTTCGCGCGGGCGTCGTCCAACACTTCCCTGAAAATTTCTGTGGTGAGCGGACGGCCATAGGCGGCGATGAGGTCGTCGGCTTGCGCCAGCAGTTTGTCCACGGAGGGAAGATCACGCAGGCTCATCGGGTTCACGTGCGGGCTCAGGCGTCCAGCGGGAGGCCTCGCGCCAGCGGAGGAACCACTCGACGCCGCCAAGGCCCGCGGCGAGCAGGGCGGCGATGGCCGGGTTGAGGAGCCCTCCTTTTTGCAGCCACGCGCATGTCGCGCCGAAGAGGCCGACCCAAATGGATTGGCGGAGCAGAACGCTCGGAGGGGCGAGGGCTGGCGCGAAGCGGCGATTGAGGTAGGCCACAAAGGGAACGGCCGTGCCGGTGAGCGCCATGAGCCAAAGGACAAAAAAGATCCAGACCGGCAGCACGCCGAGGCGCGGGTCAACGTTGAAGATGAGGCCCAGGAGGCCCAGCCAGCCGATGAGGGCAAGCATCCACGCGGCGAGGGTGAGGCTGAGGGGGTTTTCAGAATTGTCGGTCACGAGGGGAATTATAGTATGAAGTGAGTAAGTGCGTGGATGCTGGTATGGACGGATAGAAGCGCGGGGGTGATTGTGTTGGCTGGATAAACAGGTGTATCCTATGTTTGTTCGCGCATAGGTTCTCAGCATGGCTAACCGAATTCTTGCTGCACTGAGGCACGGCGTATGGATTGGCCTGTTGCTGGCGCTACTTGCCCCAAGTCACGCGGCATCCAGCCAGGGCGACGCTCCCAGCCAACCGGGAGTAACGCCGCAGCCGCCGGGCGACCTTGTCCCGGTGGTTCGACCGTCGCTCCGGAACGACGTCTCGCCGGCCTTGCGTGAAATTCCCCCTCGTCCGGCCCGCGTGGAAAAAGCCCGGGAGATTCCACTGTTTCCGTTGCCACGCCCTGACCGGCCAGGGGGCGATGACCTGGACCAGGCCGGTTTTGATCCTGTTTTGCAGGATGGGGCTGGCAGCGCGCAGATGCCTGCCGCCGCTTTCAATTTTGAGGGCATTGACAACCGGAACGGCGTCTATCCCCCCGACACCAACGGCGATGTCGGCCCCAACCATTACATGCAGTGGGTCAACCTGTCGCTGGCGGTCTGGCAACTTAACCGCAGCACCCGCACCGCCACATTGGTCTATGGCCCAGTGGACGGCAACACGTTGTGGACGGGTTTCGGCGGAGTATGCGAGAACAGCAATGACGGCGACCCCATCGTGCTTTACGACCATCTGGCCGACCGCTGGATGGCGGGCCAGTTCGCGCTCCCCAACTTTCCTGATGGACCGTTTTACCAGTGCATGGCCGTCTCCCAGACGGGCGATCCGACCGGCGCCTGGCATCGCTACGAGTTTTTGATCAGCAACAACAAGATGAACGATTATCCCCATCTGGGCGTCTGGCCGGATGGCTATTACATGTCCATCAACCAATTCTGGGCCGGAAGCCTCAGCTGGGCCGGGGGAGGCGCAGTGGTTTTTGAGCGCAGCCAGATGCTGCTCGGCCAGCCGACCCGCATGGTGTATTTTGATCTGGGGAACGTCAACCTGAGCTATGGCGGCCAGTTGCCGGCCGATCTGGACGGCCCCGCGCCGCCGGCCGGGACGCCCAACTACTTCGCTCAAGTGGACGACATCGCCTCCGGGTCGTCGCCCGATCAGTTATCCATCTGGGAATTTCACGTGGACTGGGACACCCCGGCGAACTCCACCTTTGGGTTATCAGGCGATCCCAACGTGACGCTCGCGACCGCGCCGTTCGACTCCAGCATGTGCTTCGGTTCGCGGAATTGCATCCCTCAGCCGGGCGGGACGGCGCTGGACGCCATTTCTGACCGGCTGATGCACCGCTTACAGTACCGCAACTACGGCGGCCACCAAGCGCTGGCAACGAATCACACGGTAGATGTGGACGGCGCGGACCACGCGGGCGTGCGCTGGTACGAACTGCGCCGGGTGGGCGGCGCTTGGAGCATCTATCAGCAAGGGACTTACGCTCCCGACGCCGATCATCGTTGGATGGGCAGCGCCGCGCTGGACGCCAACGGCAACCTGGCGGTAGGCTACAGCGTCTCCAGCGCCACGGTCTATCCGTCCATCCGCTACGCGGGCCGACTGGCCGGCGATCCGTTAGGGACGCTGCCGCAGGGCGAAGGCACGCTCATCAACGGCGCGGGGTATCAGACCGGCTCCGCCGGGCGCTGGGGCGATTACAGCATGTTGGGGGTGGACCCTACTGACGGCTGCACCTTCTGGTTCACGAGTGAATATTATGCGGTGATCGGCGCGGTGAGCTGGCAGACCCGCGTCGGTTCGTTCAGGTTCCCATCGTGCTCACTGGGGCCGCAGGGCACGCTCAAGGGAGTGGTTTCGAATGCGGCGAACGCCGCGCCGCTGGTCGGCGCGGTGGTGCAGGCCGCCTCCAGCCCCACGCAAACCACTGCCACGCAGAGCGCCGCGACCGGCGCTTACACGATGACCCTGCCGGTCGGCATATACACCGTGACAACCTCTCTCTATGGCTATCTGCCGAGCACGATCTCGGGCGTGAGCGTCATGTCCGGAACGACGACCACGCAGAATATCCAACTCACCGCCGCGCCGGGTTACGTGGTCTCCGGGACGATCCGCGACGCGACCACGGGGTGGCCGCTCTACGCCAGCCTCGCGATCGGCGGATATCCGGGCGGGACCATCTGGAATAACCCGGTGACCGGTTTTTACAGCGTGACGCTGGCAGGAGGCGGTTCCTATACTTTCAACGCCAGCGCCTGGGCGCCAGGGTATCTGTCCCGAAGCCAGATGATCAATCCGCTCTCTTCCAACCGAACTTTGAACTTCGGGCTGAGCGCCGATGTGAACGCCTGCGCTGCGCCCGGCTACAAGTATGCCGGCAATGGCTTATTCGAGCGATTTGAAACGCAGGCTTTGCCTTCCGGCTGGAGCAACATTGACAACCTGAACAATGGCCAGGTCTGGCTGTTCAATGATCCTAAGGGTAGAGGCAATTTGACGGGCGGCAGCGGCGGTTTCGCTATCCTGGACAGCGACTATTACGGCGCGGGCAGTTCTCAGGACGCCGAACTGCGGACGCCGGTGCTGAACTTTTCTACGGCGGTCACCGTGCCATTAGAGTTTGACACTGATTTCAACGCCTACGACGGCGGCCTGATCGAGGTCGCCAGCGTGGATGTGAGCAACACCGGCGGCGCGAGCTGGACGACGGTGTACTCGCGCACCCAGAACACCGGGGACTTTCGCGAGCACGTGGCGCTGAACATCACCGCGCTCGCGGCCGGCCAGCCGGACGTCGTCGTCCGCTTCCATTACTACAACGCCAGTTACGAGTGGTGGTGGGAAGTGGACAACGTGAAAGCCGGCGTGGTGAACTGCGGTCCGCAGGCAGGCGGGCTGGTCGTGGGCAACACGGATGACGCGAACACCGGGGCTGCGCTCCCCGGTGCGAACGTCGTCAACGACAGCGGCGCGAGCGCTACGAGCCTGACCACTGCCGACCCGGCGGTGCTTGACTCTTTCTACACGCTGTTCTCCCCGGCCGGCTCCCACGTCTTCACGGCGACGAAGAGCGGGGGGTATGGCAACGAAATCATCACGGTCGCCGTCGTCCAGAGCAACACGGTGCGGCAGGACTTCAACCTCCCCGCCGGATATTTGGCCTATCTGCCGCCCGGTCTGCAGGCCACGCTCGACATGGGCCTCAGCGCCACCGTGCCTTTCACCCTGGCTAACTCCGGCGGCCTGGCGGCGGCGTTTGAATTGCTGGAGATTGACAAGGGCGTTTCCATTCTGGGGCCGTTTGAGAAGCCTGAATTTGTCGTGAGGTCCTTCCGGCAAAACGCCCCCACGGCGAAAGGTTTGGGGCTGCCGACCGCCCCAACAGCGCCGCCCTATGCGGCGGGTGACGTCATCCGCTCCTGGCCGACGGGCCTTTCCAGGGCATGGGGGATCGCCTACGATGACGGGAATGACGCGGTGTGGGTCAGCAGTCCCTCGCCCGGTTGGGGCGGGGATAATACGATCTACGAGTACACGCCGCTCGGGCAGCTAACCGGCCGCTCCCACACTTATACTTGGGATCCGTTCTATGGCCCCGCCGACGCGGCCTACAATTGGAGCACCGGGATGTTATGGCTCATGGACGTCAGCACAGGGGAGAGCAACTGCCTCTATGAGATTGACCCGGCCAGCGGCTACACCGGCAACACGATCTGCCCCGGCGGCCCGGCCGGTTTTGAGGTTTCCCAGCGCGGCCTGGCGTATGACCCGACGACCGACACGTGGTATGGCGGCGGCTGGAACGACAGCATGATCTATCACTTTGACTCGTCTGGCGCGATGCTGGATGAGGTCTATGTGGGCCTGGCAATCGCGGGCCTGGCCTATAACCCGGACACCCAGCACCTGTTTGTGATGGTGAACGCCGATCCGAACCCCGTCTACGTGCTGGATGCGGCCAATCAGTATGCGTTGCTCGGGCAGTTCGCCGTTAGCGCCGGCTTCGGCAGTTACGCCGGGGCGGGCCTGGAGTTGGACTGCGACGGGAACCTGTGGGCCGTGGACCAAAACACGGCGACGGTGTATCAGTTCGAGTCGGGCGAGACAACCAGTGCTTGCGGGCGCGATGTCACTTGGCTGATGGAAACCCCGGTGACAGGCACAGTCGCCGCATTGACGGGCCAGCCCGTCGCTATCACCTTTGACGCCAATGCGCCGGAGGTGACACAGCCAGGCCAGTATTACGCCCAGTTGAAGATCACGGAAGACACGCCCTATGACGCCGCCAAAGTCCCGGTCACGTTGACGGTAAATCCGCCGGCGAATTGGGGCAAATTGACCGGCGCGATCACCGGCCTGGGCTATTGCGATGCTGCGCCCGGCGCGCCGCTCGAAAAGGCGGCTGTCTACATCCAGGGCGGCATGGGCTTTACCCGGACGCTAGAGACCGATGTGGGCGGCGTCTATCACTTCTGGCTGGATCAGGCAAAAAGCCCGCTGACGGTCACCATCGGCTATGCCGAATACATGACGCGGACGCTGGCCGGCGTCTCGGTCAGCGCCGGTCTGACGACGACCCAGGACGCCGCCCTGCGCCGGATGACGCCCTGCGCCAGCAATTCCCCGGCGACCCTCAGCGCGATGGTCGTCGCCGGCCGCACGAGCTCGCGGACGCTCGTGCTCAATAACGCCGGGGCGGGCGCGCTCACCTACGAAACCCGCGAGAGCCTCTTCGACCTGCCGCCCGCGGGGCCGGAGACGGCAGCCGCGGCAGGTTCTCAGTCGTTCTCGCCGCCTGCGCCGGTCGGCCCAACTTCGGTGCGCTCAACTAAATCACTAACCGGCGCGAGCGCTCCCATCCCGAACACCCCGGCCTGGTTCAACGGGGCGCCAATTCCAGGAGGCCTGGTGCGTTACGCCCACGCCCAATGCCCCGACGAACCGGACAGTTTCTACGTGTTCGGCGGCGTGGATGGGAGCTACTACCTCACGACCAACGCCTGGCGTTACGACGTCGCCACGAACGCCTGGAACTCGCTGGCCCCCCTGCCGGTGGGAGGCGAAGGCCCGGCGGCAGCCTGTTATAGCAACAAGATTTACGTGATGGGCGGCAGCGGCGCGAACCAGTTCTTCATCTATGACATCGCCAAAGGCACGTGGTCAACCGGCCCGGCTTTGCCGCGCAACGTCTGGGGCGCGGCGGCGGGCGCCTGGAATGGCCGGGTCTACCTGATTGGCGGCGACGACGACTTCTTCAGCGACAACACATCCAACCGGGTGGACATCTATGACATCGCCGCGAACGCCTGGCTGACGACGCCGCCGGCCGCAGGGGCGATGCCGACGGCGGCGGTCGCGGCCGGTTTCGTCCAGGCTGGCCCGAACCTCTATGTCGTCGGCGGCTGGGGCGACGCCTCGCCGACGGAGAACGTCACGGCGACCCAGCGTTACAACATGCAGACGAACACGTGGAGCCTAGGCCCGGCGTTGACCAGTGGGCGCGCCGACTTTGCGCTCGCGATGACGGATCAGGCGCTGTATGCGATTGGCGGCGACGCGGACAGAGGGACGTTCCTTGACGCGACGGATGCGGTGCAGCGCTTGAGCCTGGCCGCGTGGCCGGCGGGCGCGTGGACGGCGGTGGGCGACTCGATCCCGGCGTCTTACCTGTCGAACAGCGCAGGCTTCTGCACGAGCGGCATCACGGCCAGCGAAGTCTGGTCGGTGGGCGGGCTGGACGGCGACTTCTTCAGCATCGTCGGGACCAGCCTGTTCCGCCCCTCGTCCACCGAGAATTGCTACTCGATCTACAGCGACGTGCCCTGGCTGTCCGAAGCCCCGGCCTCGGGTGGGGTCTCCGCCGACGGCGCCCTTTCGATGACGATTAACTTCAATGCTGCGAACCTCTCGGTAGGGGTGTACCGGGCGACGTTGACACTCGTGACCAACGACAGCGTCAAAGCGCTGGTGCGCGTCCCCGTGACGCTGACCGTCAACGCATTCAGCGGCGGCCTGAATCTGACGCCCGCCGCGGCGGCCAGGACGGGCCAACCCGGCGCGACGGTGACATACACCCTGCTGGTGACGAATACGGGGAACGCACTGGACACGTTCAGCGTCACAGTCGGCGGCAACCAGTGGGCCACCACGGCCCCGGCGACTGTCGGGCCGGTGGCAAGCGGCGCGAGCGCCAGCCTTCCCGTCATGGTGACCATCCCAGCAAATCAGGTGATTGGGACAAGCGACGTGGTCACAGTCACGGTCAC
>DATDRS010000129.1:0-27423 GCA_035291605.1 Anaerolineales bacterium | reverse complement strand
GCGATTTGACGTACTCCTTATTTCCACTACACTTCTCCCTCATCCGTTCCATCCGTTGACGAAAGGCGCGCCCTATGACCACCGCACCGCTGACGCCCGCCGAGGAACAAGGATTAAGCGGCCTGAGCCTGGACAGCCAGGTGCGCCGGGCCTTCTTCGCCATGCCGTCCGAGACCGTGTTGGACCTCGTGCGCCGCTTTCCCGAGGAGGCGGCCCGGCGCAAACTGACCTACATGCGCGACGGGCAGACCGAGACCATCCGCGTGATGCTGCGGCCTACCGGGGTCATGCCCGACCAGCTGGCTTACCTGCACTTCGTCTCGCTCACGCTCATCAACGCGCTCAAGCGCCTCCCGGAACTGTACATTCAAGACTTCGCCGTGCGCGCGGCGGTTCCGCTCACCCCGCCGGAGGAGAAATGGCTGTGGGACTGCTGGGGGCCGAGCCATCGCGAAAACAACCCGGTCTTCGGCCGGCTGGACGCGGTGATTGACTTCACCAGCCCGATGTGGAAGGACTCGCTCCACTTCGTCGAGCCGAACCTCTCCGGCGTCGGCGGTATCCACCTGATCCCCGCGTGCGAGCAGCTGATGGCCGAGGTCGTCCTGCCGGTGTTGCAGACCTACGACCCGCACTTGCACATGGAGGCCGGGCAGGACCTGCGCGAGTTGTTCATCCAGGAAATGCTCGACCACGCCGAGGCGATTGGCCGCGCCGGGCGGAGCGTGTGTTTTATCGAGCCGAAGTACGCGGGCGACGGGGTGATGGAGCAGGCGGCGCTGGCCGAGTATTACCAGGCGCGGCACGGCCTCGCCGTCCTCCACGCCGACCCGACCGAGCTTTACATGAAGAAAGGCGAGGTCTGGTACGAGGACAGCCTGGTAGACGTGGGCTACCGTGATTACGAAGTGCGGGACATCATCGCGCTGGAGGCCGACGAAGGTGTGGACGTCAAGCCCCTCCGCACGCTCTTCAAGCAGAACCGCATCGTCTCTTCCCTGGCCGGGGATTTCGACCACAAGAGCTGCTGGGAGATCCTCACCGACTCGCAGTTCACGCAGAAGTATTTCAACGCCGACGAGCGGCAGGTGTTCCGCCGCCACGTGCTGTGGACGCGCTTGCTGTCCGAGCGGCGCGCGACGCTGCCCGACGGCGAGACGGTGGACTTGCTCGAGCACACGCGCAAGGAACAGGAGATCCTCGTCCTCAAACCCAACCGGTCTTACGGCGGCGACCGGGTGCTGATCGGCCCCTCGGTCAGCCAGTCCGAATGGGAGGCGGCGATCCAGGAGGCGGTGACCGGCGAGGAATCCTGGGTGGTGCAGCGGCTGGCGCGCATCACCGTCAGCGAGTTCCCGGTCGTCACCGACGACGGGCGGGTGAGCGTCGAGCCGTTTTATACGGTGATGGGTTTTGCGCCGACGAAGTACGGGGTGGGGGTGCTGGGCCGGGCCTCGCAAAAGCAGGTGGTCAACGTGGCCCAGCGGGGCGGCATGTGCGCGGTGCTGATCGGCAAGCCCTCCGGGCGGCTGTCGGGGCCGGGGATGCATCGGTAGGGGCGACCCTGGCGGTCGCCCGTCGGGACGACCCTGGCGGTCGCCCAATTGTGGCAGTCAATGAATAACGGTTTGCTCGGCGAGCGCAAGGTTCAGACGTTACTCAAGCAGGCGTTGTCGTATTCCGAAGCGGGCGAAACCGAGATCGTCTTCTCGTCGTCGCACGAGGCGCTGACGCGCTTCGCGCACAACGCGATTCATCAGAACGTCGCCGAGGCGGATGCCAGCGTGGAAGTCCACGCGGCGGTTGGGCGGCGCGTCGGTCGCGCGGCGACGAACGATATTTCGCCGCTGGGGATCGAGTGCGCGGTGCGCCGGGCGGGCGAAATCGCGCGCCACCTGCCGGAGAACCCGGAGTGGCCGGGGCTGCCCGCGCCGCAAACCCCAGAGGATGAGGTGTCTGTGGCCTATGACGAAGCCGTGGCCGGGATGACGCCTGAAGCGCGCGCCCAGGCCGTCGGAGAGGTCTGCCGGGCGGCGCAGGCGGCGGGCCTCCTGGCCTCGGGCGCGTTCAGCACCGGGCGGTCGGAGTATGCGGTGATGAACTCGAACGGTCTGTTCGCCTATGCTCCGAGCACCGAGGCCGATCTGACGCTCGTCGTCGAGCAGCCTGAAGCCTCGGCTTCGGCTTACGCGCAGGCGATCGGCTGGCGCCTGGCGCAGATCAATTTCGAGGCCCTGCACAGGCAGGCGATCGCCGGGGCCCTTGCGGCCCGCCAGCCCCGTCGCCTCCGGGCTGACGAGTATCCCGTGGTGCTGGCGCCTTATGCCGTGCTCACCCTGCTCGAAGCGCTGGCCTCCGACGGCATGGGGGCGCTGGCCGTGCAGGAGGGCCGCAGCTGGATGAACCGCCGCTTTGGCCGCCAGGCGCTCTCGCCGCTCATTTCGATCTACGACGACGCCTTTGACCCGGACGGCTTGCCGCAGGCGTTCGACTGCGAGGGCGTGCCCAAACGGCGCGTGCCGATCGTCGTGAACGGCGTCCCGACCTCCCCTGTGTACGACCGTTTCACGGCGGCGCGCGAGCGGGGCCAGACCTCCACCGGCCACGCCCAACCCTACGACGACGAAGACTGGGACGGCCCGCTCCCCGAAAACCTGGCGCTCAGCCCCGGCGACATGACCGTGGAGCAGATGATTCACGCGGTGGACCGCGGCCTCTATATTTCCCGGTTCTGGTATGTGAACGTGACCACGCCGCACGACGGCGGCGTAACCGGCACGACGCGCGACGGAGTGTGGTGGATCGAGGACGGCGAACTGGCGTACCCGGTGGAGAACCTGCGCTTCGACCAGTCGCTCATCCGGGCGCTGCGGCGCGTGCGCGGGGTGGGGCGTGAGTTGTCCACCCTCTCCGGCCTGTACGGCGTGCACCGGGCGCCGGCGCTGGCGCTGGAAAGTTTCCGCTTTATTGACGTGAGTGACGGGCTATGGCCGGAAAACGAAAACTGAAATCACTCCCTTGCATTGACCCGCAGGAGATCCGCGTGTTCAGCGGCGGTTCACATCCTGCCTTAGCCGCCGGGATCGCGCGTTACCTGGCCGTGCCGCTGGACGACACCTATACCAAGCACTTCAGCAACGACAACCTGTACGTCCAGCTCGGCGCGAGCGTGCGCGAGCGCATCGTGTATATCGTCCAGTCGCTCACGCCCCCGGCCAGCGATCACCTGCTCGAGCTGCTGATGATGCTCGACATCGCGCGGGGGGCGGCGGCGAAGGCGGTCCACGCCATCATCCCCTATTTCTCATTTGCCCGCTCGGACAAAAAAGACGCGCCGCGCATTTCGATCACCGCCCGTCTGATCGCCGACCTGCTGCAGACCGCCGGGGCGACGCACGTCATGACCATGAGCCTGCACTCGCCGCAGGTGCACGGCTTTTTCGGCGTCCCCACCGACCCGTTGACTGCCCGCGGGCTGTTCGTCCGGCACTTCCGGCGGCATTTTCGCAAAAAGGATTTGCGTGATACAGTAGTCATCGCGCCCGACGCCGGCCGCTCCAAGTCGGCGGGGCGGTTTGCGGCCCACCTGGACCTGCCGGTGATCGCGGCGGAAAAGACGCGCATCTCGGAGAAGGAGGTGCGGATCAGCAACCTGGTCGGCAAGCAGGTGATGGGCTTTCGCCGCGCCATCATTTACGACGACGAGATCGCGACCGGCGGCTCGATCCTGGCGGTGAGCGAACTGCTGATCAGGAACGGGATCGAGGAGATCACCACGGTCTGCACACACGGCGTTTTCACGGGGAAGTCCGTCGAGCGGCTCAGCGCCATCCCGCAGATTACCGAGATCGTCACGACGGATACGGTGCCGATCCCGCCCGACAAGCGAGCGCCGCACATGAAAGTGCTCTCGGTGGCCCCGGTTTTTGGCGAGGCCATCCGGCGCAACTATTTCAGACAGTCCATCGGAGACCTGTTCTCATTCTGGGATGAGTGAGGCGGGTCGGCCGTGTGCGGCCCGCCCGGCGAAGCGAGCGCATCGCCCGTAAACTGAGGAAACCCGACGAGGTCATCGTATGTCCACTCCACTGCCCATTGACATCCACGCCATGACAGACTTCTTGACCGGCTTGCTCAACACGCCCAGTCCGACCGGTTTTGCGGAGAGGGCCATCGCTTACACCGAGCAGGCGTTCGCGCCGTTCCCGCTGAAGATGCGCAAGACCCCGAAGGGTACACTGGTGGCCGAGTGGGAGGGCAGGTCCAGAGCCGAGCCGCGCGCGCTCACCGCGCACGCCGACACGCTCGGCGCGATGGTGCGGGAGATCAAAGGCAATGGGCGGCTAAAACTGACCAAGATCGGCGGGTTCGCCTGGAACACGGTGGAGGGCGAGGGTTGCACGGTCTTCACTGCCTCAGGCCAGACGGTGCGCGGGGCGCTGCTCCTCGCCAAAGCCTCCGGCCACGTTTATGGCTCAGAAGTCGGCGAAGCCAAACGCGACGACAGCGCGATGGAGGTGCGACTGGACGCGCGCACCACCTCGGCCGACGAGACGCGCGCGCTCGGGATTCAGGTCGGCGATTTTGTGGCGTTTGACCCCCGGATCGAGGTCGGTCCGGCGGGTTTCATCCGTGCGCGCCACCTCGACGACAAGGCCTCTATAGCGGCTGTGTGGGGCGCGGTTAAGGCCATGGTCGAGGTCGGCGTCCAACCGGCGCAGCGCACGACGATTCACATCAGCAATTACGAGGAGGTCGGGCATGGCGCGGCGGCGGGCTTCCCGCCCGACCTCGTCGAACTGCTCACCGTGGACATGGCCGCTATCGGCGAGGGGCTGGCTTCTGACGAGTTCAACGTGACGATCTGCGTCAAGGACTCGGGCGGGCCGTACCATATTGACATGCGCCGCAAGCTGGAGCGGCTGGCTCAGGCGGCGGAGATCCCTTATAAGCTCGACATTTACCCGTACTATGGCTCGGACGGCGAGGCCTACTGGAGCGCCGGCGGCGACGTGCGGGTGGGGCTGATCGGCCCCGGCGTGGACGCCTCGCACAACTATGAGCGCACGCACATCGAGGCCGTGGTGCGCACGGCGCAGCTGGTGGTTGAATATCTCAGACAGGATTGACTATGACCGTTCGTGTTCTGTTCCTCGAAGACGATATCTGGGCGGTGACCCCCGAAGGCCGGATCGACGTCCCCGCTGCCCGCTCGCTGGAAGATGCGTTGAGCGAGCTGCTCGATCAGCGGCACATCCGCATCGTTGTGGACTGCTCCCAAGCCACGTACATCGCGTCGAGCGGTTTGAAGACGCTGCTCGCCGCCTTGCGCCGCGCGCAGAGCCTCGGCGGCGATGTGCGCCTGGCAGCCCTGGGGGAACGTATGTTGGAGATTTTCAGCATGGCGGGATTCGACCGGGTGTTCACCATTCACGCGGATGCGACCGAGGCGGTGAACAGCTTCAAGCCGAAATAATCTGGCGCTCGTGCTACAATAGGGACTATCATCCACAGTGGACTGACCGCACCAGAGGAGGAGTCATGGAAATCACCAGTCGTGAATACAAGCGCGCCGTCGTCATCCGGGTCACGGGCCGTGTGGACGCCAGCGTCGCGAAGCAATTCGAGGATACGCTGGATATCCACGTCAAAGCCGGCCACGCCAACCTGATCCTGGAGATGGACGCGACCGACTACATCAGCAGCGCCGGCGTCCGGGCCATGATCACCGCGCACAAGACCCTTAAGCCGCGCGGGGGCGCGGTCATCGTCGCCCAGCCCTCTGAGCGCGTGAAGGAAGTCCTCCATATGGCGGGCATGGAAGCAATCTTCCCGATCCACGCGGACACGGTGTCGGCGGTCGGCTCGGTCTAGCCTCGAGACCGGGTGAATTTCTCAGCACCCTCGCTGCCGCGGATGCCGAGGGTGCTGTTTTTTTAACCGGCCTCGGAATTTTGACGCGCCTCTCCCTCCCCGGTAGAATCTCAGGCGTCACGATCATGGATGCTGTATTTGATCTCGGTCGGCCTGGCTGGCCTCAATCCAGCAGCCCAGGCTCGGAGTTGTTGACCGCGCTGTACGTGTTCATCCTGTTCGCGGCGCTGGCGCTGGCGGGGGCCGTGCTCCTGCGCCGCTGGCAATCGCGCCGCGCCCTCGTGGCGCGCCTCGCCGAGCTGTCGGGCTTCGCCGAAGTGGGCCGCGCTATCGTCGGCGCGCAGCTCGACCTCGGCCGGCTGGCCCAGTTGGTCTACGAGCAGGCCGGGAAAATCGTGGACACCAGCATCTTCCAATTGGGCCTGTTCGAGGGCGACCGCTACCGCCTGTTGATCTGGATCGTAGACGGCCAACCGCGCCCGCTCGCGGAGTTCCGTCTCACCCCGGACTCGCAGGGCATCGTCGGGTGGATGCGGTCGAGCCATACGAGCCTGCTCGTGCGCGATTTTGAAGCTGAGCTGGAATCGCTGCCCGCCCGGCCGCGCTATATCGCCGGCGACCCGCCGCGGTCGGCGGTGTTTGTGCCCCTCCTCGTGGGCGAGACGGCGCTGGGCGCGATCGCG
The DNA here is from genome assembly GCA_035291605.1 of Anaerolineales bacterium. Taxonomy (GTDB): domain Bacteria; phylum Chloroflexota; class Anaerolineae; order Anaerolineales; family UBA6663; genus DATDRS01. Next base: position 20,866 of record DATDRS010000129.1, on the reverse strand, counting down.
ATCCAGAGCCGCCGCGCCCACGCTTTCACCGAAGAGCATTTGCGCCTGCTCACCATTGTAGCCAACCACGCCGCCGCCGCGCTGCAAAACGCGCGCCTGTACGAGCAGGCCCAGCACCAGGCGGCGCAGCTGCAGCGATTGTCTGAGATCTCGCAGCGCATCAACGCCATCCAGTCTCTGCCCGCGTTGTACCGGCAGGTGGTGGAGCTGGCTGCGGAAAAGTTCGGCGACTACGCCGTGAGCTTCTTCGAGCGCCGCGCCGAGACTCTGGCGCTCGCCGCCACGACGCGCCCCGATTGGCGGGGAAAGGAGCTCGCCCTCCGCCTGGGCGACGGACCGATTGGGCAGGCGGCGCTGGAGCACCGGGCGATTCTCTCGCAGGCCTGGCCCGCAGAGATGCCGGATGTCCCGGACGAGGCTGCGCCGGAAACATCGCCCGAGCTTTCGGTCCCCGTGGAAATTGACAACCAGGTGCTGGGCGTGCTGAACGTGCAGGGCCGCGCCGGTTCGGCGCTCGACGCGAATACCGTCCCCATCTTCAAATCCCTCGCCGCGCAAATGGCCATCGCCATCCTCGAAGGGCAGATGTACGAAGCCGAGCGCCTCCGCTCAGAACACCTCTCGGCGCTGGCGCAGGCCTCCCGCGCGGTCGTGTCCACGCTCGAGTTAGATGACCTGCTTGACGAGGTCCTCGACCTGGTGGAGGAACAGTTCGGCTACCATCAGGCGCATATCCTGTTTTTGCAGAACGACCAGTTGGTCTTCCGCGCCGGGGTCGGCGAAGGCGCGGAGCGCTGGGCGGTGGAGGAGGCCTCCTTCTCGCTGGCTGGCCCCGGCCTCGTCGCCCTGACGGGACGGACGCAGCGCCCTGTCCGGGCGGACGACGTGGGCGCCCACCCCGACTACCTGTTTCACCCGGCCCTCCCGGAGACGCGCTCCGAGATGGTTGTGCCCATGGTCATGGGCCAGCGCCTGCTGGGCGTGTTCGACGTCCAGTCGGAGCAGTTGGCCGCGTTCACCGATCAGGACCTGCAGACTCTGCAAACCCTGGCGGACACGCTCGCCGTCGCCATCCGCAACGCGCGCCTGTTCGAAGCCGAGCGCCGCCGCCGCCGGTTGGCGGAAATCCTGCGCGAGGTCTCGCAGGCGCTCACCTCGACCCTGCACCTCGACGACGTGCTCAGCCTCATCCTCAACGGCCTCGCCCGCGTGGTGAGCTATGATGCCGCCTCGATCCTGCTCGTCAACGCACTGGGCGAGCTGCAGCTGCGCGCCAGCCGGGGCGCGCCGGAGGCGGAGGAAGTGCTCGGCCTGACCCTCGACATCAAACTCTTTCCGCCGGGAGAGGCGCTCCCCGCCGTTGTCCCGTTCAGCGAGGTGGATCACCTGGGCGAATACCACGATCTCCTGGCCCTGCCTGATCCGCACGCCTGCCTCGGCGCGGTGTTGGCGGTGCGCGGGGAGCACCTGGGATATCTCGTCGTGGACTACGCCGGCTACGACCACTTCCCGGCGGAAGAGGCGGAACTGATCGCCGCGTTCGCCTCGCAGGCTGCCGTCGCCATCGAGAATGCCCGCCTGTACACCGCCCAGCGTGAGCAGACCTGGGTGAGCACCGCCCTGCTGCAAGTCGCCGAGGCGACGGCGCGGGCTTCCGAACTCAAAGAGGTTTTTGAGACGGTCGCCCGCCTCACGGCGATGCTGGTCGGCGTTGACCGGTGCGCTGTGCTGCAGGCGGAGGACGATCAGTTTATCCTGCAGGCCTATCACGCCGCCGACGTCGAAATGGCGCCGGACCAGCTGCCGCATCATGTCACCCCGGCCGAGTGGCCGCGCCTGGCGGAGATGCTCGACACGCTGGAGCCGGTGGTGCTCGACTCAGAGCATGAACTGCCGGAGAACTGTCGCGCGCTCTTCGCGGGCGTGGTGATCCTCCTGCCGCTGCTGGCCAAAGGACGAGTGGAAGGCGCGCTTATGGTTGGGCAGGCGCCCGGCGAAGTGCCGTTCACTGCGCAACGCATCCGCCTGTTGGGCGGCATCGCCAATCAGGCGGCGATCGCCATTGAGAGCGCGCTGCTTGACCGCGCCCAGCAGGAGGAAGCCTGGGTGAGCACCGCGCTGTTGCAGGTGGCGCAGGCCCTCGCCGGACAGCCGACGCTCGCAGAGGGCCTCGAAACCGTCGCCCGGCTCACCCCGATGCTGGTCGGCCTGGACCGGGTGGTCATCTACCAGTGGGACGCCGCGGCCCAGACCTTCCGCGCCAGCCAGGTGATGGGCCTGAGCCAGTCGTCGGCTGGGGACCTGGCGCATTGGTCGGCAGGTGCGGCCGATCTTGGCCTCGAAAACACGGAGCCGACGGCGCGGGCGTTTTCGGTCACGCTGCCGGAGCGCTTGGCCCGGCTGATGGGGATCGAGACGTGCATGGTCTGGCCCCTGTGGGCGCGCGGCGACCTGCTGGGCGCCCTGGTCGTCGAGGCGGTCCACCCGCTGGGCCGCCGCCTGAGCATCCTGAACGGCATCGCGCACCAGCTCGCGGTAGCGATGGAAAGCGCGCGCCTGGCACGCGAAGTCGCCCAGCAGCAGCGGCTGGAGCGCGAACTGGAAGTAAGCCACGACATTCAGGCGAGCTTCCTCCCCAACGGCTGCCCGGAGGTAGAGGGCTGGGAGGTATGCTCCCTCTGGCGCGCGGCGCGGCAGGTGGGCGGCGACTTCTACGATTTTATCCCTCTGCGCGCGCAGGCCGGCGGCGAGCGGTGGGGCATCGTCGTCGCCGACGTGGCCGATAAGGGCGTGCCGGCCGCGCTCTTCATGGCCCTGTCGCGCACGCTCCTGCGTTCGGTCGCCATTGGCCGGGTTTCGCCCGCCGCGACGCTGGCGCGCGTGAATCAGCTCATCCTCGCGGACGCCCCTTCCACGTTATTTGTGACGGTTTTTTACGGAGTGTGGGAGCCGGCGACGGGCCACTTCCGATATGCGAACGGCGGTCACAACCCGCCGATCTGGGTGGAGCGCGACGGGACCGCGCGGACGCTGCGGGGCCGCGGCCTGCCGCTTGGCGTGTTGGAGGGCGTGGAGTACGAGGAGCACGAAATTCACCTTGGGACGGGTGAGGTCTTGTTCCTGTACACCGACGGCGTGACCGATGCGGTGAACGCGGACTCAAAGGAATTCGGCCTTGGGCAGTTGATCGAGGTCGTGCGCCAATCGCGCCACGGCCCGGCCTCGGCGATCATGGACGCCGCGACCGCCGCAGTCGAGCAGCACGTCGGCGGCGTCGAGGCTTACGACGATATGACGATGATGGTCATCAAGCGTCTGTAGATGAAAACGGCTCTTGCCCACATCGTGGTGAGGGCGCACCGTGCCCTCACCATGACGTGCCTGAGCCTGCTCTTACCGCGTGACCAGATTCTCAAACAACTCCCGGCTGGCGCGCGCGATCGCCTCCACGGCCTGGTTGAAGGCGGCCTCGTTGACCCGCGAGGGGGCGCGGTAGCCGGTGATCTTGCGGACAAATTGCAGCGCGGCGGCCTGGAGTTCCTCGTCCGTCGGGCGCTGCTCGGGGCGGCGCAGCTGCTTGATATTGCGGCACATACCGTTTCATTCCTTTCTCTATATGATATACTATGTCTGTTCCACGAGAGGATTCGTCCTTCGACGCCAGGGCTTTAGAAGCTGATGGCACTTTCATACGCCGACCCAGCGGCCGGCCATTAAGGAGATCAGAATGGAAACAAAGCTGTACGTTGGGAACTTGTCCTATGCGACGACGGAGGACGATTTGCGCACGTTGTTCGCCCAGGCCGGGACGGTGAAAACGGTGACCCTGATTAAGGATCGTGACACCGGCCGCTCCAAGGGCTTCGCGTTTGTGGAAATGACCACGCAGGCCGAGGCGCAGAAGGCCATCAGCATGTTTAACGCCACCCAGTTGAACGACCGTGAGCTGACCGTGAACATCGCTCGTCCTCGCGAAGAGCGTCCCCAGGGGGGTGGGTATGGCGATCGCGGTGGCAATCGTCCGGGGAGACGGCCCCGCACGCGCCGATACTGAAGACGAGTTTTCTTCTGCTCCCCGCGGTTGATGCGCTGCGCCGTGAGAAACCCGTTTTCTCGCAGAAAACGGGTTTCTTGATTCGCCGGATAAGCGCGCTCAGGGCGCTGCGCCCATCTTCATCTGCGCCGCGCGCTTTTCGATCTCGCGCTTGCGCCCGGCCTGCGCGACGGCCGCCCCCAGGACGCTGAAGAAATAGAGCAAGATCATAGGGATCATCACCAGCCCCATGTTCACCGGATCCACGGTGGGCGTGGCGGCGGCGGCGACGATGGCGATGACGACGCAGGCGACGCGCCACTGCGCGAGGAGCTGCCGCGCTTTGATCAGCCCGGCGGCGGCGAGGGCGTAGATGATGAGCGGCATCTGAAAGGCGACGCCAATCCAGAACATCAGGCCGGTGGTGAGGTTGAAGTAGGCGGAGGGCCGCCACGCGGCGCGAAATCCCGCGAAGGTATAGAGGAACGGGAGGGCGGCGGGAAGCATGACCAGATAAGTGAAGAGCAGGCCGAGGAGGAAGAACAGGCTGGCGGCCGGGATCGCCAGGAACAGCAGTTGGCGGCTGCGCGGCATCAGCCCCGGCGCGATGAACAGGTAAAGCTCGAACACGATCCACGGCATGGCGAGCGCGACCCCCACGAGCAGCGAGACGCGCATGAACACGCCGATGGACTCGGTCGGCTCGATGACCTGCATTTTGCTTATGCCGTCCGCGCCGAGCCCCAGGAGCAGGTCGAAGGCCTCGGCCGGGGTCAGCCGGGGCAGGTTGAAGAATTGAGTTTGCGCGCCCTCGCCCAGCGGCGCGGCCAGCAGCGCCATGAGCCGGTCGGCGAAGTTGAAGCTTAACCCGGTGGCGAGGATGACCGCGACGAGCACGCGGAACAGGTGGCGGCGCAGGGCGTCGAGGTGCTCGCCGACGCCGACGAGCGTCTCGTAGAACGCATCGCGGCTCCCCAGCGCCTCCCCAAGCGTGTCGGTGAGCGAGACGTCCTCGGGGACCTCGGTGAAGAATCTGACGAGCGTGCGCCAGCGGCCCCACAGCCAGCGAAAAGGCCGGGCGACGAGGCGGAATGGCGCGAAGACCCACGGGAATCTTCGATTGATCCAGCGGAAGGGCGCGGCCAGCCACGCGAGTTTTCTGGCGAACCAGACGAACGGCGCGGCGAACGCCCGGAACAGACGTCTCATGCGGAAGGCCGATCGGGGCCGGAAGCCTCAGTGGATTTGGGGGACTGCGATGCGGATGGCGGCGCGATGCGGTTCTCGGTTTCCGGCGCGGGGGGAGGCGTCCAAGCCTGGAAGGGATTCTCGGCGGTTGACCGGACAGCTGAGGAAACTTGCTGCGCTTCGTTTTTCAGTTGCGATTCCAGCTCGTCGAGGTTGGCTTCGCGCGCCAGGCGCTGGGGGAGGTTGCGCAGCTCCTGCGAGGTCTTTTGCAGGATACGGTAGTTCTCCGATTTATAGACGCGGTTGAGCGTGCGCCCGACGGAGCGCGCGCCTTTGGCGATGTCCTTCGGGCTGAAGAGCAGCACGACGATGAGCAGGATGAACAGAAATTCAAGCGGGCCGACGCCGAGAAATTCCATAGCGAGTATTGCCTTGAGGGTTCATTGGGATTTGGCGCGCGCGGCTTTCGCCAGCGCCTGCGCCACCTCGTTCTCGCGCGCCGCCAGCGCGCCCAGCACGCCGTTGACGAAGCGCGGCGCGCTGTCGGAGCCGTAGAGCTTGGCGAGTTCGACCGCCTCGTTGATCGCCACTTTCACCGGGGTCTGGCGGTCCACGGCAAATTCCCAGATGGCGATGCGCAGGATGTTCCGGTCAATGATCGCCATCTGGTCGAGCGGCCACTCGGGCGCGTGGGTCTGGATCAGTTGATCTACCGCCTCCGAGCCGGCCAGCGCCCCGGCGACGAGGCGGCGCACGAAGTCGTGCAGCTCCGCGCCTAAGGGCTGCTCCTCCAGCCGCTGCGCAATCACGTCTTCGGCCGGATGCGTGGTGCAGTCAATTTCGTAAAGGGCCTGTAAGGCGACAGCGCGCGCCTTGCGTCGGGCTTTCATCAGCCAAGAGCCGGCTCAAACCGGGCTGCTACGCTTTGGTGCTCTCCGGATAAGCAATGTCTTCGATGTGAACATTCACCGCCAGCACTTCCATGCCGACCATCTCGTGGATGGCGCGGGTCACCTCGGCCTGCACCGCCCGGCTGGCCTCCCGGACGTTCACGTCGTTTTTCACAACCAGGTACAGGTCCACAGCGACAGACTGGTCTTTGACTTCAATCCGCACCCCATCGCCGATGCCCCGCCGGAACAGCCGGTTGACGCCGCCCGGCACGGGGCTCATTTGCGCCACCCCGGGCACGCCCAGCGCCGAGAGCTTGGCAATCGTCAGCAGGACGTCGGGGGCGATGGTGGTCTTGCCTCGGCGGGGAGATTCTTCAGTCATAAATCACCCCATCACCATCCCGCCGTCCACGCTCAGCACCTGGCCGGTGATGTAGCTGGCCTCGTCGGAGGCCAGGAAGGCGACGGCGTAAGCCACTTCCTCCGGCGCGCCCCACCGGCCGAGCGGGATGGCTTTGAGCGAGGCGTCTTTGAGTTCGGCGGGCAGGTCGTTGGTCAGCGCCGTGGGGACGAACCCCGGCGCGACGGCGTTCACCGTGATGTTGCGCGCGGCGACCTCGCGGGCGAGGGCCTTGGTGAAACCGATCAACCCGGCTTTGCTCGCCGAGTAATTCGTCTGCCCGGCGTTGCCGGCGATGCCGGCGACCGAGGTGATGTTGACGATCCGCCCGTAGCGTTTGCGCATCATCGTCTTCACAGCGGCTTTGGAGCAGTTGAACGCGCTTTTCAGGTTCGTCCGGATGACGGTATCCCAGTCAGACTCGGGCATCATCATGATCACCATGTCCCGCGTGGTGCCCGCGTTGTTCACCAGGATTTCCAGCGACCCGTAGGCTTCGACGGCGGCTTTGATCAACCCCTCGGCAGCCTTGAGGTCCGACACGTCCGCCTGGACGGTTTTGGCCTCGCCCCCCGCAGCCTGGATCGCCTCGACGCCGGCGTTTGCGCCCTCCGCGTCTTTGGCGTAATTGACGATGACTCTCGCCCCGCGCTTAGCCAGCTCGACGGCGATGGCCCGCCCGATCCCGCGCGAGGCCCCGGTGACGACGGCGGCTTTGCCTTCCAGACCCATGCAGATTCTCCCGAAGTGAGGTGAAATTACAGCCAGGCGAACATTATACCGCGATTGCGGCCTGTGGGCGTCAGATCCACCCGCGACGCCGGAACCACAGGAACATGAGCACCGGCGTGGCCACCATGACGATCACCGCGCCGGCGAGCAGGGGCAGATTCTCGAAAGGCAGCCGGGTGAAGTTCATGCCAAAGAACCCGGCGAGGAAGGAAATGGGCATGAACAGCGCGGTGAAGATGGTCAGCACTTTCATGATCTCATTGATGCGATTGGAAGTCACAGACAGGTAAGTGTCCAGCGCGCCGCCGATCAGGTCTCGCAGGCTTTCGTTGATGTCCGCCAGCCGGACGAGGTGGTCGTAAACGTCGCGGAAGTAGATGCGGTCTTTGGGGTCAATCATGGCATAGTCGTCGCGCGCCAGCCGGTTGAGCACCTCGCGCTGAGGGGCGATGATCCGGCGCATGTGGAGGACGGCGCGTTTGAAGGCGAAGATCGTATTGAGCGTGTGCGGGGTGGGGCGTTCGAAGATTTCGTCTTCCAGGCGGTCAATTGTCTCGTCAATGCGGTCCACGACGGGCATGTATTCGCTGGTGATCAGATCCAGGAGCAGATACAGCAGATGGTCAGCCCCGCGTTCCAGGCGGCGCTGATCGTTCTGGCAGCTTGACCACAAGTGGTTGACGGCCTGGATCGGCTGGGCGTGATACGTGACCAGATAGTTCTTGCTCAGCAAGGCATCTATCTCACGGGTCACGAGTTCAAGTGTGTCGGTGTTGAAACGCACCGCATGCAGCACGGCGTAGACGTACTCGCCCCAATTGTCAATCTTGGCGACGTAGCCTTCGCGCAGGACATCGTTGACCACGAGCGCATGGAAGCCAAAGACGTCACGCAGGAACGGCTCGACGACTTCCGGCGGCTCCTCGCTGAAATCCACCCAGAACAGACCCCCGGCGTCATGCAGGGCCACGCGCCAATGCGTCGTCGGCACGTCGAAGGTGAAGCCGCCTTTGCTGCTGCGGTAGAGGGTGCGGATCATAGATCTATTCTTTAGAGTCGGATGGCGCGGTTTCTACGGCGCTGGCCGTAGGAGATTGGAGATTAGAGACCAGGCGGTGCAGCTCGTCAAGCTGCGCGTCTTGCCGCTGCTGGCCTTCGCGCCCGCCGCGCAGGGCCTTGCTCCATTTAGAGGCTTCTTCCATCACCGCCTTATCCCGGCGCAGCAGTCCGAGCAGGCTCAGGTTGAGGCCGAGCACCATCGCGCCGAGGCAGCCGAGGATGAGCCAGGCCTTGGGGTTTGAGAGCAGCTCGTTCATGGCAGATACATTACTCCCATTTTCGCTTTCTTCTCGGCCAGCCGGTCGGCCAGCCCGGTCAGATAATCCCGGTTTTCCAGGCGGGCAACCCAGTCTTCCGGGATGGCCTGTGACCCCAGCCGCGCGCCCATGATCCCCCCGGCGATGCTGGCGACCGAGTCCGAGTCGCCATCTATATTGGCGCCGAGCCGGACGGCGGCAACGTAGTCGTCGGGCCGCTTGAGCACGCAATACAACGCCATCGCCACGGCCTCTTCGGCAATCCAGCCGCCGCCGCGCGTCGGGCCGACATAACCGAGCGCGGTTTCCTCGTCAGGCCAGTCTTTGACCTCCACCGCGCGCTGGATAGCCGCTTCAAATTCCGGCGACATGCCGGTGGTGAATGCGAGGACGCGGTGAGGGAGTTCCTGCGGGACGACGCCGTCGAGCGCCAGTTTGACCAGATAGGCCGCGCCGACGCTGGCCGCATCCGCCGTGGGATGGCGGTGGGTGAGCCAGTTCTGAGAGCGGGCCACGTTGGCCAGCGTGGAAGAGCTGTGCTGGTAAAAATACCCGACGGGCGCGACCCGCATGCACGCGCCGCACCCCTTTGAGTCGCGGACGCCCGATTCCCGCCAGGGCGCGCCGCGTTCCAACGCGTTGACGCCGCGAATGCAGGTCGTGCCCGGCGCGCGGCTGGCCGTGACCGGGTCGTTTTTCCAGGCGATGAACTGGCGGCCCAGCGCCTCCATGAGCGTGTCGAGATCGGCCTCTCCGGTCTCGATCAGCGCCTCTGCCATGGCCGCCGACATCTGGGTGTCGTCGGTGTAGAGCGCCGGGTTGGGCGGGGCGGTGATGCCCTGGCGGCCATACTTGGCGCGGATGCGCGGCCGGTCGAGGAATTCCACCGGCCAGCCGAGGGCGTCGCCCAGGGCTACACCGAAGACGACCGCGCGGGCCGCGTCGTGATTAGGATTCAGCATGAGGTTGAGGGTTCTCCATCACCAGGCCTGTCCCATGAGTCCGGCGAGCACGCGCTCCAGTTGCAGCACGTTCGGGATTTGATAATCCACGCCATCCGGCGAGCCGGCGGCGTTGACCCACACGGTGAGCATACCCAACTCTCGCGCCGGAAGCAAGTTGCGGCGCGAGTCTTCCACGAACACACACTCCGGCGCTTTGGCCCGGATGAGTTCCAGGGCGCGGAGATAAGCGCGCGGGTCAGGCTTGTTGACGAAGCCGAGCGCGTGGATGTCAATCGTCTGGGTGAAGTAGCGGGCGACGCCCAGTTGATGCAGCACGCGCTCGACGTGCGGCGCGTCGGAGTTGGTGAAGATGATCTTGGTCAGGGGCAGCCGGGCCAGCATCCCGTTGAGCGCGGGGTCCGGCCGGAGATATTGATCCAGAGGCAGGTCGTGGACGTAAGCCAGGTAATCTTTGGGGTCAATGTGGTAGTTGTGGCGCAGGCCGTTGAGCGTGGTGCCGAAGCTGCTCAAATACCGGTCGCGCAGCGCCCGCGCTTCGCCCGGCGCCAGGCCGAGGCGCTCGATCATATACTGGTTGATGCGCTCGCCAATTGCATCCCACAGCCCGGTGCTGGAGGGATACAGGGTGTCGTCGAGGTCGAAGAGGGCGAAGCGGAGCATGAGAGATGAACGACGGGCGGCGAGCGGCGGGCGAGACGCGGCCAGCGTGCCGGATGGAATTATACGGCCTCTTTTCAGAATCTCAGAGTGGTTATTGAATGCAAAAATGTGATTGCCTTCCCGTCGCTGCCGGCGAGTGGCGGGTGGTTGTGCAGCGATAGAACTAAATCACATTCCAGATGGACAAAAGTCTTACGAAATTGATGACATTTGTTATGCCTGAATCTCAGTGAAACTGGCTGTACTTGAGCGGGAATTCGACCTATGCTATGCGCGCATGCTTCGTTGATAACAGGGTTTCTCTATGGCCGTCGCTGCGCATCCTCCCGTCCCCGTTGACCTGTCCCCCGCAATCGGCGTCCTGCTGACGAACATCGGCACGCCGGCCGCGCCGACCCCTGCGGCCCTGCGGCCCTACCTCGCCGAATTTCTCTCCGACCCGCGCATCGTCGAGCTGCCGCGCTGGCTCTGGCTTCCTGTCCTGCACGGAGTTTTGCTGAACGTGCGCCCGGCTCGCTCGGCCCGCCTGTATCAAAATATCTGGACCGAGCAGGGCTCGCCTTTGCTGATCACGCTGAGGCAACAGGCCGAGGGCCTGCGCCGGGAATTGGGGCAGCGCCTGGGTGATCGGCTCAGCGTCGCCATCGGCATGCGCTACGGCCATCCTTCCATTGCCGAAGGCCTGCGCGAACTGCGCGCGGCCGGGGCGCGGCGGATGCTCATCTTCCCGTTGTTCCCTCAATACTCGGCCACGACGGTCGCGACGACGTTCGATGCAGTTTTCGACGAATTGCAGGCCTGGCGCTGGATGCCGGAGTTGCGGACGATCAGCCACTACCATGACCATCCGGCGTACGTTACGGCGCTGGCGCAGAGCATCCGTGAGCGTTGGGCGGCGCACGGCCGGTCCAAGTACCTGGTCTTTTCGTTCCACGGCATCCCCCGGCGCTATGCCGAGGCGGGCGATCCCTACCCGGAAGAATGCCTGACGACGGCCCGGCTCGTGGCTGGCCAACTGGGCCTGCGCGACGAGGAGTGGCGCATATCCTTTCAATCCCGGTTCGGCCCGGTCGAGTGGCTAAAACCCTACACGGATGACTTGCTGGTCGAGTTGGGCCGGGATGGCGCTCAGGGCGCTCACGTGGTTTGCCCCGGTTTTTCGGCTGACTGTCTGGAGACGCTCGACGAGATCGGGCGCGAGGCGCGGCACGTCTTCGAAACCGCGGGGGGGCGCGATTTTCATTACATCCCGGCGTTGAATGACCGCCCGGAGCATATCGCCGCGCTGGTCGAGATTGCGCTATCTCACTTACAGGGGGCTATCTGTCAACCATCACCCAACCATGTTACCTAAAGACTATCTCTCTGCCTCTCGGTTGTCCTGTATCATGAGGGCATGGAAATCCTGGTGACGGCGGTGATTGTTGCCGCCATTTTTCTCATAGGAAAAGCGGACTACGGGCTGGGGGCCTGCGCCTTGATCGCGGCGGCTTTCATCCTGTGGTGGGACGGTCAACCGGGGCGCTCGCTGGACAGCGATCTCTAAGAGCTTCTCACAGAATGCGCCTGCTCACGTGCGACGCACTTTCAAAGTGCGCCGCACGTTTCATTTATTAAGGCAATTTGGCGATGAGTTTCGGCAGGAACTCTTTGGGGTTAGCCACGACCCCGTAATCGGCGGCGGCGAAGATCGGCGCCTCGGGATTGGGGTAGATGGCGACGACTGTCTTCGCGCCGACGATGGCCGCGTTGTGGTAGGTGTCGCCCCGGATGCCGACGGCGATATACAGATCGGGCGCGACCTCCTGCCCGGTGACGCCGACCAGATGGGCTTCGTCCACCCACCCAAAGTCCACACCCGAGCGGTCGCCGCCAATTTCCGCGCCCAGCTTTTCGGCGAGTTGCCTGGCGAGTGAGAGCCCCTCGGCGTCTTTGACTCCGCTCCCGACCGAGACGATGACCTTCGCTTTGGTGAGGGGCCGCCACGACTGCGGTGTATATTCCACCGGCCCCAGATCGCGGAAGCGCGGCTCGGGCGCGATAAAATCGTTGGGCACGACCTCGCCCCTGCGCGAGGGGTCGGCGTACGGCTCCGGCAGGAGGCGCGGGTCGAGCGTGGCAAATTTCGCCGGAGAGGTGAGCGCGAAATCCAGGAAGTATTCGCCGCCATACACCGGATGCGAGCCAAGCAGCGCGCGTGTGCTTTCGTCCACGCTCAGGTTGCGCGCGTCGGTGATCAGCCCGGCCTTGTGCTTCTGCGCGGCCTTCGCCGCCTGCGCGTTTTTGCTGATCGGGAAAAGCGCGAACTCCGGATATTGCGTCTGCACGAACAGTCCTGGCACTTCCGCTAAGTGAATTTTGTCAGCGCCGAGCGCGACCGCACGCGCGCTCAGACTGGCGTCGGAGATCACGACGTGGACGTAACAGCCGAGCGAGTCAGCCAGCCGGCGCGCTTCGCCGAGGAGCGGCGCGGCGCCAGGGTCTGTGAGCACAACCCAGATGTCGGCGTAGTTTCCGGCGGCGATGTCCTCGCCCATCAGCGCAGAGAGGTCGGCGATGTCCATAGTGAGAGTCCCTTCACACGGCTAGTACAGCTTGTCACCTTCTTCACCCTGTCACCTTGTCATGATTTCCGTATCACCTCTGCAAGTTGCGACGCCGTTTCATCGGCGCTGCCTTCCAGCCGCTTCCCCAGTTCACGCTCCGAGGGGAAGGACTCGCCGCGCCGTTCAGTGACGGGCCTGAGATCGGCTTCACTCAGGCCGAGGTCGGCGGCGCTCCACACTTCGACGGCGTCCTCGGCTCTGTAAGCCTTGACGACGTCGAGGCCGCGTGCGTAACGTGGCTTATTGCTGTCGCGCGCGATGGTGATCACAGCAGGCAGATCGGCCTCGGCGCTGTGGAAGGCCGCGCCGCGTGGGGCGATGGCGCGCACAACCCCATCGCCTGCCTCCACGCGGTGTGCGTCGAGGATCATTGGCCAGGCCAGCGCCTGCGCCAGGCGAGGTCCGATCTGCGCGAAGTCAGCGTCCACGACTTCCCCGCCCAACAGCGCCAGGTCCACTTCGCCCAGTTGCTCGACGACGCGCTGGCACACGGTGGTGACCACCGCCGCGTCGGCTTGTTTGAGCCTGTCGTCATTGACCCATAGGGCGCGGTGCGCGCCCAGCGCGCGGGCCTGCCGCAGTATGTCCTCCGCCTGCGCCTCGCCGAGGGCGACGGCGATCACGGTGTCCGCCTCGCCGGCCATTTGCAGCGCGGCCTCCAGCGCATTCTTGTCGGCCGGGTTGATGATGTAGCTGGGGCGGTTGACGAAAATCTTTTGCGCCCGGCGGTTGACGGTGAACCCGGAAGGGTCCAGCACTGGACGAAGGAAAACGAGAATGATCATGTCATTTAGCTCTCTGGCAGATGGCGGATAGCGTAATCCGTTATCATCGGCGATCTGCCATTTGCGCTAAGCCATCAGCGATAAGCGATAAGCCATCGACTCTCTGCGACCTATGGTCGGATGCGCACGCCGGCTTCCTGCATGAGGTGTTCTGCGATGACGATGCGCTGGATTTCGTTGGTGCCCTCGAAGATTTCGGCGATGCGCGCGTCGCGCCAGCCGCGCTCGATGTGGAAATCGCGCGAGTACCCGAGCGCGCCGTGGATTTGCAGCGCGCGGTCAATACACCGGCTGGCGACCTCGGAGCCGAACAGCTTGCACATGTCGGCTTCTTTGGAGAAGGGCTGGCCGGTCTCCACGAGCCAGGTGGTGCGGTACACCAGCGAGCGCAACGCCTCAGTTTCGGCGGCCATCTCGGCCAACAGGAACTGGATGGACTGCATGTGGGCGATCTGGCGGCCAAACTGGGAGCGGGCTTTGGCCCAGCGGACGGAGGCCTCCAGCGAGGCTTGCGCCCCGCCCAGGCCGGCGGCCCCGATGGTGATCCGCCCGAGGTCGAGGGTCTTCATGAATGTGACGAACCCCAGCCCCACCTGGCCGACGACGTTCTCTTTGGGCACGCGCACTTCGTCGAAGGTGAGCAGGGAGGTGGGCGAGCCGTGCAGGCCCATCTTGCGCTCAGGCTTGCCGGGTTCGAAGCCCTGCCACTCCTTCTCCACCGCGAACACCGTCGCGCCCCCGCGCGCGCCGAGCGCCGGATCGGTGACGGCGAGGACCATGATCACGTCCGCGATCGGGCCGTTGGTGATCCACATCTTCTGCCCGTCGAGGAAGTACGAATCGCCCTCGAGGGTGGCGCGGAGTTGAATGCCTGCCGCGTCCGACCCGGCGTTGGGTTCGGTGAGGGCAAAGGCGGCCAGTTTTCGCCCGGTGCACAGGTCAGGCATGTACTTCCGCTTGAGCGCGGGCGCGCCGTCGAGGTACAGGCTCATCGCGCCGATGCCGGTGTGCGCGCCGACGATGGTCGCGGTGGACGGGCAGACGCGGTTGAGCTCTTCCATGAGGATGCAGTAGCCCATCTCGCCCAGGCCGAGGCCGCTATATTCCTGCGAGAACGGCACGCCCAGCATCCCCAGGCCGCCCATCTGGCGCAGGACACCCGGGTCAACATTGCCCGTGTGATCCACATCCTTCGCGCGAGGCCGGAGTTCCTCTTCGCAAAACTCGCGCACCATCCGGCGGAAGGCGATGAATTCGGGGGGGAAGGTGAAATCCATTGTGTCCTTTCTGAGTGATACGTAACGCGTGATGCGTGAATCACCCATCACGTCTCACGTCTCACGGCTGTATCTTCAACCCCTGCTCGTCGAACACCCCGCGCGCCACGGCGTAGCGCTGGATCTCGTCCGTGCCGCCCAGCAGCCGGAGCGCGCGCACGTCGCGGTAAATGCGCGAAATCGTGTACTCGTCGCTGAAGCCGTAGCCCCCGTGGACCTGCAGCATCTTGTTGGCGGTCTCTTTCGCCACGCGCGCGCCGAAATACTTCGCCATGCTTGCGTAGCGGCCGTATTCCTGCCCGGCGTCGGCCAGCCAGGCGGCGTAGCGCACCAGATGCCGCAGGGCCTCGATTTCCACGGCGCAGTCGGCCACGTAGTTTTGCATGGCCTGTTTGTAGGCGATTGGCCCGCCGAACTGCTTGCGTTCGACGGCGAATTTGACCCCGAGCGCGAGCGCCCCCTCGGCGGCGCCAAGCGCGGAGGCCGCGAGGCTCAGGCGGACCCGGTTGAAGGCGCGGAGCACAATCGGCCAGCCCCCGTTGAGCGGGCCCAGGAGATTCTCGACAGGAACGTGGCCGTCGTCGAAATAGATCGTGCGAATATCCACGCTCCGGAGGCCCAGCGTCGGCTCGCGATGCCCCACGGTCACGCAAGGCGCGCCGTTCTCGACGATGAACGCGCTCAACCCTTGATGCCGCCTGCCAGGTTCTGTGCTGGCGAAGACGACGAACACGCTGGCGAGGCCGCCGTTGCTCACCCACGTCTTCACGCCATCCAGGTAGAACGCGCCGTTCTCGCGGCGGGCGCGCGTTTGCAGCGCGCCGGGGTCTGAGCCGGCGTCCGGCTCGCTAAGGGCGAAGGCGGCTAGCTCGCCGCCCGCGAGGCGCGGGAGGTAAGCCCGTTTCTGCGCCTCCGTCCCGGCGTCGAGGATGGACATCGAGGCCAGGACCGTGTGGATGCCGATGGTGACCGCCGTCGAAAGGCAGTGCTTGGCAATCTCCTCGACCAGCAGGGTGTAGGTGAGGTAATCCATCCCTGCGCCGCCGTACGCCTCCGGGAGGGTCGCGCCGAGGAAGCCCTGCGCCGCCGCTCTTTTGAGCAATTCGACGGGCGGCTGTTCCTCGCGGTCGCTATGCTCCGCGATGGGCGCGATTTCCTTCTCCGCAAATTCGCGGAACAGGTCGCGGAACATTTGCTGCTCTTCGGTGAGTGAAAAGTCCATGCTTTTTTCCTTCCCGGCATGATTACTGGTCCTGCCCGTGACCGTTCCCGCCGCTCCTCAGTCGGCGCAGTTCAGCCTCCAGTTGTTCTTTCTCCTCACGCAGGCGCTGAAGTTCGGCCTGCATGTGTTGGGGCCGCGCTTTGGGCATCTCTTCCTGGCCCCAGACTTTGATGGCGTCGCTCGTCGCCGGGGGGAGACGACGCCCATAGGCGAGCCACCAGCCTCCGGCCATCAACCCGGCCGCGCCGACGCCGATCAAGACCTCCGGCCAGCGGTGATAAAAGTTGGCCCAGATCACCGTCAGCCAGACGGAGGGGAGCACAAGCACGAGGGCGACGACCCACAGCCGTTTGCGCTCGACGCGCAAGAGCGCGAAGAACACGATGAGCGCGCCTCCCGTCAGGCCGACGATGTTTGACCAGGCCATAATGGACGGTCACCTATCCTTGAACACCGGCTGCCGCTTCTCCAAAAAGGCCCTCACCCCCTCACGCATATCCTCTGTCTGGAAGAGGACGCCGAACTGGCCTGCTTCGTAAGCCAACCCGTCGCCTATCGGCCTCACGCTCCCGTTGATCGCGTCCAACGCGGCTTTCATCGTGATCGCGCCCTTCTGAGCGATCTTCTTGCCCAGGTCGCGCGCGGTCTTGAGCACCTCGCCGCCGGGGACGACCTTGTTCACTAGGTTCAGCCGGTAGGCCTCCTGCGCCGTAATGTTGTCCCCAGTCAGGATCAACTCAATGGCTTTGGCCTTGCCCACGATGCGCGGGAGGCGCTGTGTGCCGCCCCAGCCGGGGATGATGCCGAGGTTGATCTCCGGCTGGCCCAGCTTGGCCCGGTCGCCGATGAGGCGTATGTGGCAGGCCAACGCCAGTTCCATGCCGCCGCCGAGCGCCACGCCGTTGACGGCTGCGATGAAGGGCTTGGGTGAGCACTCAATCTTCGAGAACACCGTCTGCCCGCGCCGCGCGGCCTCAATCGCCTGCTCGGCGGTGCTGATGCTGGTGAATTCGTTGATGTCAGCGCCGGCCACAAAGGCGATCTGTCCGGCCCCGGTGATGACGACGGCCTTGACCTCCGGGTTGGCGATCACCTCGTCCACCGCCTCGCTGAGTTCGCTCAACGTCGTCGCGTTGAGCGCATTGACCGGCGGATGGTCAATCGTGATGACGGCGACGCGGTCTTCGATGGCAGTCTTGACGAATTGTCGTTCGCTCATGGGTTACAACTCCTGATAAAAAGGAACTGCAGGAACTCAAGGAACTACCGGACCGAGAGTTCCCTGGTTCCCTTCAGCTCCCTGAGTTCCTTTCATCCCGAATACTCGTGAAATCCACGCCCCGCCTTGCGCCCCAGGTGTCCTGCGCGGACTTTGGAGCGGAGCAGGCGGGCCGGGCGGAAACGTTCACCGTATTTCTTCTGCAGGACTTCCAGCTTGGCGACGACGGCGTCGAGGCCCAGGATGTCCGCCACAGCCAGCGGGCCAACGCGCTCGCCGCCGTAGGTCATCCCGGTCCCGGCCACCATCGCCAGATCAATATCGCTCGGGCTGGCGATGTGCTCCTGCAGGCAGAGCGCCGCCTCGTTGATCAACGGCATGATCAGGCGATCGGGGTCAAATCCTCCGTTGCGCCGCCGGGCGACGCCGGAGGCCTGCAGCTCGGCGATCATCTTCTTCACCGGCTCATCTGTCTCGCCCCCATAACCATAGAAGCCCGCCCCGCTCTTCTCTCCCAGCCGCCCCGACTGCACCAGGTGGGCAAACAGTTCCGCCCCGTGCATCCGGTCGCCGTACTCGCTTTCGAGATACTGCCCGACGTCGGCGCACACGTCAAGGCCGAGCATGTCCATCAGCAGGAACGGCCCCATCGGCCAGCCCCACACGCGCATCTGCTCGTCAATCTCGCCGGCCGCGCCCTCGCCCTCCGCCAGCGCCAGCACGGCTTCGTTGAGATAGGGCATCAGCAGGCGGTTGACGAGGAACCCTGGACATTCCTGCACGATCACGGGCAGTTTGCGGAGCGACTCGGTGAACGCCGCCGCGTCGTCCACCGTTTCCTGGGCGGTGTCGAGGCCCGGGATGATCTCCACCAGCTTCATCACGTGCGCCGGGTTGAAGAAGTGCATCCCGATCATCTTGGCGGGCCGGCCCGACGCCGCGCCCATCTCGGAGATGGAGAGCGCCGACGTGTTGGAGGCGATGATGGCCGACTCGGGCAGGACCTTCGCCAGTTCGCCCAGCACCGCGCGCTTGACCGACATCTTTTCGGGGACGGCCTCGACGACAATGTCCACGTCGCCGAACGCGTCGTAGGTCAGGGTGGGGGTGACGAGCGAGAGTTTGCCGTCCATCTCGCCCGCGGTCATCTTGCCCTTGTCCACGCGCCCCTGATAGATCCTGCGGATGCGAGCCATGCCCTTATCGAGCATGGACGGGTCAATGTCCTTGAGGATGACGGGCAGGCCAGAGTACGAAATCACCTGCGCGATTTCCGCGCCCATCGCGCCTGCGCCGACCACGGCGGCTTTGAAGATGTACATAGGAGTTCTCCTTATTCAGTGATCAGTGATCGGTAATCAGTGATCAGCCATCCGTCCACTGCTTACTGTTTACTGGTCACTGATTGCTTTGCCCATTCACTCGCTCCAAGATAATCGCGCTCCCCTGGCCTCCCGCCGCGCAGAGCGTCGCCAGTCCGTAGCGCGCGGGTTTGCCGTCTTTGGCGCGGCGCTTCATCTCGTGCAGGAGCGTGACGACGATGCGGCAGCCGGACGAGCCGACCGGGTGGCCGAGCGCAATCGCGCCGCCGTTGACGTTGACTTTGCTCCACTCCCAGCCTTCATCCTTGAGTGTTCTGCCCACCGACAACACCTGCGCGGCGAAGGCCTCGTTGATCTCGATCAAGTCCATATCTTTGAGCGTCAGCCCGGCTTTCTTCAAGGCCTTAGGCACGGCGTGGGCCGGGGCGATGCCCATGCGGTGCGGCTCCACGCCCGCGTAGGCGTAGGCGACGACGCGGCCCAGCGGCTCGTAGCCCAACGCCTTGGCCTTCTCAGCCGTCGTCACCAGCATCGCGCTCGCGCCGTCGGAAATGCCGCAGGCGTTGGCGGGCGTCACCGTCCCGCCCTCTTTGAAAATCGTGGGGTAAAGCGCGGCCTTCTGCATGCTCAGGCCGGGGTTGATCGTCTCATCCTGCACGATCTTTTCTCTGGCGACTTCCTGCCCGGCAATGCGCTTGGTCACTTCAACGGGGATGATCTCGTCAATGAACTTCTCCATACGCGTCGCCATGAACGCCTTCTTATGGCTCTGCACGGCATACGCGTCCTGCTCCTGTCGGGTGATGCCGAATTCCTCCACCAGGTTCTCGGCGGTGCGGCCCATGAGTTGGCCGCAGATCGGGTCGGTGAGGCCCTCCCACATCGCGTCGGTGAACTCGGCGTGGCGGAGCTTCAGACCCCAGCGCGCGCCCTTCACGATATAGGGGATGTTGCTCATGGACTCGACGCCGCCGACGAGGTAAATCTCGCCGTCGCCGACCTGGATGCTGCGATAAGCCTGCACCATCGCATCCATCCCCGAGTCGCAGTTGCGGGCGACGGTATACGCCGGCACTTCTTTCGGTATCCCGGCCATGAGCGCGGCGACGCGGGTGATGTTCGGCGCATCGGAGGGCTGGGCAATACAGCCAAAGATCACCTCGTCAATTTTCGCCGGGTCAATTTTCGTCCGTTCGAGAAGACCGCGGATCACTGTGACCGCGAGGGCCTTCGCGTCCACGTCGCGGAACACCCCGCCGTGGTTGCCGACCGGAGTGCGAACGGCGTCTACAATGACTACGTCTTTCATACGCACGATCTCCTTGTGTCAGGCTCCCAAATCCCAACTTTCAAACTCCAATTGGGATCTGGTCATTGGGGTTTGGGATTTTCATCCCTTTAAGCATCGTCTCCAGCACGCCGCCGTACAGCGTCTCGACCTCCTGCGCCACCAGTTCGCGGCGGAGCGGGTGGCTGGTGAGCACAAGCACGCCGTTGAGCGCGGCCCACATCATCCCGGCCAGTTGCTTGGGGTCGCCGGGGCTGAACTCGCCCGCCTCGATGCCCTGCTGGATCGTGCGCACGACCCAGCGCAGGCCGTGCAGGCTGCGGTGGAGAATTTTTTCGTAGACCTCCGCATTCACCGCTTCGCGGAAGTGGCCCCGGTCAAAAGCCATCATCAGGCGGAAATAATCCTGCTTGGTCTCGTGGTACTCAAAGTAGGCAGCCGCCAGCCGCCGCAAGCGCGCCTCGCCCCCGTCGGGCGCGGATTCGTCGTAGGCTTTCTCCAGCCGTTCGTTGAGCGCGTCCAGCCCCTCTAAAAGCAAATGCGCCAGGATCGTCTCGCGACTGTCGAAATAGAGATAGACAGTGCCTTTGGCGACCTCGGCGCGGGCGGCAATCTCGTCCACGGTGGCGCGGCGGATCCCCTGCTCAAAAAAAACCTCCCGCGCCGCAGTGAGAATCGCTTCCTTGCGATCCTCTTTTTCCTTCTGGCGTCGGGAGTGGGTAGCAGAGCGGGCCATTTGTGACTATTAGTCAGTAAATGACTATTAGTCAGTATAAACCCAGATTTGTGGTTGTCAATAGTCAATTTCAAATTTAGGGCTATAATCCCCGCCATGCCCATTCGCCTCCTCTCCGAAGAAGTCGCCTCGCAAATCGCCGCCGGGGAAGTCGTCGAGCGCCCGGCTTCAGTCGTCAAGGAACTGGTCGAAAACGCGCTGGATGCCGGGGCGCGCAACATCAC